>DHWU01000009.1:0-48859 GCA_002413345.1 Propionibacteriaceae bacterium UBA5174 | reverse complement strand
CGGCCACGGCTGCGGCAGGTAGTTGGGTGCACTATCCGCTCACTAGTTGGGTTGGCGGCGCCCTGGCGGGTTGGTCGCCGGAGACACTGGCCGGGGTAATCACCGTGACCGCTGCGGTAAAGATCCTGGTCTCGATGCTCTGGCTAGGGGTAATCGGTTACAGCGTCACCATGAGCGTGGCCTGGCACCGTTTCCTCGGGGTACTGAATGTCTACGCCCGCCGCGAACTCGACGGTAGTGCCGCACTGGGCGCAGCTGCGCCGATGTTGGTGGCTGGCAAGCTCTTTGACATTCGCGACATTGATGATCTGGATGAAGACGCGACCTTTGGGGTGGGCAAGATCGAGGAGTTCGGCTGGAAATCCCTGCTCGACTTCGCCTCCTGCACCGAATGTGGTCGTTGCCAAGATCTATGTCCGGCTTGGAACACCGGCAAACCACTGTCACCGAAGCTGTTCACCCTGGCGTTGCGCGATCATGCCGCCGGACGCGACCACAGCGCCGACGTGGCGAGCGCCCTTTCGTCTTCTGGGGCGGCTGGCAGCGATTCGGCCAGCGAAGGCTTGGTTGGCCTGGTGATCAACCCCGACACTTTGTGGAGTTGTACCACCTGTGGTGCCTGCGTTGATCAGTGCCCAGTCGACATCGAGCATGTCGATCACATTCTTGATCTGCGGCGCCATGAAGTGATGGTGGCCTCGGACTTTCCTGAAGAGTTCAACTCCCTGTTCGCCAATTTGGAGACCAAGGGCAATCCGTGGGGGCTGCCCGCTCGTGACCGGATGGACTGGGCTAAGGGGCTGGACTTCTCCGTCCCGGTGCTCGGCAAAGATCTTGCTAGCGCCGAAGAAGTGGACACCTTGCTTTGGGTGGGCTGCGCGGGCGCCTTTGATGAGAAAGCCAAGCGCACCACAGCCGCAGTCGCGGAGCTGCTGCACCTTGCCGGAGTGAAGTTCGCTGTCCTCGGTCAGGCTGAAACCTGCTGTGGGGACGCCGCTCGGCGAGCGGGGAACGAGGCCACCTATCAAGGGTTGGCAGTCGAAAACATCGAGACTTTCGCTGAGTATGGCGTGAAGCAGATCGTGGCCACCTGCGCCCACTGCCTGAATGCCTTGTCCCGCGAGTATTCCCAACTGGGTGGTGCATACCGGGTGGAACACCACACCCAGGTGCTGAACCGGCTAATCCGCGCCGGACAGCTCAACCTGGTTGAACCGCCCGAGCAAGAGAAGGTGCAGATCACCTATCACGACCCCTGCTACTTGGGTCGACACAACCAAGAGTTCGACGCTCCTCGGGAACTGCTGGCCGGTCTGGGAGAAGCCGATCTGGTCGAAATGGAACATCACGCCGCAACCAGCCTGTGCTGCGGTGGCGGTGGTGCCCGGATGTGGACCGAGGAAAAGCTCGGCACCCGGATCAATTCGGCCCGAATGGACGAAGCTGTCGCGACCGGGGCAGCGACTGTGGCCACGGCCTGCCCCTACTGCGCGATCATGCTCAGCGATGCTGGCGCCGCCCGCGATGAGGCACCCCAAGTAACTGATGTGGCCCACCTGGTCTTGGCCGGGGTTAAGCGAGGGCTTGATTCAGCTCAACCGAGGAAGGACGAACAGGCATGAAGATCCTGGTTTGTGTGAAGTATGTGCCCGACGCCACCGATGAGGTGAGCTTCGAGGAGGACCAGACCTTGGCCCGTACCGGTGGTTCGGGACGGCTGTCCGAACTCGATGAATATGCCGTTGAGCAGGCGCTTCAGCTTCGGGCCGAGCTTGCTGACGCGACGGTGACCGTGCTCACGGTGGGTAGCGATGACGCCGAAATCGCCTTGCGTAAAGCTCTGCAAATGGGCGCCAACGACGCTGTCTTGGTGACTGACCCGGCAATCGCGGGCAGCGATGTCTTCGGCACCGCCACGGTGCTGGCCTCGGCAGCTCGATCGGTCGGCGAAGTTGGTCTGGTGATGTGCGGGATGAGCTCAACTGATGCCGGGATCGGGGTGCTGCCAGCCTTGCTGGCCGACGCCTTGGGCTGGCCGCTACTGAGCCAGGCCGCTGCCTTGACCGTGGACGGACAGAGTCTGCAAATCGATCGGGTGGATGAGACCGGGTCTCGCACCATCATTGCCGGATTGCCAGCGGTAGTGAGCGTCACCGATCAATCCGGGGAGCCTCGCTACCCAAGCTTCAAAGACGTGTTGGCGGCCAAGAAGAAGCAGGTCACCAAGATGGCTTTGGCCGATCTTGGCGTCAGCCCGGATTCGGTCGGCCTGGCCGCAGCTCGAGTGGAAGTCATTGCCACGGTTCGCAACCCGGACCGGGCCGCCGGTCGGGTGATCGTCGATGACAACGGCAGCAGTGTTGACGAAATCGTGAAATTCCTAGTCGATGCGACCAAGTGAGGACTGAGTTATGACTGTTGTAGTGATGGCCACCGCAACTGGCGGAGTGTTGGATGCCTCGGTCGCCGAATTGCTCACCATGGCTGCACAACTGGGTCGCCCAGTGGCGGTGTTCGCCGGTGAAGCTAATCACGAGTTGATCGCTGACCTGGGCCGATTCGGTGCCGCCGAGGTGCATTTGGTGGATTGCCCCCAGCTCGCTGGGAATCTGATCGGCGCCAAGGCGGCATTGCTGACCGAACGTGTGGTTGATGCTTCGGCCACCGTGGTCTTGGTGCCGGCAGGCCTGGAAGGCAATGAGGTTGCTGCATTAGTTGCGGCGAAACTTGGCGCCGGGCTGATTACCGATGTGACCGCCATTCGTGGCGCCGGTAATGGAGTGCAGGTTGACAAGGTGGTTTGGGCGGGCAAGTTCACCGTCACGGCTGCGGTCAAGACTCCGGTCGCGGTGTTCACGGTGAAGCCGGGAAGCTGTCCGGCGGTTGAGGCGCCGATAGAGCCTCAGGTGTATCAAGCCCACTTCAGCTATTTGCCCACCTCGGTTGTTTCGGAGGTGGTCCAGGTCGAACCGGTGGCAGCGTCGGTGCGTCCCAAACTTGCCGAGGCGAGCGTGGTGGTCTCCGGTGGGCGCGGAACTGATGGAGATTTTGCCCCGGTTGAGGCTTTGGCTGATGCTCTCGGTGGCGCGGTCGGTGCATCAAGGGCTGCGGTAGATGCCGGGTATGTGCCCAGCAGTTTTCAGGTGGGGCAGACCGGTAAGACGGTGTCACCAGATCTCTACGTCGCTTTAGGCATCTCCGGTGCGATTCAACACATCGCTGGGATGCGCACTGCCCGACAGATCCTGGCGGTGAATAGTGATCCTGATGCGCCGATCCATCGGCTGGCAGACCTGAGCGTGGTTGGGGATTTGAAGCAAATCATTCCAGCGGTAGTTTCGCGGCTGTCCTGATTCTTTCACTGAACCGATATAGATCAGAAAAATGCTCCTGAGGGTGTCAACGAGTTAATTAAGTCTGGCCGTTCCGTGGCGTGAGTAAGTGTTCAATACTCACGCCGCGGTAATTGGTGTGTCTTGGTGCCGCCCGGCCTTGGCAGGGGGCGTAGCGCCTAGTCGGGGCCGGGTGGGCCCGGTCACCCGAATGGGTGACAGGGATAGTGCCTGCCCGGTGAAGATTTGGTGCGGTGGGCCCCTATGTTTATTTAGAGAACTGCGTTCGCATTGATTTGAAATGACTCCATTTCGTAACAGGGCAGAGACTCTGATGCAATGCGGCATGGTCATGATTAATCCATGGCTACTGAGGTTTCTTTGGCTCCAATCTCCACCGACAACCGCAAGCTCAGCGGGTCGCTAGGAGTGAGCGGAATTGTGTTCATGGTGGTGGCGGCGGCAGCGCCCCTCACCGTCATTGGCGGCAGTACACCAGTCGCAATCATGATCGGCGATGGGGTGGGATTCCCGCTCAACTTCGTCATCGCTGCAGCGATATTGCTGCTGTTCTCGGTGGGTTTGTCCACCATGTCGCGGGCGGTGCCGAAACCTGGCGCCTTCTTCACCTATATCGGCTACGGCCTGGGTCGTCCGCTGGGGGTGGGTGCGGCCTGGCTGGCTCTGCTCACTTACACGACGGTCCAGCTGGCCGTCTACGGCTACATCGGGTTCTCACTCAACCTGACCATGACGACCCTCGGTGTTCCAGAGGCTCCCTGGTGGCTGTATTCGTTGGCGGTTATCGCTCTTGTTGGCTTCCTCGGATACCGGGACGTCCAGCTCAGTGCCAAGGTGCTGGCAGTCTTCTTGACCGCCGAAGTTGGGGTCACCTTGGCCCTGTCGGCGTCGGTAATCTTCCAAGGTGGTGCCGAAGGGCTGTCGTTGGCGCCGTTCACGATTCCGGCTTGGTCCTCGGGCTCCCCGGGCATCGGCCTGATGATGGCAATGGCTGGATTCATCGGCTTTGAGTCCACCGCAATCTTCCGTGATGAAGCCAAAGACCCCGACAAGACCATTCCGCGGGCCACTTATGCCGCAGTCATCGCGATCGGCCTGCTGTACAGCTTCGCTTCGTGGGCCATGGTGATGGCTTGGGGTCCGAGTCAGGTTGTCGATGTTGCCACGGCGAATGCTGGCGGCATGCTGATGGATACCGCAATGAGGTACCTCGGCGTGGTCGGTGCGACTGTGATGCAGGGGCTGCTGTTGACCAGCCTGTTTGCCTGCGTGCTGTCATTCCACAATGTGCTCACCCGCTACCAGCACGCGATGGGCAATGTTGGTCTGCTGCCAGCCCGCCTGGGTACCGTCCACGGCCGGCACGGTTCGCCGGCCTTCTCGTCCCTCGTGCAGTCCGGCACCGCCGCGGTTGTCCTGATCGCGCTGACGGTCATGGGCTGGGATCCGGTAATGCAGATCTTCACCTGGCTCTCGGGCATCTCCACGATTTCCATCGTCACCTTGATGGCGTTGACTTCAGTTGCAGTAGTTGTCTACTTCGCGAAGATCAACATCCCAGGTACGGCCTGGTCCACCAAGATTGCCCCGTCGGTGGCAGCGCTGGGATTGGTGGTGGTCGCTGCGGTGATCGTGGCCTACTTCCCGGCTCTGGTCGGTGGCGGCTGGGAGACCGCTGGTGCGCTGCTGGTGGTCGTCCCGATCGCGATCATCATCGGTGTGGTGCAGGCAATGCGGGTTCGCAAGGCACGTCCTGAGGTCTACAACAACATCATTGATTCGATTTCCTGATCGATTAGCCTCGCGGCGGGAACGGCATCTAGCCGTTCCCGCCGTTGGCGTCTTCACCCAGACTTGGCGTTGGCTCAGTTGGCCGAGTCGCGCACTTTGGTGGCAGCCGCCCTGGCTAGGGAGTCGACCAGCTCATTCAATGGGTGTCCCGAGTGGCCTTTGACGTGTTCCCAACGCACTTTGCGGCCGTCCAGACGCTCAGCGATCAGCTCGATCGCCTCGCGGTTTGCCACCGGCTTCTTGGCGGCGGTCTGCCAGCCTTTTGCCTGCCAGCCCGACAGCCACCGGGTGAAGATGTTGATCACGTACATGCTGTCGGCCTGGATCAACAGCGGAACCTCGGGCGGGTAAGCGTCGAGCAGTTCGTAGACCGCGCGCAACTCCATCAGATTGTTGGTGGTGCCCGCATGCCCACCGCTGCCTTGGCGGCCATCGGCGCTGGCCCAAGCCCAACCGCCTGGGCCCGGATTGGTTAGACAGGATCCATCGGTGGCCACCACCACTGGTTGCATACCGGCACTCCTTAGGACGGATAGAAAGTCGAGGCGATGGGCGGAGCCAAGATCTTGGCGAGGTCGTCGGGCCCAGTGGTCAACAAGCTCAGTGGCCACCAAACTCAGTGGCCAACTCAGCTTTGCTGAGGCCTAATGCTAGCTGCGGGGCGGTTGCGGGGGTGGCAGGCGGGAGCGAGTTAACCGATGGCAGCACCCGGGATGTCGCCGGTGGACCAGCGCACCAGTGCAGGTGGCTGATTGTCGCTGCCACCGGGTGGATGTCCGGCAGTGAGCAGTGGTTACCGCCAGACTGGCTGGTGGAAAAGGCGGGAAGACCGTTCAAGGAGTATCGATGCTGAAGCAGTTTGGGCCCAGTACCTGGGTGGCGCTGATTCTGGGCGGCTTGCTCGCCATAGCGCTGTTCGTGCCGGTGGCGGCGTTTCGCTATCGCAAGGTTGGCCGGCTGCGAGCGCTCGACGTCTTGGCCTTGGTGGCAGTGGCGGTCTATTTCGTGGCTTTGTGGAGTTACACCTTGGTTCCGATGCCGAGTCCGGGCAGCTTCAAGTGCGTGGGCCCCAATCTGAACCCACTGGGTTTCCTGAGTGATATTGCGGCCGATCCGCGACCGCTGTGGCGCAATCGGGCGTTGCTGCAGGTGGTCTTCAACGTGGTGTTGTTTGCCCCCTTGGGCTTCTTCCTGCGGATCTTGGCTCGGCGTGGGGTGGTGGTCGCGATCGCCCTCGGGCTGCTGATCTCGACAGCGATTGAGTTCACCCAACTCACCGGAGTCTGGGGGCTTTACGGGTGTGCCTACCGGGTGTTCGACGTGGACGACCTGATTGCCAACACCTTGGGTGCTGGGATTGGCTCTGTGCTGGCCGTTCCGGCATTGCTGGTAGTTGGTGCGGCAGTCCACCCGAAGGCGCAACCGCTTCGAGTGAGCTTGGGACGGCGACTGGTCGGCGTGGGCTCGGACTTGATGGTGATGTTTGGAATCGGCTTCGGGCTGGTCGTTGGGTGGCGGGTGTTTTCGGTGGCTGTCATGTCGTGGCGTCTAGAAGGCGACACCGATTGGATCGGCACGGTCTTGGCCGTCGGGGTGCCCGCCGCCGTGCAATTCGGTTGGATCCTGGCCAAGGGCCGAACGCTGGGGGAGTCGACGGTTGGCCTCCAGCCAGTGGCCAGTGGGAGGTCGGTGGTCGGCTCCCGCATCTTGAAATTCATTTTCGGAGTCGGCGGATATGAGCTCCTGGCCGCGCTGGGAGTTCCCTTGCTGATGGCTGCCTTCAGTGTGGCGAGTTTGGCGGTGCTGATCTGGTCCGAAGATCATCGGGGGCTGAGTCACCTGGTCAGTGGCATGCAACTGCGGGTGGAGCAGCCAAACGTCGGACGCAGCGAGGCTAACGCGGCGTGGTTGGGTTAAGCGTCCTAGACTTCGCTTCGGTAAGACCAAAGTCAGAAGAAGGAAGCTGATGATCCGATCGGTTCACCTCACCAAGCCGTTTGCTGCTCTGGCGGTGATCGCATTGGCGGCCACTATGACTGCCTGCTCGTCCAGCGATCCGGTCACGATGGGCTCCCGGCCGAACTCGCCCGCACCGGTGTTTACACCGAGTTCGCAGACCAATCCGGCCAAGCTAGCAGTGTCGTTGAGCAGCCTGCCTGGTTGGACGGCTCCGACTGCCGATGGCAACGGGGTCTACAGCCGAGCGATCATCGGCAGCGACGGCAAGGTCACCTGGAAGGTATTGAACGGCAACAATCAGGTGCTTTCGGACTACACCGGCTCGGGGCCAGTGGCATTTGGTGATGCGTCGACCTACACCAAGATTCCTGGGGTACTGACCTTCCGAGGCAACAACTTCCGTGACGCTCCCACTTACGGCACCGCGGCGATTACCGAGAAGAAGCTGCAGGTCGCCTGGACTCAAGCCACCGGCGACGTCACCGCGGAAGGTTCGTATTGGGCAGGAGCTGGTTGGACTGGGCAGCCCTTGCTAGTGAACTGGCCCAAAGCCACCAAAGCAGCGATGGGACTGAGTCAAGAGCAGATTAACGATGACAACTTCGTTGAGGTGATCTATCCGGTGGTGGACGGCAAGGTCTATCGGGTCGATCTGGCCACCGGTAAGCAGACTAAGCCGCCCATCGACGTGGGGTTTGCGTTCAAGGGAACCGGGTCGATCGACCCGCGCGGCTGGCCGCTGCTCTACTCCGGAATGGGTCTGAATGAGAACGGCGACAAGAAGGGTGCCTGGCGGTATCGGATCTTCGATCTGATCCAGAACAAGGAGATCTCCGGTTGGGATGGCTCTGATGCGGGTGCTCCGCGGGATTGGGGTGCCTTCGACTCCTCGGCATTGGTCAATGCCGCGACCGACACCCTGATCGAGCCAGCCGAAAACGGATTGGTCTACAAGGTGAAGTTGAACGCCAAGTTTGACGCTGCGGCCAAGACAGTCTCGGTGAATCCAGAGATTCACAAGCTGAACTACAACACCCCGTCTTCGAGTCGGCACGGCATCGAGAGTTCGGCCGCAGCTTGGCGCAACCTGATGTTTGCTGGCGATAACGACGGCAACATTGTGTGTTGGGATGCCACGACTTTGCAGGTGGTCTGGGTTCGGCCAACTGGTGACGATACCGATGCCACCATCGTGTTGGAAGACACCGCCGACGGGCCGTTTATCTACACCGGAAACGAGATGGACAAGCGGGGTGAAGCTGGGGCCACTAGCGGCCCGGCGACGCTACAGAAGATCAACGCGCTAACCGGCGAGCAAGTTTGGCAGTATCAAATCGATGCGGTTTACAACAAGGCCGTGAACGGCGGTCTGATGGCCACTCCAGTGTTGGGCACCGGAGAGGTGTCCGACCTGGTCTTCTTCAACATCGCCAAGACCGGATCGCAAACTGGCGGAACCCTGTTGGCGCTAGACCGCAAGACCGGAACAGTGGCCTGGGAACGCAAGCTGGCTCATTTTGGCTGGAGCTCGCCGGTGCTGGTCACCGGGACCGATGGCCACATCTATGGCGTGGTGGGGGATTCCAGCGGACTGCTACATATGTTCGATCCCAACACCGGCCAGGACTATTCCACCTTGCAGCTGTCGAAGAACATCGAGGCCACCCCGGCGGTGTACGGCAACACCTTGGTGGTGGGCACCTACGGCAAGTTGCTGTACGGCATCAAGATCAGCTGACGGTGGGCTGGGGCGGCCTTCGTTTGCTCATCTGGCGAGTCGCGGTAGGTCTGGTTTGGGCTCGGGTAGGACTATTGGGTTGTGACTAGTTCGAGGCGCCGCACCCTGATTCGCGGCTTTGGGTTGACCACGGCCGCCCTAGTGTCTGCCACCGCGCTTTCTGGCTGCGGAATGATGGAGTGGGGAGCGCAGTTTGCGCCGTCCAGCACCCCTTGGACGCCGAGTACTTCGGCAAGTCCGGCTGTGGTGCCGAGCGTGGTTGTGTCACCGGCTGCCGCGCAGGGCAAAGCAACGGGTTCGCTGACTATGTACCAACCAGACATGCCAGTGTCTGGTTTGAACGGAACCTGCACTCGGACTGCCGATCAGTTGAAACTGAGCGTGGCAAACGCCAATCCGGACTTCTACTCCGACGCTTCGATTCAGTTGAGTATCGATACTGCCAATCAGAAGGTGTCGACGGTGGCAATCAGCTTGGGTGAAGACAGCGAGGGTGTCACCTGGGCAATCACTTACTCCGCGGACGCACCAGTGAGCGGCACTTCGGCCAAACTCAGCGCTTCGGGCCAAAGCTACGAAGTGACTGGCACGGGTGAGGCCGTGACTACCAGGCACGGCAAGAAGAGCAAGGAACTGATCCCAATCACGATCAAGGCCACCTGCACCGTCTGAGGTGCAGCATCGGATTGGCCGAGTGCCCGTTGGAGCTGCTGCGGGCGAGGCTGAGCTGGCGAACAAAGTCAGTAAAGGTGTTTTGCCCCCGCGGGATTTCGGGGACAAAACACCTTTCTTGGGGGGTGCCGTCGGGCGGCTTAGCGAGTTAGCGCTTACTGACCTTCTTGCTGGCTGACTTGACCACAGTTGCGTAGCCCGCCTTGGTGCCGGTCACCTTGACCATCACGGTCTTGCCGCGGTCAGCATTGATCAGCTTGTACTTCGAACTTCTGGCGCCAGAGATGACCTTGCCATTTCGGTACCACTGGTAGTTCAGCTTTGGCCAGGGGCTCCAGCTGCCCGGGTAGGCCTTCAAAGTGCGGCCCCGTCTGGCGGTTCCTGAGATCGTCGCCTTGCCGGTGCGGATCCAGCCGGGCTGGATCGTGGCGGAACTGGCCGAGCTGCGGGCCATGGTGGTGTAGGTAGCGCGGCTACCAGTCACGTGCACCGAGACCACCTGACCGATGTCGGCCAAGCCGAGGGAGTAGGTCGAGGCGGTGGCGCCACCGATGGCAGTGCCATTGCGGTACCACTGGAAGGTCAGATCGATCGATCCGGGCCCCCAAGCTCCGACCTGGGCGGTGAGCGTCTTTCCGGCCATCGCGGTGCCCGAGATGGACGGTGTCGATGCCGTCTCCAGCAGCATGAACAGCCGAGACCAAGTGTCCTTGGTGGTGGTGCCGGTGGCGCTGATTCCCACCTTGGACTGGAACGACTTCAGGGAAGCCACTGTGGTGGCGTCCAGAGTCGTGCCGTCAGTTGTGGTGTAGCCGGCGAAGCTGAGCAGAGTCTTCAAGGCGCTTACCTTGGTTCCGGTGCTGCCCTGACTGAGAGTTGCCATCAATGAAGTGATGGTCTTCGGGCCAGCTTGGCCGTCCGCAGTGAGGCTCTTGCTGGACTGGTAGGTCTTCACTGCAGCCACAGTGGCGGAGTCATAGCTGCCAGTGATCTTGGTGCCGCTGACACTCGCCGCGACTAGTTGCTGCAAGGCAGTGACTTTGGCACCTTTGGCCCCAGACTCCAACACGATGTTGAGCGGGGCTTCGTCGTACTTGCTGAGGTTGTAGGTGGAGATCACCGACCGGATCGCAGCGGCGTAAGCGGCAGGGGTTGCGCTTTCGGCGCCGGCAATCGCATCAATGTAGGCGGAGGTGTTGTTCATCACTGCCCGGACGCCTGCGTAGGCGCTGCTGGCGGAGACGGTGGCTGCATGGTCCAGCAGCGAATTCGATGCCGAGGTGTAGTTGCGGTACTTCGTCGTAGTGCCATTGGTGGTGATCGACACGCAGCCGTTTTGGTAGCTACTCAGCGACGAGGCCAGCAGCACGCCAGCGACTCCACCCAGGTTGAGCTTGGCGTAGCGGCGAACCCCAGCAAAATAGGAGCGCTTCTTCCAGTACGACAAGGTGGTCTTGACTACTCCGTACTTGCTCCCGCGGGCTTCGATGATCTGCCAGTCGCCTTTGGCTAGCTTCTTGGTGATCACTGCGACGTGGCCGATCCCGTTGGACCGAGCTGGGTTGTTTCGCAGGAACACCATGTCGCCGACCTTTGGGGTGCTGGTCACTTTGTACGTGGCGTCGTACTGGGCCGCAGCCAAGTCGGTGAGGGTGTTGCCAGAGCGTGAATAGAGCCACTGGGTCAGCTCGGAGCAGTCGAAGGCGGTCGGGTTGGGATTGCTGGCGGCGGCCTCAGCGCCGAGGATGTAACGTTTGCCAACCTGCTTCACGGCGAGGTCGTTGAATCCCCATTCAGTGAGGAGTGCGGCGCATCTGGCGTTGTAGTAGTTCTTAGCGCTGCTGGCCAGGGCTGAGGTTCCCCAATCGGTGTTCACCATCGCCTGGGCGATAGAGACCGACGCTGGGACGCCGTAACTCTGCTGCGCGGTTTGCGCACTGGTCACCAGGCTGGAGATGAGACTCTCTTTGGCCGATTCAGTCACGGCCGAAGAGACTTGGGCGGTGTTCAGCCCAAGTACCAAGGCGACGCTCAAAGTTGCCGAAATTAGTCTGATTGCCCTCATCACAAGGCGATTTACTCTCCGGCGGGGTGACTGACGCAAGTCCCCCCGCGGGTTGTACTTTCTCCGCCAGGGCTGGCTAATTGCCGCTGACTAGGTGTTATGCACAACCTTGAGCTAAAGGCTTGGTTAAGGGTTTTGGAGCGTCTTTGAGATCGGGTCCGGGTCGATGTCCATGGCAGGCAGGCCGTGGATGGGGTAACTGACTCGGCGGGCCGGGATCCCAGCCACGGTGGTGAACGGGGCAACGTCTTCCAGCACTACCGAGCCGGCCCCGATCTTGGCACCCTCACCGACGCGAATATTTCCCAGCACCTTCGCGCCAGCGCCGATCATCACACCTTTGCCAATCTTGGGATGCCGGTCGCCGCCGACCTTCCCGGTGCCGCCCAGGGTCACCTCATGCAGCATTGAGAAGTCATCCTCGACTACCGCGGTCTCGCCGATCACCACTGAGGTGGCGTGGTCGAACATGATCCCCTTGCCGATCTGGGCTCCGGGGTGGATGTCAACTGCAAAGACTTCAGAGATTCGGCTTTGCAGATACAGCGCGAGGGGTTGGCGGTCGTGCTTCCAGTAGTAATGCGCGACCCGGTAGGACTGAAGGGCGTGAAATCCCTTGAAGTACAGCAGCGGTTGGGAGTACCCGCGAGTGGCCGGGTCTCGGGAAAGGACGGCGCGTAGGTCCTCCCGGACCGCGGCACCGATTGACTCGTCGGCGTCCAAGGCGTCGCGAAATAGTTCCCGCACAGTCAGTGAAGTGATGGTTTCGCTGCCCAGCTTGGCGGCCAAGATGAAGGATAAGGAGTCCTCCAGCCGAGAGTGGGACAGCACGTTGGTGTGCAGGAAGCTGGCCAGCGCCGGCTCGTCGCGGGCGTCGTCGGCTACCTCGGCTCGGATCCGATTCCAGATCTCGTCGCGGGATGCCTGGCTCACTTGCGCTGTTCCTTTCCTGCAATCGCCGAATGGCTCGGTGTCACACCGAACGCTATCGCGGCGGCAGTCAGCAACAACGTTTTTTTCGCCTGGAAGATTCCGTTGCCAACCATAGGTTCCTCAAAGTCTTAGCTGTTGGTCGGGTGTTCGGCTCGGCAGTGGCGCTGGGCGTTAAAGCTGCCGGTATTCAGCCGCGACGACAACAAAGCAGCGTGCGCGCAAGGCTCACCAAGGTGGCTGGCCGAGGGTTCATCTGCATGCTCCCAGCGTAGCAGGGGGGCCTTTTCGAGCCGAGGGAAGGGAATCAGAGTGGGGTGGTTCCAGCTTCTTCGTCGGGCTTGGCCTGCGGATCTGGCCCCGGGTTGGGGTCGGGACGCAGGTCTTGTTCGCGTTGCTTTAGGTTGTCTTCCCAATCGCGCAGCAGCTTCTCGCGTTCGTTGCCGCGTTTCAGGGCGTCCAGAAATTCCGGGTCGTCGTCGGGAGCGAGCCGGGCGTGGTTGGCATAGTTGGTGAACGCCGGGGCAGTGCGCGCTGGTTGGTCCTTGCGGCGGGGCCGTCCGGCGAACAGCCAGGCGATCGGGCCGGCGTAGGGAACCAGCACTATGAGCAGCAGCCAAACCCATTTGGGCAGGTTGCGGGCGTTCTGTGGCGGCGTCTGGATGACGTCGACCAAGCAAATGACGATCAGCGCCACTTCGATAAACAGCGGAATCAGTCGTGGCATCGAGCCTCCTGTGCAGACGACCAAACCCTAGATCAGACAGCAAGGGTGAAGCGATCACGCCGCGCGTGCTCGGGATCGAAGGTCGGTGCAGAAGGAGGACGCCAGCAGTCGACCATTGCGGGACAGGTCGTTGTCTTTGGCTTGTACGCAACGACGCATCTCGCGGGCATTGTTGCCGTCAAGCTCGGCCCAGCGTCCCATCAATTCCGGGGAAGCCTCTGGATGGAACTGGACCCCTACCGCTGAGCCGATCCGGAAAGCCTGGTTGCGGTAGGCGGCAGAACTGCCTAGCAAGGCCGCCCCGGTGGGAAGTTTGGTGACCACATCGGAATGCGATTCGGCAAACACCGAGGTGCGCGCGGGAGTGTTGGCTACCAGCGCCAGCAGTGGATCGACGGTGGCGGCACCGGTCCAAGAAACCGGAAATACGCCATGCTCACCGCCATTGGGCTCGGCCACGGTCACTTCGCCCCCGAAGGCCTCGGCTAACAGCTGATGGCCTAGGCAGATGGCCAGCACCGGCACGTCGGCCTCAACTAGCTCGACCATGCGTTGTTTCAACGGTTCGAGCCAGGAATGCTCCGCGCCATCGTGGGCGCTCATCGTGCCGCCCAACACAATCACCCCATCCCCCAAGGCGGTCACCTCAGGTAACTCGTGGCGCCACAGCGGGATCGCCCGCACCAGCACCCGGTTACTCGCCAGCCAGGGGCCGAAGCGGTCAATGGGCACTTGCGGGTCGGGCTGCAAGATGGTCACCCGGGACAGGTTGGGCATAACGACACCATAGAAAATCAATCTGACGAGGGTGTTACGGGGGTTATGCAGCCACGAGACAGTGTCCAGAATCACAGCACACAGCCATAGCGGGCACACTGTGCGCCGTGGACTTGTTTACTGAGCTTTGGCACCGGGCGCTAAGCGTCCAGCCGGTGCCAAACACCATGGTGACCTTGATTATTGGTGCGGTGGCGCTGGCCTTGGTGGTTTTCGCCTGGCCGCTGACCCGCACTCTGGTGACGGTTTGTCACGAGGCTGGCCATGCGGTGGTCGCACTGCTGGTTGGCCGCAAACTGGCCGGCATCAGGGTGCATTCCGATACTTCGGGATTGACCCTGACTAGGGGACGCGCGAGTGGACCGGGCATGATCGCCACCCTGTTCGCTGGTTATCCAGCAGCGGCAGTGATCGGTTTGGGGGCGGCCTTTCTCGCTTCGCGCGCCTACGCCGCTGGACTGTTATGGCTGCTGGTGTTGCTACTGGCGCTGATGCTGCTGAAGATCCGCAACTTCTACGGGGCACTGGTGGTGCTGGTCGTGGGCGTGGCGATCGCGGCGGCGTCCTGGTTTGTTCCTGGCGGTGAACTCGCCTGGTTGGCCTACGGCCTGGCTTGGCTGTTCCTGCTGGCCGCGCCGCGTCCGGTGATTGAACTGATTGGCAATCGAAGCCCCAGTAGTGACGCGGGGCAATTGGCGTCCCTGACCGGAGTTCCGCGACTGGTCTGGGTGGTGCTATGGCTACTGATCACCGTGGGCGCGTTGGTGCTCGGCGCTGGGCTGCTGTTGCCCGCATTGATCCTGTGACCCGGAACGACGGAACGGGGACGGTTCCTGGTGCGCTGCTCGGAATGGGGACGGTTCCAATTTGTGCCAAGGCGCAGACGGGGCCTTCACTTCGTTCTGGTGCCAGAGGCTTCGGCCAGCTCGCGTTGGCGGTATTTCGGTAGTTTCGCCAACACCACGTCGTAGGCGATGTCGGACAGTTCGATGATCTCGTCGTCCGGCACTGCTCCGGCCAAGGGCAGCGTGTTGAAGTAGGGCTGCTGCACTGGTGGGCAGTGGTAGCCGCGCACGACCACGTCGGGGTAGAGCTGGCGATACAACACCGCAGTGACCGGGTCGCAGCTCAGGGTCGTTGACAGCACGCCACCGATAGTGGCCACTTGGGCGAAGATCTTGCCGGACTGCTGCGAAGGGGCCTTCACTTTCACCACGGCTACGTCTACGCCAAATGGAAAGTCGAGATAGGCCCCTGGTTTGGCTAGGCAGTGGTCAAGCAGGGTGTCGGCGTCCATGTTGACCAATCTAGATCGAGTGCGGTCCACCGGCAGCATCGGCCCTGGCCAGGCCCCACAACACTGGAACGCAGCCCGCGATCAGTGAACCAGCACCTGTTTGGTTGCCAAAGACGGGTTCACCTGCGCTGAGCCTGAATAGCTGAAGCGCAGGAGGTGCCGTCCAGCTTTCAGCCCAGTGAGCACCAGCTGAATGCGTCCATCAGATGCTTGCGACATCGTTGCAGTGGCCAGCACCTTCTGGCCGGAAGTGACCGTGATTGTGCCAGTGGGATCGAGCAGCGCGGACCGAACCCAGATGGTGGCGCGCGGAGCTACACCGGGGCTGGTCTTGCTGATTTCGGCACTGGTTTTCGAAGTCAGCTTCGAGACCGTCTTGGTGTTGGAAGTGGCACAGCCGGTGCTGAATCCAGGCTTGGTGGCGCTCAGCCGGAAGGTCAGGTTCAGGCCCGCATCTGCCGGACGTAGCTTGTAGGTCAGTTCGTGTGATCGGACGACGCCATCGGCGACCCACTCATAGCTCACTTGAACCCCCGATTGGGACCAGCCGACTGCACGCTCTCCGGTGGGGAGCTTGGCCTTGAGGGTGGCGCCCACCCGGGCATTGCCGCTGATCGACGGACTTGCCGTGGCCGTGATTGTGGGAGTTGCCGCTGGTGTGGCGGAGCCGGTTAACTCGGTGACGCCGGCCTTATCAACGCTCGGGTGGCCAGGGGTTTGGTCACAAAGGTCGCCGATGCCATCAGTGTCTTGGTCAGCCTGATCGGGGTTGGCGATATTGGGACAGTTGTCAGCTGCCGGTGCCAGGGCGTCGCCATCATCGGTGACCACCAAAGTGGTGGCGGCCGTGCTGACCGCACCATCGGTGCCGGTAACCTTGAGGTGCATAGTCGCGTCCGCTTTGCTGGTGAAGTGCTGATCCAACGTTGCGGTGGAGGTGGTTCTTTCGTACTCACCGTCGCCGTTTAGATCCCACTGGTAGCTAGCAATGCCGCCGAGAGCATAGGAGCCGCGGGCGTCCAAGGTGAGGGTTGAGCCGACTTGGGCTTGGTAGGGGCCTTGGATCCAGGCATAGGGCTGGGCTTGGCCGTTGGTGGCTCCGCTGTCCGAGGTGGACGCGGTATTCAACGTGCCGTTGGTTGCCGTACGGACTGAGCTGGGCACGCCGATTTGGGCGGCGATGCGATCTGCGATCTGCTGGTGCCCGATTCGGTTTGGGTGGTACCAGACGTTTGCGTCCCAGCTCAGATCAGAAGTGGTGGCGCCGAAGAGGCCGAGGCGGCCGTTAGTTTCGCCAAACTCGTTGAGCCAGCGGTGGGAGTTTCTGCTGAGTGGTGAAGGATTTGGTTCGTGACCGCTGAATTGTCCCTGATCTGACACAAAACTGGCTTTTAGGGTGTGGGTGGAGTTCCAGTCGCGAATGATTTCGGCCTGCAGGTTGTCGGCTTTGGCGCCGAGCGTTCGAACGGCTGAGCCTGCGTTGTAGACCTTGCATTTCGTCAGCAGCCCGGTGCAACCTCTGAGGTTGTAGGTCGCTTTCGTGTTGAGTAGGGGGTAGCCGACGAGGATCACCTGAGCGTCGGGGGCAAGTTTGGCTTCCAAAGCTTGGAGAATGTTCTCGGTTCCCTGGCGGATCTTTTGCAGGCGGCCATCGGCGTAGTCAACTGCGGTTTTGCAGGAATCAGGACTGCGGTAGCCGACGACGAAGCATTGGCTGACGATGTTGGCGAACAAGGCATCGTTGCCGCCAGCAGTCATCATCACTAGGTCGGTGTCGGTTGGCACTTTCGGGACGCCGCTGGCAAGGATGTCGCTGGTGGTCCAGCCGTTGTGAGCCTCATTCACCAAGGTGGTGTGGACGCCTTGACCTTGTAGCCAGTTTGAATACAGGCTCGCCCAGTTGCGAGAGCTGCGGTAGGAATCGTCTGGGTAAAGGTAGCCGCCGGCGCCGTTGCCAGCAGAGTAGGAATCGCCGAGCAGGGCTATCGACAAAGTCTTGGGGGTTTCGGCCGCATTTGCTGGTTGCGCTGAAGAGTTGGTGAACCAAAGTGCTGCGGTTAGCAGTAGTGAGATCCAAGCAAGAATTAGCTTCGGTGGTCGTGCTGGCATGGGTGGCGGCCTCTCGAGCAACAGCTGGTGATCCAGTTCTTTGGTAGCGCGGAGGAACGGTATTCGGCCAGTGTTTAGTTCAGCAAGTTGAAAATCGATCAAAGCGAGCTGGAATCGGCTCCGAGCCGTACGGCCGAGTTAGCGACCGCAGCATTGCCTACCAGGTTTAGCTCGGTGGCGTTGATGAGTTGCCCTTCGCCAACAAGCCCGAGCCTGCATTCACTTAAGAGCACTCACCCTCGTCGTTTAAAAGGCGCAAATATCGCAGGGTGGCCTCTGCTCCGTCTTGATAGGCAGCGAGGAGTTCTGGGCCCAAGGGGTTGTCGTCCAGATTCAGTTTGGTGAGGTTGGTGAGTTGGCTGATGGTTTCGGGTAGCTGGCTGAGTTGATTTCTGTCCAGGTACAGCTCAGTGAGGTTGGTGAGTTGGCCGATGGCCTCAGGCAGTTCGCTGAGTTGACTGTCGCCCAGGAACAGGAAGCGGAGCTCGGTGAGTTGGCCGATGGCCTCGGGCAGTGCGCTGAGTTGATTGCTGCTCAGGAACAGAATATGGAGCTTGGTGAGTTGGCCGATGGCCTCAGTTAGGTCGCTGAGTTGATTGTTGCCTAGGTCCAGTTCGGTGAGGTTGGTGAGTTGGCCGATGGCGTCGGGTATTTTGCTGAGTTGGTTGGCGCCCAGGTCCAGTTCGATGAGGTTGGTGAGTTGGCCGATGGTGTCGGGTATTTTGCTGAGTTGGTTGCCGCCCAGGCTCATCCAGGTGAGCTCGGTGAGTTGGCCGATGGCCTCGGGTAGTTCGCTGAGTCGGTTTCTGTCCAGGTACAGCCAGGTGAGGTTGGTGAGTTGGCTGATTGCGTCGGGTATTTCGCTGAGTTGGTTGGCGCCCAGGTTCATCCCGGTGAGGTTGGTGAGTTGGCCGATGGCCTCGGGCAGTTCGCTGAGTTGGTTGCCGGACAGGTTCATCCAGGTGAGGTTGGCGAGCTTGCCGATCGCTGGAGGCAGGGTGGTGAGCCCAAGGTTGGATAGCTCAAGGCTGGTGAGACGAAATAGGTCTTGCACAGACTCGGGGCGGAGATGTTCGGGGAGTACTGAGATCAGCCAGTTGAAGATCGACTCAAGTTTGGTGGAATCAGTCACAGCCAGACTTTATTGCCACCGAAGAGGGCTGCAATAGCTCTGGGGGTAGTGGCGCAAAGCAGAACGGTCCCCGATTTTGGCCGGGTTGGACGATTACCGGTTGCGGGAAACCAGATTCACGAACACGTCCTCGATGGTGGGCTCCACCTCAACCACGACCGCGTCGGTGAAACCGGCTGCAACCAGCCGCCGGCAAATGGCATCAGCACTCAGCGGTGAGTCAACCGAACCAGCAGCATGCAGAGATGCGCCAGACAGGTAGGCCTCATCGATTCCGTCGGTGCCGGTGAGATATTCCAGGGCCAAATCAGAGTTGCTGACGGCGATGTCAAAGATGCGCTGATCCATCTGCTCGTTACGTAACTGGGACGGGCTGCCTTCGGCGATGATCCGACCCCGATAGATGAAAGCCAACTCATTGCAGTGGGCGGCTTCGTCCATGTAATGGGTGGTTACAAATAGCGTCACGCCACGCGCGGCCAACTCATAGAGCAGATCCCAGAACTGCCGCCGAGCCACCGGATCAACCCCGGAAGTTGGCTCATCGAGAAACAACAACTCCGGCTCGTGAATGGTGGCCGCACCCAAGGCCAGCCGTTGGCGCCAGCCCACCGACAGATTGCGAGTCAGCTCGTTTTCGCGGCCAACCAGATCGGCCATCTCGAGCACATAATCGCGGCGAGACGCGAACTCCGCGGCCGGTACGGCATAAACCCCGGCATAGAACTTGAGGTTCTCGGCCACCGTCAGATCTTCAAATAGCGAGAATTTCTGACTCATGTAGCCGATCCGCGGCTTCACCTGATCAGGGTGGTGCACCACATCGGTGCCCAACACCTGCGCACTTCCCGATTTGGGACGCAGCGTGCCAGTGAGCATTCGAATAGTGGTGGTCTTGCCCGATCCGTTCGGGCCCAGGAAGCCGAAAATCTGTCCACGAGGCACTACCAGGTCGATGCCGTCGACGGCGGTGAAGCTGCCGAAAGTCTTAGTCAGGCCGTGCACCTCAATGGCTGGCTGGTTCATCATCGCTTTCTCACTCACTGATCCGACGTCGAGTGGCGATCACCGAGGCAGTGAAGATCACCACGGCGAATCCGGCCAGGGTGAGTAGCTGCGGGGCTAGTGCGACGAAGCCGCTGCCCTTCACAAACGCCCCCCGCAACACCTGGACGGCAAAGGTGAGCGGAATCAGATTGGTCAGCGGCTGAATCAACGCTGGCATCGAGGCGATCGGGAAGATGAACCCCGACAACACCATGGTGGGAATCATCACAAACATCATGGCCTGCTGCGCCTGCTGTCGGGTGTGTGAAATCAGCGAGATCAGCAGACCCAACCCGATGCAGGTGAACATGAATAGCACCAGCCCAACCAGCACCACCGCCAGGCTGCCGTTGAACGGCACCTTGAACCACAAAGTGCCCACCGTGGCCACGATCAGCATCTGTGCAGTGGCTAATGCCGCATAGGGGGTGAGTTTGCCGATCAGATACTCGCTGGCTTTGATCGGGGTGACGAACATCTGCTCCAAAGTGCCCGATTCGCGCTCCGAGACCACCGCCTGGCTCATGATCGCCATCAGCGAGATCATCATGATGGTGGCAATCAGTCCCGGAATCATCGTGTTGATCGGATCCAGCGTTGGGTTGAACATCACCCGAATCTGGGCGTCCACCCCCGGAGCGGCCACTGAAACCCCCGAGGCTTGGATCCGAGAGGTGTTGTAACTGGCAATGATCTGGGACGCATAGCTACTGCCCACCGCCGAAACTTGCGAATCGGAGCCGTCCACGATGATCCCGATCGGGGCAGTCTCACCACGGCTAAGCCGATCAGCGGTGCCTGCCGGAATTACGATGGCCACCCCGATGGTGCCCCGATCCAACAACGGCTGCAGTTCATCTTCACTGGCCGGGGTGGCGTTAATGGTGAAGTACTCCGAACTGGCGAAGGCATCGGTGAGGGCGCGCGAGGCGACACTGTGGTCAAGATCCACCACCGCAGTTGAGAGATGGCGCACATCGACGGCGACCACATAGCCGAACATGATCAGCTGGACCACCGGCATCAATAGCAACAGCCGCACCAGCAGCGGATCGCGCTTGAGCTGGGTAAATTCCTTCCAGATCAGCAACCGAATTCGGGCAAGGCTCATCGGCTGGCCTTTCGTCCATAAAGCTTGGCTGCGACCAGCACCACCACAGTTGCGTAGATCGCCAGGGCTAGCAGCTCAGGCCACAGCTCACCAAGACCCGACCCTTTGAGGAAAACCCCACGCGAAATGGTGACCATGAAGCGGGCTGGGAACAGGTAGGAAACCCCCTGTAAGACCACCGGGATCTGGCTCAGCGGAAAAGCGAAACCCGACAGTAGGAAGGACGGCAGGAAGGCGACCATCAGCGCCACGATGTTGGCGGTCTCCGCCGATGGGGCCACCGCCGAGATCAGCAGCCCCATGCCGAGGGACGCGAACACGAACAGCACCGCGCCAAGGGCTAGCACCACTGGATCGCCACGCAGCGGCACTTGGAACAGGGCCATGCCCAAGAAGACGATCAAGGCCACATCGATGAAGGCGATCAGCGTCCACGGCAATAGCTTGCCGATCATCAACTCCACTCGGCGCATCGGGGAGACCCGAAGCTGCTCCTCGGTGCCCAGAGTGCGTTCGCGCACCAGGGTCACTGCCGTTTGTTGGACGGTAACAATGGCGATGATCACCGCCATCAGGCCAGGAATCAGAAAGATCGTCGAGTTCTGCTCGGGGTTGTACCAGGTGCGTAGCCGCGGCTGCAGGCCACCGATCCCGGAAATGTCGAGACCTTGCGAATCGGCCCACTGGGCAGTCATCGACTGGTTGTAAACCTGATTGAGGGCTACCGAATAGGCCTTGGCGATCTTGGCTGAGTTCGGTTCGCTGCCATCAATCAGGACGCCAACCTGAGCCTGGCCGCCGGTGTTGATGGTGCGCTCGAAACCAGCCGGAATGATGATTGCCACGCTGGCAGTGTTGGAGTCGAACGCGGCATCGACCTCGCTGTTCGAAGCGCCGTGGGAAACCACTTTGAAGAAGGTGGAACCGTCGTAGGCGCGCACATAGTCGCGGCTGGTCTGGGTCTGGTCGTAGTCGACGACGATGGTGGGCACATTGTCCACATTGAAGCTGATCGCAAAGGCGAACAGCAGCAGCTGAATCACCGGCAGGATCACCACCGCGGCCAAGGTGCGCGGGTCGCGGGTCAGATGCTTGAACTCTTTGATCACGATGGCGCCGACGCGGCTAAACGTGGCGTTCATGACTTGGCCTCAACCGGTTGGCTGGCGGGCCGCTCGGCCAAATAGGCGAAGACGGTTTCCATGTCGATGCTGGTGGCTCGAACCTCGCCAGACACCCCAGCGGCGTTCAATGCGGCCCGAATCGGTTCGGACGCATCAGTTGGCGCATTCCACAGCACCCGCACCAGATCGCCCAAGAGGTGCGCCGATTCGACTCCGACTAGGCCGTTTACTGCGGCCAGCGCAACCCTCGGCTGGTCGCAGATCACTTCGAGTAGGCGTCCGGGAACCTGGGCTTTGATCTGTTCTGGAGTGCCAGATTGGGTGATCTGACCGCGATCCAGAAAGGCGATGTGGGTGCAGCGCTCGGCCTCGTCCATATAAGGGGTGGCTACCACCACGGTCGTGCCTTCCCGGTGCAGTCCGGCCAAGATTCGCCAAAACTCGCGCCTGGAGACCGGATCAACCCCGGTGGTTGGTTCGTCGAGCAGCAGCAGATCAGGCGAATGCATCAAGGTGCTGGCCAGCATCAGCTTCTGCTTCATGCCACCAGACAGATGCTGCGCCTGCCGGTCACCAAACTCGGCCAGCCCCATGCTGGCCAGTAGTTCGGGGGCCCGACGGCGACGGACGGCGCGAGGCACGCCCCGAATGGTGGCGAAGAACTCCAGGTTTTCGTTCACCGACAAATCTGGATACATCGAGAAGCGCTGTGACATGTAGCCGATCCGTGGCGTCACCGCAGCCCGTTCGGTGTTCACTGAGTGACCAAAGACGGTGGCGGTGCCCGAATCTGGAGCCAGCACGGTGGCCAACATTCGAATCAGGGTGGACTTGCCCGCACCATCGGGCCCGAGCAGGCCAAACACCGCGCCAGTGCCAACCTCCAGGTCAATACCATCGATGGCGATCGTCGCCCCGAAGCTTTTGTGGAGTCCAGTGGCGCTGATCGCCGCGGGCCCGGTGGAGTTGGTCACGATTCAGCCCAAGGTGACATCAACCGGCAGACCGGCTTTGAGGGTGCCACTGGTATCGGTGAGCTTCACTCGCACCTGATAGACCAGCTTCACCCGCTGATCCTTGGTCTGGACGGTGTTCGGGGTGAACTCCGATTCGCTGGCGATGTAGCTCACCTGGCCATCGAAAGTGCTGGTTGAAGAATCGGTGGTCACCTTGGCGCTTTGGCCGATGGACACCTTGCCGATCTGGGTTTCGGGCACATACAAGCGCACAAATGCGTCACTGGAATCAAGAATGGTCAATAGCGTCTTGCCTGGGGCGCCGTTTTGGCCAACGTTGGCCACCAGTGAGGTGACCACACCGGAGCGTGGGGCGGTGACGGTGGTGTAGCCCAGTTGAATCTCGGCAATCTTCACCGCGGCCTCGGCCTGCGCCACTTTCGCCTTGGCCGCAGTGACATCGGCGGAGGTGCCATCGTCGCGGGCATTCTTCAACGCAGCCTTGGCTGCCACCACGCTTTGCTTGGCCTGCTGGACTTGCAGCTTCAGCGCCGAATCGTCGAGCTGCACCAGCACCTGGCCAGCACTGACCTGGTCACCCTCGGCCACCTTCACCGCCACGATCCGTCCGGCCAGTGCAGGGGTGATCGGGTAGCTGTTGGCCTCCACCGAACCGGAGTACTGGTTGGTGGCGGTAGAGCTTGCTTGGGTTGAACTCCACCACCACCAAATGCCACCGCCGATAAGTAACACCACCACGGCGATGATCACTGGAATCGGAGGGCGTTTACGAGCTGAATCAGCCATGGCTCTCACCTGTCTGCTCGGGTTGTGCGGTTTGGGAACTGCTGGCGCTGGAGATTCCAGTGCCAGCGGGATTGGTGCCGGTCTGACAACCGGAGATGCTGACGTCCACGCCCACGCCGGCCGGTAACTCCGCCTGGGTGGTGAACTCCACTTTCACTGCGCGAGTGAGATGGGTTTCGTCGGTGGCCACTGACGAAGGCGGATACTCCGCAGTGGGGGAGATCTGGGTGAGGGTGGCCGCCGCGCTTTGGCCGGGGCTCATCCAGTCTCCGGTGATGGTTGCCGAAGCACCTAAACACACCTTCGCCACTTGGGACGGAGCCAGCCAGGAGGTCACTTTGGCCGGTCCGGTCTGGCGGATCTGGGCCACTGTGGCGCCAGCGGCGAGCCGGTCGCCGACTGCGGCCACCTTCACCACCGTGCCGGATGCCGGGGCAGTGATCGAAGTCAGTTGGAGCTGCACCTCGGCAGTCAGGATCGCGGTCTTAGCGATGTCGGCTACGGCGACCGCCAGCGTGCGCAAGCGACGAAGCTGGGCGCGGGCGTCGCTGATCTTCGCTGACGCAGAATCTAGCTGAGCCAAGCCACCGCGAGCTTTGGTCAGTCCGCTGCTCAACGTCGGCTTGGTGGTGGCGATCTTGGCTAGCCCGGCGTCCACCTTGGCGATGGCTGCTTGGAGGGCAACGATTGAGGCTTGCAGCTGGATTTTGCTGGGCACCCCTGACGGTGGCGTTGGCGGGTAATTGGCCAACAGTGCCTGGGCCTGCGCCAGCTTGGTGACCAGATCGGCGCGGGTGGTGCTCAGGGTGGTTTGGGTTTGGGCCAGCGCGGTTTGGGCTTTGGTGAGCTTGGCGATCGCGGCGCGCACCGTTGCTTTGGCATCGGCGACATCTGCGGCTCTGGTGTAAGTGTCATCGATGGCGCTGCTGAGTAGGCCCACCTGACTGGCCGATACTGCGGCATCGGCTTTGGTGGCCGCGACCTGGGCCTTCACTTGCGCGTCGTCGATGGTTGCAATCACCTGGCCAGCCTGGACGTGTTGGCCCTCGGTTACGTTCGCCTGAGCCAGTTGCTGAGTTGAACCCAATGAGTAGGTGGTGGCCGCGCTGCTGCTGGACTGGCTGGAGTTGGAGTTGGAGTTGGTCTGGGTGGAACTGGTCGCAAATCCGGCGTCCAGGTTCACTGCTGGGGTACTCAAACTCGGCATCGAAACCGATTGCACAAGGTCGTTTACCGTGCCAGTGGTGGTCACCGCAGTGCTGGGGGCCGTGCAACCACTCAGGACCAATGCCGTGATGGTGACCACCCCGGCGAAGCGGCGGCTCGTGCCCCCACTCTTGGCTGCGCTCTTAGTCATGACTGCACTCCTAGTCATGACTGCACCGCCACCGAAGCGAGAAAGGCATCAGTGAGGTGCTCGAGATCTGCCTTGGTCGGCGGGCTGGCCTGATCTGGGCTCAAGAAGCCGTCCAAAGCGACATAAGTCATCACCGGTCCGGCGAACATTCTTGAGGCCAGCGGTGGGTCAATCAATGTGATCAAGCCAGCCTCGGCGGCTTGCCTCAGTAACGCTTCGGTTCGCCCGAGGACTTGGCGGGGCAGCGCATCTCGAAAAGCTTCGCGCAACTCCGGGACGCGAAAAGCTTCGCCCAACACCAGCCGGACTAAGGCAATGGCGTCCGGTCGCAGCAGGCTGGAAGTGAGGGTGATGGAGAAGTTGAGCAGCTGCTGGCGTAGATCGTCCAGAGTGTGCAGTGCAGGCGGTGGCGTCGCGGGGATCAACAGCTTGCTGACGCTGGAGTGGATCACTTCGGTGAGTAGGTCAATCTTGGTGGGGAAGTAGCTGTAGAGGGTTTGTTTGCTTACCCCAGCCTCGGCGGTGATCGAATCCATCGAAGTGGCGGCAAACCCCTGGTCAAGGAACAGCCTGCGGGCCGCGGCGGCGATTTGGGCACGCTTGGCCAGTTGACGGGAACTCAACCTCTGGGTCACGAATCAAACTGTACCGTACAGTTTGATTGTGGTGTTGAAGCGGCAGCAGTTGGGCGCAAAACTCGAGCCCTGCTAGCCTGCCGCTGGTCACATTTGGTGGCCAATTTCCGCCGATCAGGCCGAAGCTACGTGTCGGTCGGGGACCTGACTCGAGGAGAGCTATGCGGCTGACCGGGTGGCTGGTGCCAGCTTTGACCTGGGTGCTGACCAGGACGCTGATGCTCGCGTTCGCACCGCAGTTCGGAACCATGCTCAGCGGTGACGTCGAGTACTACTGGACAAAGATGGCAGCGCTCGCTGGCGGTGTGCCAGCCTCAGCGACGATGGTGGAATACCCCACGCCGGTGTTGTGGCTATTGCAAGTGCCGTTCCGGTTGTCTGGCGGTGGCAAAGAGAGTTTCGTCATCATCTTTGTGGTGATCCTGATGTTGTTGGATCTGGTGTTCGCATTGCTGCTTTGGCAGGGGGGCAAAGGCAGAGTCGCAGTGTGGTTCTGGATCTGCTTCGGGTTGGCAATGGGGCCGCTGATGTATTTCCGCCTAGACCTAGTGCCCGCAGTGCTGTGTGCCATCGCGCTACTGGCATTGCGCCGCCAAAGCCAGTTGGGTGCTGGCGGGGCGCTGGCGCTGGGGGCGGGGTTGAAGCTGTGGCCGGCAACGCTTTGGCCGACCATGCTGCGTGGCGACCGGAAACAAGACGCCAAACTGACTGCCTATTTCTTCGGTGGTGGAGTTCTGCTGGTCGTGGTTGCGGTGCTCTACGCCGGTATCGGCCGGTTACTGTCGCCGCTGCAGTGGCAATCGGCCAGAGGCCTCCAGGTTGAGTCGCTGTGGGCCACTCCGACGATGGTGGCGCGGCTATTCCTGCCGGGATATTCGACCGAGCAGTCCAAGTGGCAGGCCTACGAGATCTACGGACCCGGAGTCGACTCCTGGTTGCTGATCGCCACAGTGGTGACCGATCTGGTCTACCTGGCCATCGTGGTGGCTTTCATCTTGTGGATAGCCCGGCTCTACCCGAAGCTGCTGCGCCCGCGTCCCAGCTTCCAGCCAGGTAGTAACCCGGCTCGGCTCAGCGAGGTCGGCCTGTTCATGGTGATGGTGATCACCGGGATCTTGATCGCGAATAAGACCTTCAGCCCGCAATACGTGATGTGGTTGGCCGCGCCGGTGGCCGCTTGGTTGTTGGTCGTTGAGGACGAACCGCCAACCACGCTGCGGAGGACCGCCCGACTAACGGCTGTGGTGGTGCTGGTCTTAGCCGCCGCCACCCAGGTGATCTATCCGCTCACCTATGGATCCCTGCTGGGGTATTCGGAAGGCGTGGGCCCAGCGACTGCGGTGCTAATGGTGCGCAATGTGTTGCTGGTCGCCTTTGGCGGTTGGCTGATCTCGAAGTTCGTGCCGGTGCTTCGTGGCCGTACCCCGGAACTGATCGCTACCGCTAAGGGTGTTGATGCGTCCGAGAAGTCGACTGCCGATCCGTCCAGTGATCCACGATGAACTCGTTGATTAGTGCAGATCGGGGACGTCCGCAGGCCCCGGGCTGCTGTTCGGTGACACTTGTACGCTGGTGGGCATGAGCGAACTCAGCCTTGAACTTGCGCGTAGGCGCAATGGGCTGCCCGCTGACCGCTCTGGAGTTCCGCTGCCAAAGCGACTCCTGACTTCCAAATGGGCCTGGGTGTTTGTGGCGGGGTTGGTGATCTATTCCGGGGCTCTGCTTTGGCTGTTTGCCGATGTTTCCCGAAGCCTCACGGCCACCCCCCAGGTCAGCGAGCGATTGGTGGTGGCTTCGCTGAAGCAGGCCGCGTGGCTGGCGCTGCCGACGGTGGCCGTCTGGTCGGTGCTGTTTCCGCTGGCCGATCGGTACCGTCCGCAACGCCTCTTGGTTTGGTTCCTCGCCTTGGGCTGGGGTGCGGCCGTTGCGGTGTTCTTCTCCTACTACATCAATAGCTGGGCTGCGACCCATCTTGGGATCGCTGGGACGGGAGATCCGGCTGCCGGTTCCCGCGCAGCGATCTTCGTAGCCCCTTTCGTTGAGGAGGCCTGTAAAGCGAGCGTGGTGTTTCTGATCGCGATCTTCGCGCGCTACCGGCTGGCTTCCAAGACTTCGGTGATCGTGATCGCTGGACTCAGCGCAGCGGGTTTCGCCTTCACCGAGAACATCGTCTATTACGTGCGCGGGATCATCTATGCGGCATTGACCCCACAGGTGGGCGAAGCTAAAGACGCTGTGGCGCAGATGGTGGCACTTCGAGGCGGCTGGCTGGCCTTCGGCCACCCGCTGTTCACCATGATGACCGGTATCGGAATTGCGGTGGCGCTGCACACCCGGAGCAAACTCGTGCGGGTGCTAGCGCCATTGATTGGCTACTGTGCCGCCGCTTTCCTGCACATGGTTTTCAATTCGCAAGTCACTTTTGCCGACGCAAACGACTACAACGTCTTGTATTTCGGGGTGGCGGTGCCGATTGTGCTGGGTGCCGTGGCCTATGTCGTGCGGCAGATCTTCGCCGAAGGGCGACAGATCGGGGCGAGGCTGAGTGATTATGTCCGCTTGGGCTGGCTGCCCGCCTCCGATCCGATCGTGCTTTCGCGGCTACGGACGCGCCTGTGGGCGCTGCTGGTTGCGATCACTTGGGGTCTGGGAAAGTTCGTCGCCACCGTGCGGTTACACAACACCTTGACCGAACTGGCTTATCTGCGAGACGGGCAGGTTCGTGGGATCTACGACACCGGTGCAGTGGGCCGGGAACGCGCGTTAGTGGAGCGGGCAAAAATGCTTCGTCCGGCAGCAATATCTGACCCCAGAGGGCTGAAACTAAACCTGCCTCGCTGGCGGCGCTCGAAACCGGTAAAGTACGACCTGCCGAATTATCCAGGCCCCGCAGGTATCAGCGGAAAATGGCCTGTTGTAGTCGGCTCACCCCAGTTCGACCCCGGCTATTCGGCCGTGGATCCGAACTGGGGCCCGCCCAGAAAGTAGGAGGTTGGCATGGGCGTTGAGCGCATGGCCGCTTCGCTCACCCGTCTCCAAGACGCGCTCGCTGACGTTCGGTTGCCGCTGGAGGTGCCCGACGTTGAAGCGAAACGGACGCTGGTGGCGACCCATCTCGGGCAGATCGAAGACTACGTCTTGCCGCGGCTACGACGTCTGGACGCGCCACTGCTGGTGGTCGTGGGCGGATCGACCGGGGCTGGCAAATCGACCCTGGTGAACTCCTTGCTACAACGGGTGGTGACTAGGTCTGGAGTGATCCGTCCCACCACCGCTTCTTCGGTGCTGGTGCACCATCCAGCCGATACCCGCTGGTTCGCGTCCACGCAGATTCTTCCGGGGCTTGCTCGCAGCGACGAGCCGGTGGACGACCCCAGGGTGCTGCAACTGGTGGCTGAGTCGACCCTGCCCAAAGGTTTGGCGATCCTGGACGCTCCCGATATTGATTCGGTGGTGGCCGAGAACCGCAGTTTGTCCGCCCAACTGCTGGCTGCAGCTGATCTATGGCTATTCGTGACCTCGGCGGCCCGCTACGCGGACGCAGTGCCGTGGCAGTACCTTCGGGCGTCCGCCGCTCGCAAGGCAGTAGTGGCAGTGGTTTTGGACCGGGTGCCATCGGCGGCGATGAGTGACGTGCCGCAGCATTTGGGCCAGATGATGAATCAACGTGGTTTGGGTGCATCGCCGCTGTTCGCGATCCCGGAAACCACAGTGAATGACAACGGGCTGTTGCCCGATACTGCGGTGTCGCCGATCCGGGGCTGGTTCTCCGCTTTGGCCGCTGACACGGTGCGTCGCAATGAGGTAGTTCTGCAGACCCTGGACGGTGCGATTGAGTCCTTGGCTGCCAACATCGGGGCAGTGGCGGAGGCGGTCGAGGAGCAGTTGTCAGCTTTGGCGACCCTGCGCCAGGACGCCGAACAGTCCTATGCCGAAGCCACTCGCGCCGTTGGAACCCAGGCTGCAGATGGCACGCTGCTGCGTGGTGAAGTACTCGCTCGCTGGCAGGAATTCGTGGGCAATGGCGAGGTCTTCCGCGTGGTGCAGAAGCGAATCGGTTTTCTTCGTGATCGGTTGGCGCAGCTCGCCAAGGGCGAGCCGAAGCGAGCTGAGGAGCTGCAAAGGGCCATCGAATCTGGTCTTCAGGTCTTGATTCGGGAGGAAGGCGAAGCCGCGGCCCGCCGAACGCTATCGGCGTGGGATGCCCATCTTGGTGGGCGTCAACTCTTGGCCAGCGACCGCGGTCTTGGCCGAATGGAATCGGATTTTGGCGACTCGGCCGCTCGGGTAATCCAGGAGTGGCAAGCCGGTGTGCTTCAGCTGATCTCCGGTGAGAGTAAATCCAAGAAGGCCACGGCTCGCTATCTAGCCTTGGGTGCCCACGGGTCAGCGGCGATGCTGATGGTTGTGGTGTTCTGCCGGGCCGCTGGGCGTGCCGGTGCGGAGCCAGAATTGGCTGGCGGGACAACGGCGGTGGCGCAGCGGGTGCTGGGGGCAGTCTTCGGCGACGATGTGGTGCAGCGCTTGGTGAACCAGGCCAAGGAGTCATTGGACGCTGGAGTCGAGTCGTTGTTGGCCGCAGAGTTGGCCAGATTTACCAAGATCGTTGACGGTGTTGGCGTCGAGACGAGACAGTCTGAACAGTTGACCGCGTCCGCGGCTGGAGTGCAGACCGAACGTGGCGCTGAGGATCGCTTTGTACGCGAGGTCGTGTTGGCTCCTCGGGTGGTGGCGCCGGTTGATGATGCCGGGATTGATGATGCCGGGATTGATGATCAAGCGCTGACAGTCGTGATGCCGGCCGTAGTGCAACCAGTCGCCGAAGCGGAGCCGGACGACCCCCACCAGATTGGCGGCGAGTCGATCGCTGAGATCAGTGAGGTGGACGCCGCCGCTGCAGTGGCCACACCTGGGTCTGGAACCGGGAATGTTGGGCCCGAGATCTGGACCGAACCCGCGGCCGAACCGGTGGCTGAACCGGTGGCCGAACCGGTTGCTGTGGCCGAGCCGGAGGTTTGGGCCGAGCCTGGCAATGTTGGGCCGGAGGTTTGGGCCGAGCCCGGCAATGCTGGGGTCGGCGCTGAGTCTGAAGGTTCTGCGGAGACTACCGAGCCGGCGACTGAGCCGGGGATCGAGCCGATAGCGGGCGCGACCGGGATTCCCGCAGCTGGGCGGGTGATTGAGGGAGACACCGGATTGTTGCCGATTCTGGTCTCGGCTCAACTCGCGGCGCTGGCGGCTGATGCGGCCAAGCGTTCCGATGAGGTCCCTAACTCAGGTGAGTTTGCGCAGTCGGCGGAGGCTGACGCTTCACCGAAGGTCGACGAGCCAGACTCCAATGCTGAATCGCATCTGGTGGAAGACCTCCAGTCGGTTCCAGCCAGCGGCGATCTGGTGGCGGCGCCAGCCGAAGGCGAGTTGGACGTCACCGACCAAGGTGGCCAAGAAGACGGCGAACCTGAGCTGGTCGACCAGTATTCGCAGCCGGAGCCGAATCAGGATGCGCCGCGTCCGATTCCGGTGCCGGTGGAGCTGCCTGAATTGGCTGCTGAGGCAGTGCGCCGGACGCCACCAGCCGAGTCTGGGGCATTCGAGGAGCAGCCAGCCGAGGCTGAGGTGCAGGGGGAGAGCGATCCTTCCGCAGAACTTCACGATGGGGTGAGTGCCCTAGAGATGGCCGCACCTGGGTTGCCGTCCGCGCCTGCGGTGCTACCTAGTGCTCCGATGGGCTTGCCGTCCGCACCGTTTGGAGCTGCTGGTGCTTCTGAGTTGCCCAGTGCGCCTTCTGGGACTGCTTCTGGGCCAGCCGAATCGACAGGTCATGTTGAGCCCGCTGAGCCGGTTGAACCCGCTGAACCCGCTGAACCCGCTGAACCCGCTGAGCCTGCTGAACTGGTCGAACCAGTTGAGGTTGCTGAAGCTGCTGAGCTGGTCGAGCCGGTTGAGGTTGCTGAAGCTGCTGAGCCGGTGGGTTTGCCGTCGGCGCCGGTTGGGGTTGCTGAATCTGCTGTCTTGCCGAGTGCTCCGATCGGTCTCCCCGGACCTCCGGTCGGGCTACCAAGCGCCCCATTTGGCCTACCGAGTGCGCCAGCGGTGCTGCCGGGCGCGCCGGTGTTACCACCATCCCCGGAACCAGTAGCCGCAGCCGTCCAAGAGGCAGGCTCACCGGTTGCCACAGCCGATTACGGGCAGGTCGCTGAGTCCACGATAGAGTTGCCGCTGGTACCAGGAACGGCTGCCGCGGCGCCGGTTAACCTGGCCGCCACGGCTCCTTCCTTAGCGTTGGTGCCGCCGATTCAGGTTCCGCCCCCACCCCCAGTACCAAGGTGGCCAAAGCTGGATGACGATCCGGATTCCGACGAATTCGGCAGGGAGTAATTGGTGAAGTCTTCGACATCGAAGCTGTCTCAGCATCTGGCTGCCCTCACCGAAGCGGTGCAGGCAGGCGATGGACGCTGCGATCCAGCGGTAGTCGCGAAAGCGAAAGCGGTAGCCGATCGGGCGGCCCAACGGGTTGCCCTGGGCGGCGACTACACGGTAGTCGCGTTGGCCGGTTCCACCGGATCTGGTAAGTCGAGTTTGTTCAACGCCCTGACTGAGACCGAACTGGCCCAAGTGGCAGCTCGGCGTCCAACCACTTCGAAGGCGATGGCGGTTGGCTGGGGTGCTGAGCTGCCTAACGAATTGCTCGACTGGCTCGATGTCGGAAAACGGCATCTGATCGTCCCCGATGACAAACGACTAGCCAATATGGTGCTGCTCGACCTGCCAGATCACGACTCCACCGAAGATGCCCACCGGGTGACAGTTGGTCGGATGGTAGACATGGTCGATGCTCTGGTTTGGGTGGTTGACCCGCAGAAATACGCCGATTCGGCGCTGCATGACGGATACCTGAAGCCGCTTGCGGATCACGCCGATGTGATGCTGATGGTGCTCAACCAGGTGGACCGGCTCAACCCCGATGAGTTGAAGGGCTGCGTCACTGATTTGCGGCGGTTGCTGGATTCAGAAGGGTTGCAGTCGATGCCCCTGATGGCAACCTCGGCGACTCGCAGGGACGGCATTTACGAACTGCGAAGCTCGTTGATCGCCACAGTTGAGCGTAAACGAACCATGCTCAAGCGCCTGAGTCTGGACGTGAAGAAGTCCGCCAAGTCACTGGTTGCCGACATCGGGCCCAAGATGCCAGCCAAAATGAACTCCAGTTTGAAGGAGCAAGTCGCTTCGACCATGGCCGACGCCGCTGGCGTGCCGGTGGTGGTAGACGGCGTCCGCGAAGCCTGGCGCTTGCGGGGCCGGATCGCAACCGGCTGGCCATTGCTGAGCTGGGTACTGCGGATGCGTCCAGACCCTTTGAAGGATTTGCGCCTGGGCGCTGAGACTGCGGCTGAGCAGAGCTCGAGTGCGACGAATCCCACTCGGTTGCCTTGGGCGAACGCGGTGCAGAAGGCCCGGGTGGAGCAAGGCACGCGCGAGCTGGTCGACCAGGCTGCTCAAGGCCTGCCTAATGGCTGGGCTGAGGCAGTCCGGCGGGCATCTCGGGTGAACGATCAACTGTTGGCCGATGATTTGGACGTTGCCATCGCCGACCCTGAGTTGACGGCGAAACCACGTGCCTGGTGGTGGACTGTATTCACGGTGCTGCAGTGGGTTTTGGTTGGCGCTGTCGTCCTCGGCCTGACCTGGTGGCTGGCTGGCCCGGCGTTGGCCGCAGCTGGGTTTGGCATTCCGCTTTTCATTTGGTTTGGAGTGCCCGGTGGGGCGCTGGTCGCTGCGGGCGGCATAGTGGGCGGGTTGCTGTTGGCCGCCCTCGGACGGGGCCTGGTGTCCGCTGCTGCGAATGCCGTGGCCCGGCGAGCCGAGAAGCAGCTCGAGGCTGCAGTTACCGAAGTGGTGACCAATCGGGTGTTTGCTCCGGTGCAGGCCGAACTAGATCGCTATCACCAAGCCCGCGAGGCGGCCCACGCCGCACTTCGCTGAGCGGCAGGTTTTCCACACCCGTCACTGGTATCCACAGTTTGCGGATTCGGGTGATCACTTTCCGGTTGCGTTGCCAATAGTGGCAAGTGACTAGGAAAGGGCGAGTAATGGACTCAGTGGTTTGGATTACCGGCAATGTCGGCTGCGATGTGGAGTATCGAACCTTCGGCGATGATGTGCCTTATGCCACCTTTCGGGTGGCCAGCACACCTCGCTATCGCCGAAGCGGAGAGTGGGTGGACGGTGAAACTACCTGGATTTCGGTGACCTGTGCCCGCTCGTTGGCCGAGAATGTGCGCACCAGCGTCAAGAAGGGCGAAGCGGTGGTCGTAGTGGGCAAACTGCGCACGAACCGTTGGAAGGATGCCGAAGGGGCCGCGCAGGAGCGCCTGACGATCGAAGCCAACGCCATCGGCCACGATCTGACTCGTGGCGTGGCTCAGTTCAAACGGGCCAACCGCGCGCAGCCAGATGAGAAGGCTGGCGTGGCCGAAATGGTGCGGGCCACCGAGACTCAATCTGGTGACAAACACGATGGTGGAACCGGAGGCGAAGCCGCTGCGTGAGTGGCGGTGACTTGTGACCAGCCGCACCGGGGCCCAGCCAAAGACGGACCCGGGTTAGCCTCGGGTCAGTTTGCGGTGGGCGGTGCGGTGCGGACGAGCTAGGTCGACGCCAAGACGGTTGACCTTGTTTTCCTCGTAGTCGGCGAAGTTGCCTTCGAACCAGAACCAGTTGGCATCGTCGTCGTCGGTGCCCTCCCAAGCCAGAATGTGGGTGGCCACGCGGTCAAGGAACCAGCGATCGTGGGAAATCACCACTGCACAGCCGGGGAACTCCAACAGGGCATCTTCCAGCGACTGCAGGGTTTCGACGTCTAGATCGTTGGTGGGTTCGTCGAGCAGCAACACGTTGCCGCCCATCTTCAGCGTCAAAGCCAGATTCAACCGGTTTAGCTCACCGCCGGAAAGCACCCCAGCCATCTTCTGCTGGTCGGGTCCTTTGAAGCCGAAGGAGGCAACATAGGCCCGAGAGGGCATCTCGAAACTGGCCACCTTGATGTGGTCCAAGCCATCGGAGACCGCTTCCCAGACGTTCTTCTTCGGATCGATGCCGGAACGGCCCTGATCGACGTAGGAAAACTTCACCGTGGATCCGACGTTGAGGGCGCCAGAATCTGGTGCTTCCTCGCCGATGATCATCTTGAACAAGGTCGACTTACCAACACCGTTGGGTCCGATCACTCCGACGATGCCAGCTCGGGGCAGAGTGAAATCAAGACCATCAATCAGCACCCGATCGCCAAAGCCCTTGGAAAGCTTGTTGGCCGACAACACGTCAGCGCCCAGACGCGGGCCCGGCGGAATATTGATCTCGGACAGGTCAACTACGCGGTTGCGGTCGGCCTCAGCAGCCATCTCTTCGTAGCGGGCCAGGCGAGCCTTGTTCTTAGCTTGGCGAGCCTTCGGATTGGCGCGCACCCACTCGAGTTCCTTCTCCAAGATCTTGGCGCGCTTGGCGTCCTTCTTGCCTTCAATCTGCAACCGGGAACGCTTGGTCTCCAAGTAAGTGGAGTAGTTGCCTTCGTAGGGGTGCAACTGGCCGCGGTCGATCTCACAGATCCACTGGGCAACGTTGTCTAGGAAGTACCGATCGTGGGTCACGGCCAAGACTGCACCGGGGTAGGCCTTCAAGTGGCCTTCCAGCCAGTTCACGCTCTCGGCGTCGAGGTGGTTAGTGGGCTCATCCAGCAGCAGCAGATCGGGCTGGGCCAACAGCAGCTTGCATAGTGCAACTCGGCGCCGCTCACCGCCGGAAAGCACATCAACGATCGCGTCGGCTGGTGGGCACTGCAGCGCGTCCATGGCCTGCTCAAGCTGGGAATCCAGGTCCCACGCATTGCGGTGATCCAACTCGGTTTGCAGATCGCCCATCTCGGCAAGCAGGGTGTCGAAGTCGGCGTCCGGCTCGCCCATGGCCACCGAAATCTCGTTAAACCGGTCGAGCATTCCTTTGGTTTCGGCGACACCTTCGTAGATGTTCTCCATCACCGTCTTGCCCTCAGTGAGCGGGGGCTCCTGCATCAGAATGCCGACGGTCTTGCCCTTGGCAAGCATCGCATCGCCGTTGTCTGCAGTGAGCAGACCAGCCATCAGTTTTAGCATGGTCGACTTGCCCGCGCCGTTCGGGCCGACGATGCCGATCTTGGCACCCTCAAAGAACGAGAGGGTGACGTTGTCGAGCACCAGCTTCTCGCCCAGCTTCTTGCGGACGTTGTGCATGGTGAATACGAACTCGGGCATGGCGATCATCCTCAAAACGGGTTAGGAAGCGGCGCCCATTATGCCAGTTGCCGCGCCGCGGTTCGCTCGGTGGTCGGCGATTTCGGTCCGACGGCGTGCGCCGCGGGTTGGCCGGAGCGTAGCTAGGCTCAGGCTTTGGTGGCCGACAGCTGCATTCTGACGTAGTCAATTACCGGCTCGGTGAGCGCCGCGGCGGTGGCTCGCACCAGCGATCGGGCTTGTTCAGCTGGTAATTCAGTGATGGTGGCACCCAGCAGCACCGTGGCAATGAAGGTTTGTAGCTGGTCGCCGCGCTCCAGCTGCACGGGATCGTTCACGGTGCGTACCTCGATGTCGACGAATCCAGCTTCTTTCAGAGCCGAGGCGGTCTCTTCGGCGGTGGCGAAGACCCAGGTGTCGTCGATGGCTCGTCCGCCAGCTTTGCGGAAGGCGGCAAGGAAATGATCAAGATTCCCGGCGCCGCCGAATTCCGCCTCGAACCGGGCGCCGCGGCTTAGGGCATTTGCCACTCGACCAAACAAGTCCCGATGGTCTGGGACCCAATGAAAAGTGGCCACGCTGATAGCTGCGTCGCCGCGCACTTGATCAGGGAAAGGCTCGGTGAGGTCTGCCCGGATCACCTCGACGCGATCCAGACTGTCGCCAAGCTTTGCCCGAAGCCGGTCGAGCATTTGGGTCGAGCCATCTACCGCGACCACTCTGCCGTTGGGCAAAAGCTCCAGCAGCCGTTTTGTATCGCGTCCGGTGCCGCAGCCCAGATCCATTACCTGCTCGTTGCCAGTCAGCTGTAGCCGCTCGATCACCCCGGCACCCCAGCGGACATGCGGAAGTGGCAGCGAGTCGTAAGTGGCCGCGTCCCATTCCAGCAAGTCCATGAAGCGAAGGCTACGCGCGCAGGCTCTTTTGGCACTCAGAGGAGCGAGGCATTTCAAATCGCAGTGCGGTTGGAGACCTGGTGCAGTTGGAGACCCGGTGCAGTTGGAATCGCCGTGCAGTTGGGATCGCCGTGCAGTTGGCTGACCTTGCTTGTTGCCGGGGTTCTGCCTTGGGATACTCCCTAGGTGAGCAACACGCCAGGTGAACAGCGATTGGCCGAAGTCGCGCGGCAGTGGCAGGGAAGGCGGCGGGTCTTCACCGCTGGCGCTGATGGGCTATCCCGGGGCAGTGGTGCGCCACTGATCGAGGCGGCCGTCCAAGCCCTCGTTGACGGTCTGGATTCGCCCAGCTTGTGCGAACTGGCCGCGGCGCGACCGGACGCTGACTGCGATCAGCTTGAGCGACTATTGGCATCGGCAATGCAAGAGCTCGGTATCGCCAAGCTCTCTGACCTGCCTGGCGATCTGGAGCAGATCGAGCTAGCTGTTGCCCGGGAATCGCGCGAGCCAACCGATGCAATTCGATTCGAGATCGTGTTGGCTGACGAATCTGTTGGTGGCCACGAGGTGCGGATCTTTGCCAATGAGGTGGAACTGACCGAGCTCGGTGCGGGCATGGGGATGAGCCCTTTCGATCTGCTAATCCCGCACAACCAGTTGATTGCCGATGCTGAAGACCATCGAGTTGGAATTGCTCGTTGTGACTGTGGTGTTTATGGCTGCGGCGGCACCGATGTGGTCATCGTGCGTGACGGGGACACCGTGCATTGGGATTGGTCAAGCGAGCAGCGAGGCTTGAGTTTCCCAGCAAAGGCCTACGACGCCGAGGTGGCGCGGATCGCGGCTGACCATAGCTGGGAGCGGCCAGAAGACACCGCCGCCCGGTTGGTGCTGACCGGGGTCGATACCGAGACACTTGCTAGCAGAGAACTGAGCCTGAGCTGGGCCGGACGGTGGCAGCGGGGCACCGACGACTTCGTGCTGGCGCTAATGAATGGTTCCACCCAGATCTTGCTGCATGTGGCTATGGCCCAGAAGTCGCCAGAACAGATTGCTGAGGAGCTTCTTTCAATCTTCGCCCAGCCACCCGAGACGTGGTCGGCCGGGTATCTCAACGGGCGACCGGAGATGGCCGGGCCGGGCTGGTTTGTTCAGCCGATCTGATCTGCGGGACGCCGTAAGCCAACGACGAGCGCGCTGCTGCGGGGACTTAGCTACCGCTGGCGAGTAGCTGCGCAAGGGTGACTGTCGGGCGTCCGGCGAGATCCAAGATCTGATAGCGGCAAGAAAAGCCGTCGGCCAGCAACACTGCATCGGTGCCAGCGGCTCGGATAGCGGGCAGAAGTTGGTTATTGGCCACCGCCACTGAGGTTTCGTAGTGGCCAAGTTCAATCCCGAAATTGCCCGCCATGCCGCAGCAGCCCTCAACAGTGATCACCTCGGCGCCGGTGCGGGCCAACAGTGCAGCGTCGGCGTCCCAACCCAAGACTGCGCGGTGATGGCAATGCGGCTGGGCCACGATCTTCACCCCGTGCAGGTCGGGTGGCTGGTAGCTGGTGGTGGCCAATAGCTCAGCCAAGGTATGAATGCCAGCGCTCACCTCAGCCAGACGTGGATCAGTGACTAATTCGGCAGCATCGCTGCGCCAGACTGCGATCACTGAGGGTTCCAGCCCAACGATGGGCACGCCGCCGGCCACTATCGGCGCCAACACCTCGATGGCTCGGCCTAAGGCGGCCGTGGCCCGATCACGTTGGCCGGTGGTGATCAGTGAAACCCCAGAATCGACGCTGCGACGCAACACCGAAGGGTCGAACCCGGCACTGCGCAGCACCGCCAAGACTGGTGGCAGCCGGTGGGCGTCAAAGTTGTCAGTGAATGGATCAACCCAGACCACCACCGGACGCCCTGAATCTGGAGGCCCTGAATCTGCCCGCCCAGTACCTGGAGGCCCTGAACCTGCCCGGCCAGAACCGGCCCGGCCCGAACCTGCCCTGACTCGGGTGCGCCGAGCTTTTAGAGCCGCAAACTTCGGCAGCGAGCGGCGCGAGTCAACCCCGGCCAGGGTCTTGGCTAACCGTCCCAAACCAGGCGCGGCCAGGATCGCATTGGTCAGCGCAGGGAGCCCAGGCAAAGCCGTGATCAGGTTCGCCCACCTGGGTAACCAGCCCAAGGAATAGTGGCTGCGCGGACGCCACCGGCCGCGGTAAGCGTGATCTAAGACCTGCGACTTAGCCGCGGCAATGTCGGTTCCAGTAGGGCATTCGCTGCTGCACGCCTTGCAGGCCAGGCAGTACTCGAGGGCCTCAGTAACCTCCGCTGAGCGCCAACCCGCAGTGATCAAACTGCCGTTGGCCAACTCCTGCAGCACTCGCGCCCGGCCCCGGGTGGAATCGACCTCGCGTCCGGTGGCCTGATAAGACGGACACATCACCCCGCCTGGGGCCAGGCACTTACCCACCCCAGTGCAGCGGTGGACGGCCGCGGTGAATGCTGCGTCCCGGCCAGCCACCGCGGGCCCCGCAGCCCCCGCAGTCGCTGACAGGCGCAGATCGGCGTCCAGCGGTCGGGGATCGACCAGCACCCCCGGGTTCAACAGATTGTTTGGATCGAAGATCTGTTTCACCGCCGCAAACAGTGCGAGCGCCTGGGGGGAATACATTCGGCGCAGAAGTTCCGAGCGAGCCCGGCCGTCGCCATGTTCGCCCGAGATTGAGCCGCCATAGCTGGCAACCAGGTCGGCGGCAGCCTCGACAAAGCTGCGGTAAGCAGCAACACCGGCGGGAGCGGAAAGCTCGAAATCGATCCGCAGGTGCACGCAACCTTCGCCGAAATGTCCGTACGGCAGACCGTGCAGACCGTGGGCGGCCAGCAGCGCGTCCAGATCGCGCAGGTAGGCGCCCAAGGCGGCCGGTGGCACCGCAGAGTCTTCCCAACCCGAATGGGCCCGACGCTCCAGTCCGACGGCGGCCAACCCGGCGCCATCGGCGCGAATTCGCCACAAGCTCGCCGCCCGAGCCGGATCAACCACCACTTCGCCGTCGATGCCGCCAGCCGCGGCCAGTAGTTGTTCGGCCAGTAGTTGTTCGGCGCGGGCGCTGAGGCGAGCCGGATCAGCGTCAACGAGTTCAATCAGTAGCCAACCAGCACCAGCTGGCAGTTTGGGCACGGCTGCTGCACCCAGTCGCCGGGCCACGACGTCAACGATGCGCCGATCCAGGCCTTCGGCCGCAGTTGGTGAGAATGGCAACACTGCCGGCATTGCGTCGGCAGCCATGGCCATGTCTGGGTAGCCGATTGCCACCAACACCGAATGTGTCGGTTCGTCCACCAGGCGCACCCGGGCGCCGGTGATCACCACCAAAGTGCCTTCTGATCCGGCCAAGAAGCGGGCCACATCGAAGCCGTTTTCGGGCAGGAGGTGTTCCAGGCTGTAGCCGGAAACCTGCCGAGAGAAGCGTCCAAATTCGGTGCGGATCAACCCCAGATTTGCCTGCACTAGTTCGTGTAGTGCGTGCAACGTAGGCGATTGGGTTGCCTGGACGCCGCCCTGGGCACTGCCCTGGGGGTGCCCGGTGCCAAGGCTGAGCCGTTCTCCGGTGCCGGTGATCACTTCCAATCCGAGCAGGTTGTCGGCGGTGCGGCCATATCCCAGTGCGCGGGCGCCACAGGCGTTGTTGCCGATCATGCCGCCGATGGTGCAGCGATCTAGGGTGGAGGGGTCCGGCCCGAAGCGAAGTCCGTGGACGGCAGCAATCCCGGTGAGTCGGGCTGGGATCACCCCCGGCTCAACGATGGCGGCCCGTCCGGTGTGATCAAGGTGGGCGATGCGGTTCAAGTCTCGGCAATCGATCACTAGCCCGGGGCCGATGGCGTTGCCAGCGATTGAGGTGCCCGCACCCCGGCTGGTGATCGAGATTCCGGCGCTTCGCGCGGCATCAACCAGGGCGATCAACTCAGTCACGGTTTGTGGCCGAGCCACTGCGGCAGGCACCACCCGTTGAAGCGAGGCGTCCGAACTGTAGAGGCTGCGGGCAAGCGTGCTGGCATCCAACGCGAAACCGGCGCGGGCAAGGGCGGTGATCGATTCGGTCGGACTCACCTCAATAGTCTGGCTCATTGCGGGTCAAGACCGCTGCTGGCTTGCGCTGGAGCAGCGCTGCGTGGTCATAGTTTGGGCTTTGCGGTTCTAGACTGCTCTCGCGCTCAGCTCAGGAGCCTAGGGGAGAGAACACGTAGTGATGAGTGAAACCGAGAGCGGTAAGGGCCCAAGTACCGTCGGCGCAATGTTGCGCTGGCGAGCCTCGGCAACCCCGGCTGGCGAGGCCTTCCGTTACCGCGATGACAACGACAACTGGGTTTCTCTTGACTGGGCCCAAACCAGGCAACAGGTGGACCTGCTGGCTGCGGCCCTGCTGGCCCTCGACCTGCACAGCGAAGACCGAGTCACCATCGTGGCCGGGACCAGAATCGAATGGGTGCTTTCCGATCTGGCCATCAACTGCGCTGGCGGGGCCACCACCACCATTTATCCCAATACTTCCGCAACCGACTTCGAGTACATCGTGGCCGACTCCGGATCGGTGCTGATGATCGCTGAGAATGCCGCGCAACTGGCCAAGCTGGATTCTGACCCAGACGTTGCTGCCGCGATTCGCAAGGTGATCTTGATGGACGGCGAAGGCGACGGCGAACGCGTCCTCAGTTGGGCCGACTTTGTTGCCCTGGGCAAGGCCAAGCTCGACGCCGAGCCCAACGCAGTGGACGCCGCCATCGAAGCCACCACTGGCGATCACCTGGCCACGCTGATCTACACCTCCGGCACCACCGGACGCGCCAAGGGCGTGGAACTGCTGCATAGCTGTTGGGCTTATGAAGGCAACACCCTTCGCGACATGGAGATCATTCCTTCCAACTACTGCCAATACCTTTGGCTGCCGTTGTCGCATGTCTTTGGCAAAGCCCTGATCGCGGCTCAGATGTCGATCGGTTTCTCCTCGGCAGTGGACGGTCGGGTCGACAAGATCGTGAGTGGTCTGGGCGAAGTTCGGCCGGAATTCATGTGTGGTGCGCCCCGGATCTTCGAAAAGGTCCGCTCGGCAGTGTTGCTGTCCTCGCCCCGAGGCGCGATCACCGGAAAGATCGCCCGCTGGGCATTCACGGTGGGCCGTGACTCTCGCGAATACCGGCTCAAAGGTCAGCCGATGCCGGTACCGATGCAGGCGGCCTACGCACTGGCCGACAAACTGGTATTCAGCAAGCTGAAAGCCAAAATGGGCGGCAACATCGACTTCTTCATCTCTGGCTCGGCCAAGCTCAGCCAACAGGTGCAAGCCTGGTTCTACTCCGCCGGTTTGCTCGTGGTTGAGGGCTACGGCATGACCGAAACCAGCGCAATCAGCTGTTTCAATGTGCCCGCCAACCCACGCCTCGGCACGGTCGGTCCGGCGCTGCCTGGCACCGAAGTGAAGATCGCCGAGGACGGCGAGGTGCTGATTAAAGGCCCTGGCGTGATGCGCGGTTATCACAACGATCCAGAACGTACCGCCGAGGTGTTGAAAGATGGCTGGTTCCACACCGGCGACATTGGCGTCCTTGATGCCGACGGTTACCTGGTGATTACCGACCGCAAGAAAGACCTAATGAAGACCTCGGGCGGCAAATATGTCGCTCCGGCGAAGGTCGAGGCCGTGATCGGCGCCTCAATTCCGTATGTGTCGCAGGTGGTGGCGGTAGGTGATGGCCGCAAATACATTTCGGCGCTACTCACCATGGACCGGGACAACCTGGTCAAGTGGGCTGCCCGCAAGGACCTGAGCGAGTTGTCATATGAGGAACTCACTCAGCGACCCGAATTGCGTCAGACCTTGGAACGGTTCATGGCTTCGGCGAATACCAAGCTGGAACGCTGGGAGACAGTCAAGCGGTTCGCGGTATTGCCAACCGAATTCAGCGTTGACGACGGCGGGGTGACTCCCAACATGAAGATTCGCCGCAAGGTCGTCACTGAGCGGTACGCAGATCTGGTCGAATCGATGTACGACGACGATCCGGTGCCGATGCAGTGACTTTCCTCAGCCGAATCCCGCTTCGTTGGGTTGATCTGGACGCCCAGGGCCATGTGAACAATGCGGTGATCGCCGACTATCTGCAGGAGGCCCGGGTTGAGTGGCTGCAGTCGGGCCCCAACTCCTATCTGCTGGGCGATTGCACCATGGTGGTTGCCCACCAGATCGAATACCTCGGCCCGATCGGGTTCAGCACTGAGCCGGTCTTGGTGGAGCTGTCCGTGGGGGCGGTTGGTGCGTCCAGATTCGTGGTGGCCTACGCCATGACTCAGGACGGACGCTTGGTAGCTCGCGGACGCACCACAATGTGCCTCTTTGACTACCGGGCTAACCGGATTCGACGGATGACTGATGCCGAGCGAGCCTGGTTCGCCGAGCAGTCGGTGCCGCTGGAACCGTTGCGGGCGATTGGCAGTTGGCAGGTTGGCCCGCTGGCGCATGAGCATGAGTTCAAAGTGCGCTGGTCGGATCTGGATTCCTATGGGCATGTGAATAACGTGCGGGTCTTCGACTACATCGCCGAAGCCCGAGTACGAATGAACCCCGACCCCGATGGCCCACATCGAATGGAAGTTGCTGCCGCCGAGGGCATGATCTGGATGGTGGCTCGCCAAGATGTTGATTACCTGGGCCAAATCCTGTTGCGTCCCGAGCCGTACTTGGTGCGTACTGCGATTGGCAAGGTGGGACGCACCTCGATGACCACTGTGGCTGAAGTAGTGGATCCATTAGATGGCCGGGTGCTGGTGCGTACCCGCACCGTGGTGGTCAGCGGTGACTTGACTGGACGCCCGGTGCCGTTGCCGCAGATCATGCACGACGCTACCCAGGTGTGGCCGGCGATCAGCATTTAGGCAAGCTGCCAATCACGCTCAGCCGCGCGTCCGGGCGCCATTCGGTTTGTGACCGGGGCTACCTGCGGGGGTGGTTTGACGATTCCCGCACGATCAGTTCTGGGACGAACGGCGGGTGTGAGTTGCCAGCCAGCAGCAGGTCGGCTGCGGCCCAGCCAAGCTCCCGCATTGGTTGGCGGACCGAGGTGAGCGGCACCATCAACTCCGCGGCCAAATACACATCGTCGTAGCCCACTACCGCCACCTCTTCGGGCACCTGGACGTCGCGCTCGCGCAACGCTCGGAGCACGCCCAGTGCGAGTAAGTCGTTGATTGCGAACACCGCAGTCGGTGGGTTTTCTGCGGCCAACAGCGCCACAATCGCTGCTTGGCCAGCCTCGACGTCGGTGGATTCAAGGTGCACGATCTGCAGCACTTCAGCCGGTGCCAGCCCCGCATCGATTACCGCCTGGCTGGCACCGGCACACCGCTGCCGGGTGGTCTGGTGGGTTTGTTTGGCTGCCAGGATTGCGATTCGGCGGTGGCCCATTGACAGCAGATGGCTCAGCGCCAAGCGTCCGCCCAAGACGTTGTCGACCCACACCGAAGTATCTGCGGTGGCGTTGGCGTCCATCAGGACCGCCGAGATTCCCAGGTCGGTCAAGGAGTTGATCCGCTCGCTGGTGGTGTCGGTGGGAGTGATCAGCACGCCGCGAACGCCCTGCTCGCACAGCAAGTGCAGCATTTTGGCTTCGCGATCTGGATTGGCATCGGAGGAGCAGATGAGCAAGGTGTGCTCATCGAGTTCCAGCCGGTCTTCGATGCCGCGGATCAGCTCGGTGTAGAACGGATTTCGAACGTCTTGGACGATCACTCCGACGGTGCTGGAGACTCCCGCCCGCAACTGGCGGGCTGACGCATTTCGATAGAAGTTCAACTCGCCCATGGCGGCAATGACCTTGTCGCGGGTTTGGTCTGACACGGCGTCCGGCCGGTTCAGCACATTCGAAACGGTGCCCACCGAGACACCCGCCAATTGGGCAACGTCTTTAACACTGGCTCGCTGCGGTGAAGCCATCGACTGGCCTTCCGAAGACATTGGGATTCGTTGAGCATAGCCAGCTGGCAAGGATCAGCGAAGAGGTTATCCCCAGAGGTTGTCGGTGTTCGGCTCAGCGCTGGTAGGTCACCTTGCCGCGCCAGATCGTGGTGACCACCGGATCGGGCAACTCCCGGCCGTGGTACGGATTGTTCCGCGAGCGGGAGCGGGACTGGTTGGCATCCACGGTGGCGCGGGCGCTCGGATCCACCAACACCAGGTTCGCTGGTTCGCCGACCACCAGTTCACGGCCTTGTTCGCCAACTTGGCCGAGCCGGGCAGGGGCGTAAGACATGCGTTCGGCAACGGTTGGCCAATCCAGGCGTCCGGTGTTGACCATCACCTCGAGCACCACCGCCAGGGCCTGTTCCAAGCCCAACATGCCAGGCAGGGCCACGTCGAAGGGGTGGTCCTTGTCTTGGCGGGCGTGGGGAGCATGGTCGGTGCCGATCATGTCGATGGTGCCATCGGCCAGCGCTTCTCGGACGGCTTCGAGGTGCTCGCTGGTGCGCAGCGGCGGGTTCACCTTGAAAGTGGTGTCGTAGCCAGCCACCAGGGGAGTGTCGAGCAGCAGATGGTGCGGGGTGACCTCGGCAGTCACCTTGATGCCGCGCTTCTTGGCCCAGCGGATGACTTCCACACTTTCGGCGGTGGAGACGTGGCAGACGTGAATCCGGGAATCAGTGAGCTCAGCGAGTTGGACGTCGCGGGCCACGATCACACTCTCGGCCTGGGAAGGCCAACCCGGCAGGCCGAGGCGTCCAGACCATTCCGATTCGTGGCAGCAGGCGCCCGGGCCAGCTAGTCGAGGGTCTTGGGAATGCTGGGCGACTACGCCGTTGAACGACTTCACGTAGGTGAGTGCACGGCGCATCACCAGCGAATCGTCGACACACTTGCCGTCGTCGGAAAAGACCCGAACATTGGCAGCTGAGGAGGCCATTCGGCCCAACTCGGCCAGGTCTTTGCCACCGAGGCCTTTGGTGACTGCGCCGACCACTCGCACCTGGCAGTGGCCGTCGCGCTCACCCAGCGATTGGACGTATTCGGCTGCTTCGGCGGTGTCAGTGACCGGGGTCAGATTGGCCATGGCGTGGACGCAGGTGAAGCCGCCGCGGGCGGCCGCGGCGGTGCCGGTGTCGACGGTCTCGGCGTCCTCGCGTCCGGGCTGGCGCAGGTGGGTGTGCATGTCGACCAGGCCAGGCAGGGCCAGCAGGCCCGCGGCGTCGATGCGTTGCGCCGCGCCCGGAGCGTCGCTCGGATCGCCCAGGACGCCGCTGTCGGTCACATAAAGGTCAGTGGACGTGCCGTCTGCCAGCTTTGCTCCGGTGATCAACAAGCTCACTTGGCTGCTCCTTCGTTTGAGCCCAGTAGGTGGTAAAGCACACTCATTCGGATTGCCACTCCGGCAGCGACCTGATCCAAGACCAGCGAGTTGGCTGCGTCGGCGGCCGCACTGGAGATTTCCACGCCCCGGTTCATTGGGCCGGGGTGACAGATTCCGGCGCTGTTCTTTAGCTTGGCCAGGCGTTCAGGGGTGAGGCCGAAACTTTCGGTGTATTCGCGTTCGGTTGGGAAGAATCCGCCAGCCATCCGCTCGCGCTGCACCCGCAGCATCATCACGATGTCGGCCTCTTCGATCACCGAATCCAGATCGCCGGTGACTTCACAGCCCCAAGTTTCCACCCCGGTTGGCACCAGAGTTGGCGGGGCTACCAGCACAACTTCGCCGCCAAGGACCTGCTGCAACAACACATTGGAGCGCACGACGCGCGAATGCAGCAGGTCGCCGACAATGGCGATCTTCTTGCCAGCAAAGCCGTCGTTGCCCATCAGCCGGAAGTGCTGGCGCATCGTGTAAGCGTCCAACAGGGCCTGGGTGGGATGTTCGTGTTGGCCATCGCCAGCGTTGACCACTTGGGCCTTGACCCAGCTGGCTACCTGGGCGGCAGCACCGGAAGACCCGTGGCGGATTACGAAGGCGTCCACACCCATGGCGTCCAAGGTGAGCATGGTGTCGCGCAGCGACTCGCCCTTCGACACCGAGGATCCCTTGGCTGAAACGTTGATCGTGTCAGCGCTCAACCACTTGCCGGCAATCTCGAAACTGGTGCGGGTGCGGGTGGAGTCTTCGAAGAAGATGTTGACGATGGTGCGCCCGCGCAGGGCGGGTAGCTTCTTTACCGGACGAGACTGCACTTGTTGCATCTCTTCGGCCAGATCGAGGATCGCCGTGGCTGTGGCCAGGTCAAGGTCGGCGCAGCTGAGTAGGTGGCGCATCAGGCTTGGCCTCCGAGTTGAGCTGTTCGGGTGATGGTGATCGCGTCCCGGCCGTCCAGTTCGGTGACCAAGACCGCCACCCGTTCGTCGGCGGCGGTGTGGATGGTGCGTCCGACGTGGTCGGCAGCGACGGGTAGTTCATGATGTCCGCGGTCGACCAGCACGGCTAGTCGGACGGCTTTGGGTCGGCCAAGGTCACGAAGTGCGTCGAAGGCGGCGCCGATGGTGCGGGCGGAGAACAGCACGTCGTCGACTAGGACCACAGTTGAGTTGTCGATCGATCCGGGAATCGAAGTGCGCGCCGGGTTCCGGGTGGGGTTGGCTCGCAGATCGTCGCGATACATGGTGATGTCGAGCTCGCCTTGGCGGACCGGATGCTGCTCGATGCTTTCAATCAGGGCGGCCAGTCGCTTGGCCAGTTGGACTCCACGAGTGGGTATCCCAAGCAGCACCAGGTTTTCGGCTCCGTGGTTGGCTTCCAGAATCTGATGGGCCATGCGTGTCAGGACGCGGGCAACTTCGGAATCGTCAGCAACTACGCGGGAAACCTGTGATGTGGGGGTGTTGGTTGCTGAATCAGCCACGCAGCGCTCCTCGGTCTCGACGGCTCAGGTGGCACGAATGTCGCCAGGCCTCGAACGGCCAATCTATCCCACCGAGCCCAGGTGGGGGTCTGGCTTGGCTCTGATGTTGGGAAACGATTGCTGCTGTGTGGGTGTTATTGGGCGAGTTCGACCAGTTTGGCTAACGTCGAAAGATTGCGGGAAGTGCCTTGAACGCCGAGCTTTCGGGCCAGGACTGCGGCGGTGAGTTTGGAGGATCCGGCACCATCTTGGTAGCGCAGGTGCACTTGGTTGCCGATGAGTTGCCACTCGTCCTCTCCGAAATCGAGACTTGCCAGACCCTGGACGCTGGCTGGTGCCGGTTCACTGGTCAGTAGGTGAATGAAGCTCAGCTTTGGGCTGACTATTTCGAAGGGATACGCCTGGAGTGCGGTGGCGAGTTCGTTGGTGCTGCGGCTGATCACTTCTCTGAAGAAGCCGAACCGCTGCTGAATGGCGCGCTCCAGTGCGCGATCGAATTCGGCTGGTGGGCCGGAGGTCGGCGGATCGCACAGCAGGTTTCCTGACGCGATATAGGTGGACACATCGGTTGCCCCAAGCTCAGCCGCGAGCGCGCGAAGCTCAGCCATTGGCAGCCGGGCGCCGCCAACGTTCACTGCGCGGATGAATACCGCTCGGATAGCCATGTTCAAATCTTGCCATTCGGGTGAGCCGGGGGACGGGGGTGGTTGGGTGCGCCCCGCACGTCCTGGCCGCTAGGTAGTTGCCTGACCTGGTGCCAGGGGCGTTGGGGGTGCTGGGGGTGCTGGGTGCCCGAAATGCCGGGGTGCCCCCGGCGTACCCCGGAGACGTAGCCGATGGTGTTTAGGCAGCATCGGCTGGTCGCCCTCGTGGCCGGGTTGCGGCGTCGGTTGGTCTTTCTCGTGTCTGACTCACTGTGTCGGGTGCCTGGCCGGTGGAGTCTGGTGGTCGTGGTGGGGCGGTGCTCGCGGCTGCGGGCGCGGCTATTTGGCCGGTTCCGCCGTGTCTTCGGTGTCGGATTGGTTGTTGGGTTTTGTCGAGTCTGGTTGGTGGGATGAACTCGGGTAGTTGATCGGTGCCGAGGCGTACTTGCCATTGGTCACGGGTGGCGTACTTTGCTGGTTCGACTAGGCCGTGGTGGTGGTGACACAAAAGCACCAAATTTGAAAGGGCGGTAGGGGCGCCACTCCACCAAGGCTCAATGTGGTGGGCCTCGCAACTGCTGGCTGGCACGTCACAGCCGGGGA
>DHWU01000059.1:32139-51396 GCA_002413345.1 Propionibacteriaceae bacterium UBA5174 | reverse complement strand
GCCGACGAGATGGGCACCCTGCAGGAGCGCATCACCTCGACGCGAGGCAACTCGATCACCTCGATGCAGGCGATCTACGTGCCCGCCGACGACTACACCGACCCGGCGCCGGCAACCACCTTCGCCCACCTGGACGCCACCACCGAGCTCAGCCGCGAGATTGCCTCTCGTGGTCTGTACCCGGCCGTGGATCCGCTGTCCAGCTCGTCGCGAATCATGGACCCGCAGTACATCGGCCAGGAGCACTACACCACGGCCACTCGGGTGAAGCAGATTCTGCAGCGCAACAAGGAACTGCAGGACATCATCGCCATCTTGGGCGTTGACGAACTCAGCGAAGAAGACAAGATCATCGTCGGACGCGCTCGTCGGTTGCAGCAGTTCCTGAGCCAGAACACCTACATGGCGACCAAGTTCACCAACGTTGTGGGTTCGACGGTGCCGTTGGCTGACACCATCGAGTCGTTCAAGATGATCTGCGACGGCGAAGTGGACCACATCGCTGAGCAGGCCTTCTTCAACGTAGGCGGCATGGACATGGTCTACGCCAACTGGGATCGCATTCAGAAGGAAGGCTGACGTGTCGGTACTTCGGGTAGAGGTAGTCGCTGCTGAGGGGATCACCTGGGAGGGTGACGCCCTCAGCGTGATCGCCCGTACCAGCGAGGGCGATATCGGCATCATGCCTAATCACGAGCCGCTGCTCGCATCCTTGGTGCCGTGCGCCGCAGAGGTGCTCACCGTTGATGGCAACCGCGAGGTTGTCGTCGTTGACGGTGGGTTCATCTCGGTTGCCGAAAACCGGGTTTCGATCCTCAGCCAGTTCGCGAAGGTGGCAGCCGAGATTGATCTCAAGACCGCTGAGCATGAGTTGGCAGCGGCGGAGAAGCGGCTCAATGCTGGCGATATTGATGACGAGACCAGGCACCACTTCCTGCGGGCTCAAGCACAGGTGAAGGCCGCGCGCTTGACACAGGGCCACTGAACGCCTTCGGCCAGTGGAAGTATTGCCGATCGCCGAATGGATAACACTGGCGCTCGTCGTATTGCTTGGCGGACCAGTGTTGTTCTTGGCGTCTCGACGCCGCTGGTTGTCGCGCCAAGGTGGGTTGTTTGACTGCAGTCTGCGACTGTCTACGAAGACGCCTGGGGCCGGATGGGCCCTGGGCGTCGCTCGCTATTCGGGCGACAACTTGGAGTGGTTTCGAGTGTTTTCGCCCTCGTTGCGGCCGCGACTAATCTTTCCGAGGTCGGTTTCGAGCGCCGGGGCGCAACGCGATCCTGACGCGATTGAATCGGTCGGGCTGGCAAACGGCGAACGGATCCTTACCCTGGAACTGGTTGGCGGCGGGTCGTGGGAATTGGCGATGACACCGTCCTCGCTTACCGGTTTGCTCAGCTGGTTGGAATCTTCCGCGCCTGGGGCTCGCTACCGTTAGCCCGGTGCCTCGATCAGCGCCGACGCTTCTTCTTGCCGGCGACGCGTTTGGCTTCGGAAGTGGAAACCGGTGCGGCCGTTTCGGCCGAGTCGGCTTCGGACGCTGACTCGTTAGCCGCAAGTTCTGGATTGTCGGCAACGGGGGAGTGTTGCTGATCGGCGGTTAGGTCCTGGCTGAGGACGATTTCGGTCGAATCAGGGTTTTGCAGTTCAGTGTTTTGGGCATCCGGGGTCTGGATAGCTGGGCTGAGCGGGTCGGAGAGCTTTGCGGCTGGCTCATCGGGAGTAGTAATCAGCGACCGCTGGCGCTGAGCCTTTGGATCTGGGGCATCACGATCCTTGCCGGGAACCCACAACACTTCGCTGGCACCCTTATCAACTGCCCTGCCCAGGATGAATAGCAGGTCAGATAGCCGGTTGAGGTAGGCGATGGCCACCAGATTGACGCCGCCGGGGCGTCCGTCAGTGGCCTCCTTGATGCCGTACACGCTCGCTGCAGCCCAAGCCGTCCGTTCGGCCCGACGAACCACGCTGCGGGCGAATTGGAGCCAGGCAGCGGCCGGTGAGCCGCCGGGCAGGATGAAGGAACGCAGCTCGGGTAGCTCGGCGCTGTAATGGTCACACCAGGCTTCCAACCGATCAACGTAGTCCTGGATGACCCGCAGCGGCTCCGGATCGGAGTCGGCCTTCAGCGGGTTCGACAAATCGGCACCGCAGTCGAACAGTTCATTTTGAATGTGGCGCAGGACCGCCGCGATGTCTGTGGGCAGACCGGGCTGGGTCAGAGCCACACCGAGGATCGAATTAGCTTCGTCAACATGCCCGTAGGCCTGCACGCGGGGATCGGTTTTGGCCGTTTCGCTGAAATCGGAAAGCCGGGTGTTTCCGGCGTCGCCGGTGCGGGTGTAGATCCGGGAGAGGTTGACCATGAGTGCCAATCAACACCGGTGGCCAAGGCGGTGTCAAACCCGCGAACTGTGGCAGAGTAGCCTCGTGAAAAAGTCCTTCATCGTGATGATCCTTGGTCTGGCCTGCCTCGCTGCAGGCTGCACCGGAACTCCCGCAGCCACTCCCACGTCAGAAGGAACCACCTCAGCGGCTATCTCAGCTGGAGCTGGCGCTGAATGTGACTACATCGTCACTGAACAGGCGGCGGCACGCCCAGTCGGCCTCCCAGTCGCCAGCGGCGTGGCCGACACTGGCACGGTGCAATACACCATGACATTGAACGACAAAGCGGTTGGGCTGACGCTGAACCGGGCGAACGCGCCTTGTGCGGTCAACTCGTTCGTCTCGCTGGCTAGCCAGGGGTTTTATGACAACACGACCTGCCACCGGCTGCTCGATGTGACCGGGTTCTACGCGCTGCAGTGTGGCGATCCGACGGCAACCAGCACCGGTGGGCCCGGTTATCGATTTGCCGAGGAGCTAACCGGTGATGAAACCTACCCAGCCGGGACCTTGGCGATGGCGAACAGCGCAAGCCTCGCAACGACAGGCTCGCAGTTCTTCATCGTGTATAGAGACAGCAAATTTGCCCCCGACTACACCGTGTTCGGGAAGGTCGATGCGGCCGGGTTGAAAGTGGTCAACGCGATCGCAGCTGGTGGCACTCAGCAGACTGCGTCGGGTTTCACCGCGCCGGTGCTTCCCGCAGTAGTCAACTCGGTGAAGCCGAGCTGAGCTCGGCCAGCGCCGAAATGACCGCGGACGGCTGGTCGGCGTGGACCCAATGGCCAGCGCCGGCGATGACAACTTCGACCACTTTCGGAAAATAGCTCTGCATTAGCGCGAAACCGTCGGGCCGGTGATAGGGGGAGTGGTCGCCCACCACCCACGAGACTGGTCCCAGGAAGCCGGCCGTGACTTGTGGCCAGTCTGCGATCTGGGGAAGCGCTGAATCCAACAGGCTCAGATTTGGCTGCCAGTGCCAGCCATCCCGATTGCGCAAATTGGTGAGCAGAAACTTTCGGACACCGGGATCGGGGATCTCAGCGGCCAACAGCTGCTCGGCCTCGGCCTTGCTGGTCAAGGTAGTCAGATCAAGGCTGCGCATCGCGCGCAGATAGCGACTGAAGCCAGCTACCGGCTCGGAAACATTGGGTGTGATGTCGATGACGCCTAGTCCGGCAAACAGTTCGGGGCGCTGAAGTGCTGCCAGCATTGCCACCTTGCCGCCCATTGAATGTCCGACCAACACTGGTCTGGGACCTGACCCAGGCAGCTCGCTGATTACTGCCTGGGCCATTTGGTGATAGCTGAACTCGGAAGTCCAGGGACTGTCCCCGTGGTTGGGCAGGTCCAGCAACACTGAACTGTGCCCAAAGGCGGTCAGTCCTTGCGCGATCCCAGCCCAGTTGCGGCCCCTGCCGAAGAGGCCGTGGAGAAACACGAATCTCGGCGTCCCTGGGCCCACGGTGGTGACAGTCAGCCCAGTCATCATTGCCGCCTGGCCCAGCAGGCGGTATGCCAATGCCTGCGCTCGTCGACGGCCACTGAGGAACCAATGCTGGCAATCTGTGGCCAAGTCACCACGTGGGCCACCCCAGGCCCAAAATCGCGGTTACAGCCAGGGCAGAGGTAGGTCTTGGTGGAGGCCTGGACCGATAGCGGCTGCACCATCCAGGCGCCATCGGCTTTGTCTTCAACGTGGGCGAAAGCCCCGACCGACAGCGGCTTTGCCGCACGCAGGTGTTTGGAAGGTCGCTTGGCCATGGCACCGTCCTACGGCATAGCGGTGTTGAGAGCAAGTTCAGGATTGTGAGCGTGTAGGTTGTGCGGGTGCGTTTGTTGATTGCCCGTTGCCAGGTTGACTATGCCGGGCGCCTTAGCGCCCACCTTCCGATGGCTACCCGGTTGATCATGGTGAAGGCCGATGGCTCGGTTTCGATCCATGCTGACGACCGGGCTTACAAGCCGTTGAACTGGATGAGCGCGCCTTGCCGACTCACGGTCGGCCCGCCGCCGGCCGATGTGGAAGCGGTGGTGGCCGAGTTGGAGGATGAACTAACCGAGGTCTGGGAAGTGCGCAACAACGATGGCGATACCTTGCAGATCGCAATCGGAGAAGTCTTCCACGACACTTTGCACGAACTGGGAGTTGATCCCGGACTGCAGAAAGACGGTGTGGAAGCACATCTTCAGGCACTGTTGGCCGAGAACCCGGCGACCTTTGGCGCTGGTTGGAACTTGGTGCAGCGGGAGTATTTCACCCCAATCGGTCCGGTAGACCTGCTGTTCCGTGACCAGCTCGGCGCCTACGTGGCCGTCGAAGTGAAACGGCGTGGCGAGATCGACGGAGTTGAGCAGCTGACTCGCTACCTAGAGTTGATGAATGCTGACCCTCTGCTGAGCCCGGTGCGCGGAGTGTTCGCCGCCCAGCAGATCAAGCCGCAGGCGCGCACTTTGGCAGGGACCCGAGCAATCGAGTGCCTGCTGGTGGACTACGACGCGCTACGCGGGCTCGATAACGCCGAGGATCGGCTGTTCTGAGGGCTACTTGCGGTCAAGATGCGGCACCAATACCTCGCGGTAAAGCAGCAGCAGGGCGGCAGTAACCGGGATTGCCAAAATCGCGCCGATCATGCCCAACAGCAAACCGCCAGACAATGCCGCGAGCATGACTAGCACTGCGGGGATCTGCACTGATCGGGCGAAGACTCTCGGCTGGATGAAGTAGGCGTCCACCTGCTGGTAGGTCAGGAAGAAGACCAAGACCACCAATCCCGTTGTGGGCGAAACCGCGAAACCGACAATCGACATGATGATTGTTGAGATGGTCGGACCGACTAGCGGCACGAAGGCAAACATGCCCACCACCACAGTGAGAGCCAACGCGTATTGGCCTAGACCCACGAGATTGAGGAAGGTGAAGGCCACCGTCATCGCGATCAGCACCACGATGAATAGCCCGGACACGTAGCCACCGACTCGTTTGAATACTTCGTTCGCCAGGTACTTGACCCGGGGCCGACGCGAGGCTGGGGCGAGTTGGTAGATGAGCTCTTTGATAGTGGGCAAGGTGGTGAGGAAATACAAGGTGAGGACCGCGGTCAAGACGATCGTCACGAGCACTCCGGCCACGACCTGGCCCGCTCCGAACAGGCCTCCGATGAGCTCTCCAGAGGTGAGGTATTGGACGGCCTTGTCAATCACCTTGAACTGATTGTCGAAGTCGGCGATAGCACCGTTTTGCCGCAGATTGATCAAATAGCCGGGGGTCTGAGTCACCAGCAGGTTGATCTGTTCGGTGACTACCGGAATCAACGCCCAGCCAGCCAGTGCCATCACCGCTACTAGGGACAGCGCAACCATGAACACCGCAACGCCTCGCCGGAAACCATGGTTGTGCAACCAGGACACCACTGGATTCAAACCCAAAGCGATGGCCAACGACAACATGATCATCACCACGACTGCGCGGAGGTTCATCATGGTGCTGATCAGCCCATAAGCGGCGATCGCACCCAACGCTGCGAAGAAGCCAATCTGGAACGGGTTCCGCTCCAGTAGCGAGACTCTCTTCTCTCCAGCATCGTCTTGACCGGGGTTGAAATCCGGTGGAGTCGGTTGGGTTATCCGGCGCCACCGGCGCAGCCAGTTTCGGCTGGCTGCGACCGGAGCGTCCTGTCCGGTTGTCGGCACCCCTGAGACAGGAGTGCCGGCCACCGGTGCAGGATTAGTTCCTTCAGGAGGGAGGGTCATCGCGATTACTTCGCAGCGGCCTTTTCTGAAGCGCCTTCGGACTCAACCTCGGTAACCTCGGCCATTTCCAAGTCAGCCTCGGCAGCTTGGTCTGCGTCGCCGTACTCGACCACGCTCTTGCCGGCCAGGGCAGCCAGATCGTTCAGCTGACCAAGGATTGCCTTGTGCCGGCCGGAAAGCATCTCGACGCGAGACTCCAGCTTGGCCTTCTTCTCCTCGATTACCCGCACCGCCTCGGCGTGAACCTTCTTGGCCTCGGTCTTTGCGGACTTGACGATGTTGGCTGCCTCGGTGTCCGCGCTTTGGCGGATCTGCTCGGCTTCAGCCAGCACGGCCTCGCGGCGCTGTTCCCAGGTTTGCGAATCAGATTCGATCGTGGACTGGAAAGCCTGCGCGTGGGCGCGAGTCTTTTCGATCAACGAATCGAGGTTCGCCTGCGCAGCGTCCTGAGCAGCCTTGAGTGAAGCCAGATCGGCTTCCTTCTGCTGCGCCAGCGCAGTCTGCTGTTCGGCATAGTGCCGCTCGGCTTCGGCAAGCTTGGCTTGGTACTGGGTTTCGTTCTTCTCCGCCAGTAGCTGGGCTTGAGCTCGGGCCTCTTCAATGATCTGCTCGGCTGCTTGCGTCGCGGCGTCGCGGATCATCGATGCCTGATCTTTGACCCCCTGCAGGTCGGCAGCATTCTGCTCGCCTAGTTGCTTACGCAGCGCAGCCAAAGCGTCGGCAGACTCAGTCCGGCTGGCGTCCAGTGCCTGGTTGGCTTCGTCAACCTTGCGCTCGGCTTCGGCTTCGGCCTTGCCAAGAATTTCCTTGGCGCGTACCTGAGCCGCGGTCAGTAGCTCATTGGCCTGGGCCTCCGCGGACCGCAACATGCCACGGGCATGCCCACCAAGCTTGGAAAAGTCGGTGTCGTTCGCCTTCGCGGTGGCGGAGGCTAGTTGCTTCTGCTGCTGGCGCACCTGAGTGCGGGCTCTGGAAAGCTGTGATTCTACGTCGCGGACGTATGCGTCCACAGCGCCCTTGTCGTAGCCACGAAGCGCTTGCGGGAAGTTCCCCACAGCGGTCGCGGTCTCATCAAACAGGTCCAAACCAGAGGTGTCGTCATTTGTCACGCTGATCTCCCTTTCGTCGCCGGAAATGGTACCGGCCCAGTCCCCCCTTTGGGGGACCGGGCATTGGTTATGGTCGTTCAGTGAGCGGGTTCTACGATTTCGAGCAGAACACCGCCCGTGTCCTTCGGGTGAGCGAAGTTGATTCGTGATCCGCCGGTCCCAATTTTCGCCTCGGGATAGAGCAGCCGGACACCGCGTTCGCGCAAAGTCGCAGACACCTTATCGAGGTCGGCTACGCGGTAACAGAGCTGCTGCATGCCTGGCCCGTTCTTCACCAGGAACTTAGCGATCGTGGAGTTCTCGTTCAGTGGCGCCAGCAACTGAATCTGAGCGTTCTCTGGCCCCTGGTCCCCGGTGCCGATCATCGCCTCTTCGACCCCTTGCTCGACGTTGGTCTCCCGGTGGAGAACTCGCCAGCCCATCACCTCGGTGTGAAATTTGATCGCCGCGTCGAGGTCAGGAACAGCCAGACCGACGTGATCGATGCAGATAAACAGATCATCGTTGTTCATGGGCTCAGCTTCTCACAATCACTCACCTCAGTACTGCGTCGACCACTTCCTTGGCCTCGGCCTGCACCTGACTCAAGTGGCCTGGTCCGCGCAGTGATTCGGCGTAGATCTTGTACACATTTTCGGTGCCGGACGGGCGGGCCGCGAACCAGGCTGAAGCCGTAGTCACCTTCACCCCACCAATGCCTGCACCATTGCCCGGGGCTTGAGTGAGGATCGCGGTTATTGGTTCGCCAGCCAGCTCAGTTGCGCTGACATCGGCGGCGCTGAGCTTGGCCAACTTCGCTTTCTGTTCCCGGGTCGCCGGGGCATCGATGCGCGCATAGTTGGACGCACCGTGGCGAGACTCCAATTCTGCATAAAGCTGGCTCGGTGACTTGCCGGTAACCGCGTTGATCTCGCTGGCCAGCAGGGCCAACAAGATGCCGTCTTTGTCAGTGGTCCAGGTACTGCCATCGCGAGCCAAGAAGGACGCACCGGCAGACTCTTCACCGCCGAATCCCAATTGACCAGAGATCAAACCGGGCACAAACCATTTGAACCCCACCGGTACCTCGACCAGCTTGCGCCCCAACTCGATGGCAACCTTGTCGATCAGTGACGACGACACCAAGGTCTTGCCGATCCCAGCGGTGGGGCTCCAATTGGGGCGATGCTGGAACAGATACTCGATAGCGACCGCCAAGAATGCGTTCGGGTTCATCAGCCCAGCGTCTGGGGTCACGATTCCATGGCGATCGGAGTCGGCGTCGTTGCCGGTTGAGATGTCGTAGGAATCCCGGTTGGCGATCAAGCTCGCCATTGCATACCGGCTAGAGCAGTCCATCCGGATCTTGCCATCCCAGTCCAGCGTCATGAACCGCCAGGTGGGGTCAACCACCGGGTTGATCACCGTCAGGTTCAGGCCGAGCCGCTCGGCGATATAGCCCCAGTACTGCACCGAGGCGCCGCCCAAAGGATCGGCACCAATCCGAAGGCCGCTGGCCGCGATCGCGTCCAGATCGATGGCATTGTGCAGGTCTTCGCAGTAGGCCCCCAGATAGTCCACCCGGGTCACGACTTCAGCTGCGCGTTGGTAAGGCATCCGTTTGATCGCTGACCCATCACGCAGCAGCTCATTTGCCCGCGCCGCGATCACGCTGGTGGCATCGGTGTCGGCCGGTCCGCCATGTGGTGGGTTGTATTTGAAACCGCCATCGCGAGGTGGATTGTGGGAGGGGGTGACCACGATTCCGTCGGCGCGAGGGCCGGTGTGGTCACGGTTGTAAACGATGATGGCTCGCGATACCGCCGGAGTGGGGGTGTAATCCTGGTCGCGTTCGGCGGCGATGGTCACCCCGTTGGCTGCCAATACCTCGATCGCGGTTCGCCAGGCTGGCGCCGAGAGCACGTGGGTGTCTTTGCCAATGAACAGCGGACCAGTGATGCCCTGGCTGGTGCGATATTCGACTATCGCCTGAGTGGTGGCCGCGATGTGAGCCTGGTTGAAAGCAGCATCAAGACTCGAACCGCGATGTCCCGAGGTGCCAAAGACCACCTGCTGATCAGGATTGTCAGGGTCGGGACGAAGGTCGTAATAGGCGCTAACTACTGCGTCCGGATCAATAAGGTCTTCTGGGCGGGCCACCTGCCCGGCGCGTTCGTAAACCATGCAGCCATCTTGCCCTGCTGGCACCCATGCTTTGGTGAACATGCCAAAATGCCAACATGAGTTTCAATCCCGCAGGAGCCATGGACCTTTCCGGCATCGTCGCGGCGGCCAAGGCGCCGCCGCCACCACCCGGAGCTAGTTACGTCGCCGAGATTGATGCCACCGGCCTGGAAGATCTGCTCGCCCAGTCGGCGAAATTTCCGATCGTGTTGGAGTTGACTTCGCCCCGAGCTAACGCGGAGGCGATGTCGACTGCGTTGATCGAGCTGGCGAATGCGGCTGGTGGCGCCTATCTGCTGGCCCGCGTGGACGTGGACGCCAACCCGCAGGTCCCAGCAGCACTGGGCGTCCAGTCAGTGCCAACGGTGATCGCGGTGATTGCTGGACAGCTCGCCCCGCTGTGGCAAGGCACTCGGTCCAAGGACGACGCCAAGGCATACCTGGATCAGCTGCTTCAGGTAGCGGCGGCCAATGGCGTAGTCGGACGGGCCGATCCGGTCAGCGTTGATGAATCTGCCGGGCCGGATCCTCGGTTTGCTGCTGCTGATGAAGCGCTAGCGGCGGGCAATTTTGAGTTGGCTGTAGCCGAGTTCGACAAGATCCTCAACAACACTGCCAATGATCCTGAAGCCAAAGCCGGCCGTGCTCAGGCCGCGTTATTGGCGCGGGTCACTGCCGCCGATCCGGATCAACTGATGACTGCGGCTCAGCTGGCACCTGTCGATGTTGAAGCGCAACTGGCCGCCGCCGATGTGGAGTTGAGTCGAGGACTAGTCGAGGCGGCATTCGCACGGGTGATCGAGTTGATCGGCAATACCAGCGGTGACTCGCGTGAACCGGCTCGACTGAGGCTGCTTGAGCTGTTCGAGACTGTTGGAGCAGACGACCCGGCAGTGTTGAAGGCGCGCAGGGCACTCACCACTGCGTTGTTCTAGGCCGCGCTGCGGCGCCCTCAGCGAATGCTGCCCAGTGGTATCTGCCGAAACATGATCGTGGCGGCGGCGCCGCTCTTGCCGGTTTCGTAAAGGATGCCGATGGTGTTGTCGTTGACCTGGGTGAGATCTGAATAGGCTGCTGGCCACCCTTTCGTGCCAACCAGAGTCCCAGGTCGCCAGGTGCGTCCGGCGGTGTAGCTGATGAAGATGCGCATATTTCGGCGAGTGGCGTAGGGCCTTTTCGGCACGTAGGAAGGTGACGAGAAGAGCAGCACCGATTTCGCTCCGGTGGTCTGCAGCAGGCTGCCTTCCACCGCCACGGTCTTGACTCCCATTCGGCGGTAGGTGCCGATGCTGAGGCCTTGGTCTGTCGAGGTGGCATACACCCGATTAGTGCCGGGCTTGGTTTGACGGCGGTCACGGTAACTCACCACTAGATCACCAGAGGCGGTCTCGGCAATAGTGCCCTCCATCAGTTGCATCTTGCTTGGCGCTAACCGGTCGTAGCCGATTTGCCAGGACGCACCGTGATCGTCGCTGTAGATGCCGTAGCCGCCGTAGCCAGCTTGGTTCTTGTATCCCATGGCAAAGATGATCCGGCCGGCATTGGCGCCCTTGGTGAGCACGATTCCGTGGCCTGGGCCGGTGAGGCCGCCCTTCCACCTCCTGGTTGCCGTTGAGGGCACCGTCACTTTGCCGCCAAGCAGCGAAGTCCAACTCGAGCCATCTGGGCTGATCCGCTGCAGATAGAGGCCTTTGTAAACGTCGGGACGCATCCGGCGAATCGAGGTGAAGAGCAAAACGGTGTTGGTGGCTGCGTCCCAGATGGGCACTGCGTTGGACACACGGTTCCCGCCATCGTTGGCGACAGTCTTGATTTCTCCCCAAGTGCAGCCGCCATTGGTCGATGCCCGCATCACAACATCGAAGTTGCCGCGGTCGGACGCCGAGTTGTTGTCGCGCCGCTCGGCGAAGGCGAGTACTCGGTTAGAGCCGGTAGAAACCACTGCGGGAATCCGGTACCAGTGGCCCTTGCCGCTCTTGAACGGAGTTGAGGAGCAGCCGGTGGCGGCCTCAGCGGTTTGCACGCTGCCGCCAGGGGCCACCAATAGGCCTGCGGCGAGTGCCACCACACCAAGTGCGGCGGTAAGCGCGCGCGCTACCTTGGGCGCGGACTTTGTCTGGACCTGAGCCACAGCAAAACTCCCTCGTTCAGCTTCGCTCCCATCATCGGTCGGTGGGTCAGCGCGGGTAAGTCCCACAACGGGGGACGGCGGGCTGGCGATCCACCGGCAAGCGCAGGTGCGGAGCGGAGCGCAACTGTCGAGCCTTGATTTCTTGGTGTTTGGTTGGAGACCTATCCTGGTCGGCGTTGTCACTGAGATCTATTCACCGGGCATAAAGTGGCGCGCGAATACCGCCTGATTGTTGCGGTGGAAAGAGCTCAGTGAGGGGGTGACGCAGTAGGTGAGCCAGAACAGTTTTCGGGTTGATCTACGCGGGCTGGTCGATCTGCTGAGTCGAAATCTGTATTCCAGTCCTCGGGTGTATCTGCGGGAGTTGCTGCAAAACGGCGTGGATGCCGTTACCGCTCGTCGAATGCAGCAACCGGGCTGTCCGGCGCAAGTGCGGATCGAAACCCCAGCTATGACTGGGGACGGAACCCTGCGTGTTCACGACACCGGCATCGGGCTCACCCAGGCGCAGGTTCATGAGTTTCTAGCCACTATCGGTGGCAGTTCCAAACGCGACCAGTTTGGATTTTCGCGTTCAGAATTTCTTGGTCAGTTTGGGATCGGCTTGCTGTCGTGTTTCATGATCGGTGATGCCGTGGAAGTGGTCACCCGGCAGGTCGAGTGTGAAACCAGTGTTGGCTGGGTGGGTCATAGCGATGGTCGTTACGAAGTCTGTGCCGGGCCAGCAATGGCAGAACCGGGCACGACCGTAGTCTTGCGGCCCTTGCCCGAGATGCGGCAGTGGGTCGACCCGGAAATGGTTACCTCACTGGTTACCAACTACGGCTCGCTGTTGCCAGTAGAGGTCAGCGTGGACGGCACCGTAATCACTGGGGGCGGCTTGCCTTGGGCAAGCACGGGCTCGGTGAGTCAGCGGTGGAATAGGCTCCGCGAATACTGTCATCAGGTGTTTGGCTTCGAGCCACTAGATATCGTCGATTTGTCAGTGCCCATCGCTGGGCTCAGTGGGGTTGCCTTTGTGCTGCCGATGCCAGTGAACCCCGCCACTCGGGGTGGGCACCGGGTATATCTGCGCCGAATGCTGATGACCGACGATGCCACTGACCTACTTCCGGAATGGGCATTCTTCGTTCGTTGCGTGATTGACACCACGCAACTGCACCCGATTGCCAGCCGGGAGGGCCTTTACGACGACGAATTGCTGGCCGCCACCCGCCAAGCGATGGGGACACAGCTGCGCGATTGGCTGGTACGGCTGAGTCAATCCGATCCTCGACGGCTGCAACAGTTTCTGCAGATCCATCATCTGGGAGCTAAGGCGTTGGCGGTGCATGACGTCGAAATGCTTCGATTGGTGGACGCCTGGCTGCCACTGGAAACGAACTTCGGACCGATGCCTTTAGCTGAGGTCCGTGCCCGCACTCCGGAGATTCGCTACACCCTGACCACTGACGAGTTCAGTCAGTTGGCATCGGTGGCTGCGGCTCAAGGCATTGGGCTGGTTAACGGCGGCTACACCTATGACGTAGAAATCATGGAGCGACTACGGCTTTTGGATCCAAAGGTCAGCGCGCGTCCGCTTCAGCCTGCCGAATTGGCCGAGCACTTCATCGAACTGGCACCAGAACAGCTATCGGCACTGGCGGGCTTCATTCGCCAGGCAAGCGCGGCTTTGCAGTTGGCCAGTTGCCGGGTTTCGGTCCGGCTTTATGACCCGCCAGCGGTGGCCGCGCTCTATTTGGTCAGCCGCGACGCCATGCGCAACCAGGAATACCAGGGGGCCGAGGAGGCAGCCAGTCCGCTCTGGAACGAATTGTTGGCTGCGGTCGGTCCAGCGGTGACCGATGCCCGACCTGAGCTCGTATTGAACCTGCGCCATCCGGTGGTGCAACGAGCGGTGAAACTGCAGTCGGAGGAACTGATCGCGCTTGCGGTCCAAGCACTCTACGGGCAAGCCCTGCTGTCGGGGCACCACCCGGTGCGAGCTGCAGACAAAGCACTATTGGACGGATCATTTTTGGGCCTACTTGAATGGGCCACCCGTGGGAAAGGTGATTGAGGATGGCTACTGAAGCCGACATTCAAAACTTGCTCGACCAGGCCAACGGTATGCCGCTGCGAGCGGCAGCCAAAGGCGCGCTGTTGGAAGATGCGGTCCGGCATGCTGATGCGAGTGGTCTGAGGCAGGCAGCATTGGGGGCCCGTCGCGACTTGGCCGTCCATTACGCCACGCTCGGCTTGCCCGATCAAGCTGTTGCCCTATTTGCGAGGTCATTGGCCGAGATCGACGCCTATCCACAGCAGTTTGGGCCGGGCACTGAGCTACAGGTCTTGAGTTGGTACGTGAGAATCGTTCGGCAGTTGAGCGAGTTCCCCGAAGTCAGCCGCACTCAAATCCAGGCGGCCTTGGCCGACCTGGAGTCCCGAGTCATTAGCCGGGGGTTGAACCCGATCGCGCTCTTTGATGCGCGCCGGTGGATTGCTCAGACCATGGGGGACTGGGATGCGGAGGAACGGGCGTACCAAACCTGGTTGGCTGCCGGCGGTTCCCAACCCGGAGATCCTAGGAGTATCGAAGTCGAGGTTGCGCGGTTGATTCTTCGCGATGATCCCGCGCTGATCCCGCGAGCGCTAGAGCTCGCGATGCCAACTCTGATTGGGGCCAGCTTTGCGGTTGAGGTTCGCTCACTGACGCTGTTGGGTCTGCTCCAAAGCGGCCACGTCGAGTTGGCGGCAAGGTCCTATCGGATCGGACTGGCCCAGTTACACCGGGACGGCACCTACTTTGTTGAGACTTGCGCCCGCTACATCAGGTTCGCTGCGCTGACCGGCAACTTCGAGCTTGGGCTGGACACCCTTGCCACCCATCTGAGCACCTATCGCCGAATGAACCGACCTACCGGTAAGGCCGAGTTGGCTGCGGCCATCCAGCTGCTGTTGACCCCCTTGGTGGCATCCGGACGAGGGTCTGAGCTGGTCCACGTCTGCGGCACCGATGACCATTGGTCGTTGGCCGACATTCTTTCCGATGCGATCCAGACTGTGACCAAACTGACTGTCAGCTTCGACGCCCGCAACGGCAATACCAACTTTGGCGCCAGAGTACGAGCTGAGGCGGTCCCACGCCAGCCGCTGGTGAAGTATCTGCCATTGCCTACGATCGTGCGTTGCACTGTTCCGGCGCCGCTCCCGGCCGGGTTGTCGGCCGAGCATCTGGTAGTCACAGCGGGCTGGTTCGCTGATCGGGCTGAGTCGGGCGAAGCCGATCGCTACCTGGCTGCGGTCACTACAGTTCCGCCAAGTCTGGTGGCCAAATTGGCTGAGTTGCGGGCACGTTCGGCCTGGGACGCGACCTCAGCGGATGCCTTTACCGCCGCCGCAAAAGAATACAAAGCCAGCGGAGATGATCGCGGGCGATTGGTGTGCCAAGCCTGGACAGCCTTCCATCTGGGCTCAACCAGCCCCCGGATGGGTGGCATCTTGATGAATGCCGCTCGCAGCGAGGCCGCGAAGTCTGACTGTGCTGAGGCGGTGGCCGTCAGCGAGTGGCTCGGCGCTTTGATGCACCGCGACCGCGGCCCTAAGCAGTATCTGAAGGCTTATCAGAGCTCGGCGCGGGCTGTGGAAGCCGCACACCGAGCTGGGACCCCGTTGTGGTTGGGACGGGCGAAACTGGCCGAGGCAATCTGGTTGATCGACGATGGCCGGCCGAATGAGGCGGTTGCGGCCGCACTAGCGGCGAAGACTGCGCTGCGAGCCGTCGGGGCGACCCACCTTCTGGCTCGCGCCTATGACTATTTGGTGTCGGCTCTGTTGGAAATGGGGTTATCGGCACAGCTAGTGTCGATCGCCGATCAGGAGCTGGCGGGACTGCCCCGCAATGCGCCAACGCGGCTGCGCGCTGCCTTGCGGGGAATGCGGGCTAGCGGATTGGTCTGGCAGGGTCAGGCTGGTGCCGCGCTCGACGATGTGCTCAGCGCCGCGGCGGAGGAACGGGCCAATGGTTTTGATGGCTACCGCCGTGGCTACGAGTTGGCCGCAGCTTTGGCCGCGAACGGTGGCGATGCCCAAGCCCTGCTCGAGCTCGAAGAGTGCACCGAATGGGCGTCGACCCAATGCGCTGGAAACCCCGCAGCTGATCGCCAGTATTGCGGTGCCGCCTTGGGGGTGGCGATCCTCGAGCTCTATGCCGCGTTGGCGCTACGCAACGAACGGGTCAATGAGGCGATCAACGTCCACCGGCATCTGCTCGCAACCTGTCCTGATCCAGGAGTGCAGGAGCGTAACCGGCGAGCGGCGGCAGCTTTAGGTGCGCTCAACTAATCCGTTCGCCCGCTTCGAGATATAGCGTCTGGTCGAGTTGGCGAGCCAACAGAGCTGACCGCAGCCGACCTTGGGCAAAAGGCGCCATCTTCTCGATGGCCGGTTCTGGGGCCAGCCAGTGGACGGCGCGAATCTCGTGCCCGTCGGGGTGCAAAAGCTCGGGGGAGAGGCACTGCCCGCCGTCGAAGATCAACTCCACTGCGTCCTCCCAACCCAGGTACGGTGCCAGCCAGTCGACCACTAGCAATCGACCAATGTTGGGCTGATGGTCCAATTCCTCAGCTGACTCCCTGATTAAGCCGACCCGAGGACTCTCGCCTGGTTCCAGGATTCCGCCGGGGAGTTCGAAATCCGGTTTGAAAGTGGTCTCTAGCACGCAAACCCGGCCAGCGGCATCGGTGAGCAAGAGGTGGGCAATCACCCGTTTGCGGGCCGTCACGGTGTTCATCACAGCAGTGAAGGCTTCCCGGCCGTGACTGACCTCATCACGTAGCAGGGCATAGCAACACTGGTCAGCAGGCCCAGCCGCGGTGGCCAACCGTGCCCGCAGCACGCCCTCTAGTCGAAAGCCAGCCCGATGTAGCGCCCTGCGGCGCGCTTGATCCAGTGCTGGCACCCGAGCCTCGATGCGGTGCACCAGGTCGTCAGCGAAGGCCCACCGCATTGCGGTGGTCAACACCAAGTCGAAGCGCTCAGGCGGATCCGCACCAGTGAAATCCAGCTTCGCCACCCCGTTGGCGATGGTGAAAGGCAGCGCGTCGCGAATCAAGGCAGGTCGGCTTCACGAACGAAATAGACCGCTCCCAGCGGGGGTACGCAAACCGTGGCACTGGCCGGAAGGTCGTTCCATGGCTCGGCCAGGGCCAACACCTGGCCTGGGTTGGTGAAGTTGCCGGTGCCGTCATATCTAGCCGCGTCAGAGTTGAACAGTTCGGTCCAGACCCCGGCCACCGGAAGGCCGATTCGATGCCTGGTCCACGGTTCCGACGAGAAGTTCACCACCGCGGCGAGTTGGCGTCCGTGGGCATCGGTGCGCACCCACGAGAAGGTGTTCGCGCCGGCATCGTTGGCGTTGATCCAGCGAAAGCCCGCCGGCTGCGAATCGAGTTCCCAAAGTGCCGGATAGCTGCGGTAAAGCTCGTTGAGGTCTTTGAAGAGCCGCTGCAAGCCGCCGTGACCTTCTAGTTCGGTCACCCACCACTCAAGACTGACAGCTTCGTTGAATTCCGGCCGCTGACCGAACTCGCAGCCAGCGAAGATCAGTTTCTTGCCAGGGAAGGCCCACATGAAGGAGTAGAAGGCGCGCAAGGTGGCGAACTGGCGCCAGCTATCTTGCGGCACCTTGTTGATCATCGAACCCTTGCCGTGCACGACTTCGTCATGGGAGATCGGCAGAATGAAGTTCTCTGAATAGGCATAGACCATGGCGAAGGTCATCTCGTTGTGGTGGTACTGCCGATTGATCGGCTCTTCCTCCAGATAGCCCAACGAGTCGTTCATCCAGCCCATATTCCACTTGAAGCCGAAGCCTAGGCCGCCTTCGTGAACTGGCTTAGTCACCCCACCAAAGGAGGTGGACTCCTCAGCGATCATCACTACGCCGGGCACCCGCTGGTAGAGGTGGGAGTTCACATAGCGCAGAAAGTCGATGGCTTCGAGGTTCTCGCGGCCGCCGTAGATATTGGGCACCCATTCGCCTTCATCGCGGGAGTAGTCCAGGTAGAGCATCGACGCCACTGCATCCACCCGTAGTGCGTCAATGTGAAATTCGGTCACCCAGTACAAAGCACTGGAGACCAGAAACGACTTCACCTCGTTGCGGCCGTAGTTGAAGATGTAGGTGCCCCAGTCTTTGTGTTCGCCTTGTCGGGGGTCAGCGTGCTCGTACAAGGCGGTACCGTCGAAACGGCCCAAAGCCCATTCGTCCTTGGGGAAATGGCCTGGCACCCAATCCAGGATGACGCCGATATCGGCCGCGTGCAGCCGGTCGACCAAGTAGCGAAACTCATCGGGACGGCCCAGCCGGGATTGCGGGGCAAAGTAGTTGGTTACCTGGTAACCCCAACTCGGCTCGTAGGGGTGCTCGGCTACCGGCATCAGCTCGACATGGGTGAAGCCAGCCCAGGTGACATATTCGACCAGTTCATCGGCCAGTTCCAGATAACTCTTGCCCTTGCGCCACGAACCCAGATGCAACTCGTAGATGCTCATCGGCTCAGCATGCGGCTGCGCCGCGGCCCGGCGAGTCAGCCAGTCTTCATCACTCCAGGTGAACCGGCTGGAATGCACGATTGACGAGTTCGCCGGGGCCTGCTCGGCGAAGAAGGCCATTGGGTCGACCTTCTCGCACCAGTTGCCGTCCGCCCCAAGAATGTTGAATTTGTACAGTGCGCCGTCACCGATTCCCTCAACGAACAGACACCACACACCTGAGCCCGGAATCAGGTGCATCGCGTCGCCGGTCCACCAGTTGAAATCGGCGTTGAGGCGCACCTCGCGAGCATTCGGCGCCCAGACGGCGAATCGGGTGCCGCTGATTTGGTCGCGTTCGTCGTCGTGAACAGTGACTTGATGGGCGCCAAGGCGCCGCCAGCACTCGGTATCAGCCCCGTTGTGGAAGCCTTCTAGATCCCAACCCGTAAGCCCGCCAAATGGGTCATGTGCCATTACTGCTCCTTGTTAACTGGTGACTCGCCGGTGGGGTCGGCGGCTAGATTCTGGAATGAACCTAGTGGGATGTGGGCCTGTGCGGGGCGGTGCCTAAGTTCATACCGCACCTCATAGGCGCCCCGGTCTACGTGGTACGCGCGCAGTAGCTCGGTGGGCACGGCATCGCCATCGCAGTAGCCGTCCAGAAATGCCTGGCAGGCGTGGTCGTACCAGGCTGCAGTTTGGGGCGAATCGGGATCAGTCTGGCTGCGGCGAACATAACCGAAGCTTCGTAGCGCACTGGCGACATCACGCCAGGGCGAGTCTGGTCGGTTGCGCTGGTCGGCGGGGCTATCGGGCTCGCCCTCGAAATCGATCAGCACCCAGCCGGAAGGATCCTTGCGATAGAGCACTTGGCCGAGGTGAAAGTCGCCATGAATCTGCTGCACCGGGATTTCCAGGCCAACCAGCGCCGCAAATGCTGGACGGAGTTGGTCAACCATGGCAGCTATTTCGGGCGCCTGGCTGGCAACTTCTTCAAGACGTGCAGTCATCGCTTGGGCCACATCAGTGCCAGGGACCAGGCTGGGCGCTGATCCACGCTCGGCTTTGGCCAGTTCGGTGTGGACGCTACGCAAAGCTCGGCCCAACTCAGCTGCCAGGTCGGCGAAGTCAGTGCCTGCCGCACACGCAGCATTGGCAAGTTGCCAGCCATCACCGACCGCATCGATGTACTCCAA
>DHWU01000059.1:21189-31804 GCA_002413345.1 Propionibacteriaceae bacterium UBA5174 | reverse complement strand
AACATCAACCGAGAAAGTAGCTCACCTTCCCGATCTGATCCGCCATCGACTCGGCGATAGAGCTTGAACACCCCATTGGTGGCAATCCGCACGCTGGAGTTGCTCTGATCAACGCTTACCGGCCGGGGATGGTGCCAAAGCTTTCCCACGCCAGGGTGGAACGCCCCGTGATCGTGGGCGATATAGGCAGCCATCGCGGCCATATCGGCAGGGGCATCGCTCATCGCCAACTCGCCGTGCTCGGGCAGCTTGACTACCGCCAGAGTGCACTCCTGGATGGCCTGCTCGACAGGCCGATAGGCCGACATCGCGCGGTAGGTCTCTTGGTCGCCGTCAGTGTAGGTCACTTCGATCAGTTCGAATCGCACTGCTGGCCAGTTCCCGGGCTCAATCTCCCAGTCCTGTGGGCGCACCCTAAGGTGGGTGAGTTGGCGCCCTTTGCCGGCGAACCAGCGCATCGTGGGTAGCAGCTGCAACCAGGCCTCGGCGGTGTTCATCTGAGGACGTTTACTTGGTGGGGTCCGCGAGCACATGCAAAATGTGGGCCGGTGTCGCCGGCGTGAGCCGAACGAAGTTGCGCTCACTCCAGGTGAAGACCGCGCCAGTGAGCTCGTCGCGTAGCCGCACCTGGCCAGCGGACGGTGCCGACCCGGGGACAGTCAACGGTTGCGGCAGCTCCATCAGATTCGGCAGGTCTAGATCGACGAAGGCCTCCACAGTCAGGTCGGGGTCCAGGCTGCAGATCACGATCACGGTGTCGTCGCCATCAGATTTGGTGAAGGCGATGAGCCGATCGCTTTCGGCCTTCAAAAACCTAATCTGGCGCAGCTGCCGCAATGCCGGATGTTCCCGGCGAATCTGATTCAGCCGTCCGATCAACAGGTTCAGGTTTGGTTCAGCGTTGTAGTCGCGGGGCCGGTATTCGTACTTTTCCGAATCTAGATACTCCTCGCCGCCAGCTTTCAGCGGCGCATGCTCACACAACTCGAAGCCCGAGTACAGGCCCCAGGCCGGCGATCCCGTAGCAGCCAAAATTGCCCGAATCGCAAAGGCTGCTGGGTTGCCCGACTGCAGTCCCAAGGGGTTGATGTCGGGGGTGTTGACGAAGAAGTTGGGCCGAAAGAAGGTGTCGGTCTCGGTGCTCAGTTCAGTCAGATACTCGGTGAGTTCGGCTTTGGTGTTGCGCCAGGTGAAGTAGGTGTAGCTGGAGTGGAAGCCAACCTTGCCCAACGCGTGCATCATTTCGGGGCGGGTGAAGGCCTCGGCGAACAGCAGGACGTCCGGGTCGAATTCGCGAAGCTGCGTGGCCAACCAGGCCCAGAATTGCACCGGCTTGGTGTGTGGGTTGTCCACCCGAAAGATCTTCACCCCGTGCGAGATCCACAGCTTCAAGATTCGCAGCACCTCGGCGTAGAGCCCGGACGGGTCGTTGTCGAAGTTGATCGGATAAATGTCTTGATACTTCTTCGGTGGATTCTCTGCGTAGGCGATGGTGCCGTCGATCTGGGTGGTGAACCATTCCGGATGCGTCTTCACCCAAGGGTGGTCGGGGGAGGCCTGGAGGGCAAAGTCCAAGGCCACCTCCAGACCCAACTCGGTGGCCTTGGCCACGAACCGGTCGAAGGCTGGCCAATCGCCCAGATCTGGGTGGATCGCGTCGTGGCCGCCTGCAGCTGAGCCGATCGCCCAAGGTGAGCCTGGATCGCCAGCCTGAGGAGTGAGGGTGTTGTTTGGTCCCTTACGAAAGGCATCACCGATCGGGTGGATCGGCGGCAGGTAGACCACGTCGAAGCCCATCGCCGAGATCTCTTCCAGACGGGTGTGGCAGGAGTCGAAGGTGCCCGAAGTCCACTTCTTGGTCTTGGAGTTGTAAGAAGCGCCAATCGAACGCGGAAAGAACTCATACCAACTGGCGAACAGAGCAAGCTTGCGATCGACAAAGACCGGGTAATCAGCCGTTGGGCTGAGCAGCTCCCTTGGCCGATATTTGCTCATAGTGGCAACGATCTGGTCACCGGTGGCTGCGGCTAACAGGTCAGCGGCTGGACGATCGGCGCTTAGCGATTCAGCGACCGTGCGCAGCATTGCGGCTTGAACCTGATCACTGGCCTCGACAGCAGTTGCGGTGCGTCCAAGCAGCTCACGGCCTTGAGCACACACCAGTTCGAGATCGATTCCGGCAGGCAGTTTCACTTCGGCGTTATGCAGCCAGGTTGCCCACGGATCCGACCACCCTTCAACTCGAAACTTCCAGGCACCCGGGGTATCAAGGCGTACCCAGGTCTCCCAGGGGTCCAGCCCGCGAGGCTCGACCGGGGTCATCTCGATTCGCGTCTCGGCGCCGTGCGGATCGGTGAGGATCACCGAGGCATTCACCGCGTCGTGGCCTTCGCGAAAGACCTTGGCCCGGATTGGAATCAGCTCACCAACAACCGCCTTAGCCGGGTAAGCGCCGCCTTCGACTACCGGGCTCACGCCCCGCACCGGAATGCGGCCAAAACCGCTGGCCATGCCGGAGGGCACCATCTCCGATGGCTTGGGACGGTCTTCAGCGCGGGTGGCTGCCGTTACCGGTGACGGCTTTTGCGCGGTCGCGGCTGGCGCAACAGGCTTGCGAGCCTTGGTTGGTGGCCGGCGCTTGCGGGACGTGGGATTGGCGCTCACAAGGCCAAACCTAGCGCGTGAATACCTCGGCTGCTGGCCAGCGAGTCCAACTCAAACTAGATGCTGTCGGACACGCTGTCGGGGGTGGTCGGGGACGCTGCCACCACCGCTGCCGAGTTGCGCACAGTTGCGGCCAACACTGCGACAGTGTTGCCGGGAAGGCTGATTGTTGCCCCTGGCGTGATTGCCTTGCGAGGCAGCTCTGCTGTCTCACCGGTGTGCACCAACACCTGGTAGCCATCGGCCCAAGGTGCCCCGGGTAGCGAACAGTTGATCGGCTCAGACCCAGCATGCACGTAGATCAGAAATGCCTGGTCAAGATTGCTCAGATACAGCCCGAGAGTGTGCCGGTTGGGGTCATGCCAACTGTCGGTGCTCATCTCCAGCCCGGTCTCGGTGAACCAAGCAACCTGGGAGCGGGCCAGGCTGCGGCCTAAGTGGTCGCGAAGCTCAGCATGATGGCGCCAATTGCTGGGCCGCAGCAATGGATGCTCAGCGCGAAGCTTCAGCAGTTGGCGCACTAGATCGAGTTGCTGAGTCCAGCCCTCAGCGACAGTCCAGTCGATCCAAGAGATCGGTGAGTCTTGGCAGTAGGCATTGTTGTTGCCGCCCTGGGTGCGTCCGAACTCATCGCCGGCAGTGATCATCGGCACCCCGGCCGACAACAACAGTGTGGCCATCAGGTTGCGGGCGCTACGTTGCCGGGCGGACGCGATCGCAGGATCTGGAGTCTCGCCTTCGTAGCCGTGGTTCCACGAGCGATTGTTGTCGGTGCCGTCCCGGTTACGTTCGGCGTTGGCCTCGTTGTGTTTGAGGTCGTAGGTGACCAAGTCGCGCATGGTGAAGCCGTCGTGGGCAGTGATGAAGTTGACTGAACTGGTGATGGCACGGTCATTGTGATCGTAAATATCGGAGGATCCAGACAGCCTGGTCGCCAGATCTTGGACGCCGCTGGTGGCTCCGCGCCAAAAGTCGCGGCTGAAATCGCGGAAGCGGTCATTCCATTCGCTCCAACGCGGCCCCCAGCTGCCGACCTGATAGCCGTAGGGGCCCAGGTCCCAAGGTTCGGCGATCATCACTTTGCCCGCCAGGACCGGGTCAGCGGCGATAAGTTCCTTGAACCGGTGGTTCTGGTCAACTCGATGGGCCTGGTCGCGGATCAGGGTGGTGGCCAGGTCGAAGCGGAAACCGTCCACACCCATTTCGGTGACCCAATAGCGCAACGAATCCAAAATCAGTTTGAGCACTCCCGGAGTGGAGGTATCCACTGCATTGCCACACCCGGTTACGTCGTAGTCATTGCGCTGGTCATCAGTGAGTCGGTAGTAGGCGGCGTGATCGATCCCGCGGAAGCACAAGGTTGGACCTTCGTGACCCCCCTCGGCTGTGTGGTTGTAGACCACATCAAGGAGCACAGCAATGTTGGCTTCGTGGAGCGCTGAGACCATCTCTTTGAACTCGGCCACCTGTTCACCGTTAGTTCCGGTGGACGAGTAGTGCCCGTGCGGGGCGAAGAAGCCCAAGGTGTTGTATCCCCAGTAGTTGACCAATCCTCGGCCCACAATGAATGGCTCTGACACGAAGTGCTGCACTGGCAGTAACTGGACCGCGTTGATGCCGAGTTCAGTGAGGTATTCGATCACGGCCGGATAGGCCAGTCCGGCATAGGTGCCACGAAGGTGTTCGGGAACGGCTGGGTGTCGCTTGGTGAAGCCGCGCAGATGTGCCTCATAGATGACTAATTCGTCCAGGGACTTTGGCTTAGCCAAGGCCACCGGCGGTGCGGAGTCGGCGACCACCACGCTCAACGGCACCGAAGCCGAGGAGTCAGTGGGGTCGGCGGCAAAGTTTGATTCGGCAGTGTGATCGGTGATCGGGCCGGAATAGTCGACCCCACCGGTGATGGCCCGGGCGTAGGGGTCCAGCAGCAATCGGGCCGGGTTGAATCGTTCACCATCTTGCGGGCTCCACGGACCGTCCACCCGGTAGCCGTACCGTTGGCCAGGGCCGATGCCGGCAACGTGGAGCTGCCACACTCCATGCTCATCGCGGGCGAGGTCGAGGTTGGACTGTTCACCAGCATCGTCGATCAGGGCCAATTCGACTCTTTTCGCCCGTGGCGCCCACAGCGAAAAACTGGTGCGAGAACCGTCAACGCGGGCGCCGAGCAGGGCGGTATCGATCGGATTCGGTTCGACAGGCGGGTTCATTTGGCCCCTTCAATTCGGGAAATACCACCTAGTGTGGACCACCCAGGCGTTGAGCCAGAAACACAGCCTCACTCAAGACTGAGGCCCGATAGGGGAGCGAACCGCCGTGTCGACGTCCACCCGCAGCTATCTCGACCATGCTGCAAGCTCACCGATGGTTCCAGCGGTCGCCGCAGCGATGGGCGAAGTTCTGTTGCTCGCCGGTAACCCTAACTCCCTGCATCAAAGCGGACGCAGCGCCCGGCGCGTACTGGCCGAAGCTCGAGAGTCGCTAGCCGCCGACCTGGGGGCCCAGCCTGATGAAATCGTGTTCACCTCTGGCGGCACCGAAGCCAACAATCTCGCCCTGCTGGGAGCGCCACGTCAGGGGCGTCCGCTGGTGGCCATTTCGGCGATTGAGCACCCTTCGGTGGCCGAATTCACTGCTCGCTGCGACGCGGTGCGCGTCCTGCCGGTGGCTGGGGACGGGCAACTGCAACCTGGTGCGCTCAGCGAACTCGGCACTGACGTCGCGCTGGTGTCGGTGATGTGGGTCAACAACGAGACTGGTGCGATTCAGCCATTGGGCGAAGTTGTGGCAGCCGCGCACGCGGTGGGCGCCTGGGCGCACAGCGATGCGGTGCAGGCCTTCGGTCATCTGCCGGTCAACTTCGCTGAGTCTGGGCTTGATCTGCTGAGCGTGAGTGCCCACAAGTTGGGCGGTCCAGTGGGGGTTGGAGCTTTGGTCGTTCGCCGCGGGGTGAAACTGACCCCGGTGGGTTTCGGCGGCGGGCAAGAGGCCAAATTGCGCTCCGGCACAGTGCCGGTGGCGTTGGCGCATGGATTCGCTGTGGCGGCTCGGCTCGCGGTTTCGCAGCGCGATAGTGAAGCGGCGCGACTGGCCGGGTTGAAGGCCAGGCTGGCTGCAGGTCTAGACCAAATCGATCGATCGCGACTGAACTCAGCCGCCAAGTCCAGCCCGGCGATTCTTAATGCGACTTTCAGCGGCACCCGCGCTGATGATCTGTTGCTGCTGCTGGACGCGGCTGGCATCGACGCCTCGACTGGCTCAGCCTGCACTGCTGGGTTGCATCAACCCAGTGAGGTGCTGTTGGCCATGGGACGGTCGGCCAGCGACGCGCGTGCCAGCCTGCGGTTCTCCTTCGGCTGGAGTACCACGCAGGCCGACATCGACCGCCTACTCGCCGTCCTGCCGGGCGCAGTGGCGCAGGCCCGTAAGGCCTGAGCCGGGTCCGGGTTAGACTGCCTGACCGGGCAAAGGAGGAAGCCATGCGGGTATTGGCAGCGATGTCTGGCGGAGTCGACTCCGCTGTGGCCGCCGCACGCCTGGTTGACGCCGGGCATGAGGTGACCGGAGTTCATCTGGCGTTGGCCCGCAACCCCGAACTGTTTCGCTCCGGCTCTCGCGGATGCTGCTCGCTGGCCGATACCAATGACGCTCGCCGTGCTGCCGACGTACTGGGCATCCCGTTCTATGTGTGGGATTTCTCCGAGCAGTTCGCCGACGACGTGGTGGCCGACTTTGTGGCCGAATATGCCGCCGGACGCACTCCGAATCCTTGCCTGCGGTGCAACGAAAAGATCAAATTCGCCGCGCTGCTCGAACGCGGCATCGGGTTGGGCTTCGATGCGGTCGCCACTGGGCATTACGCCCGGCTGCAGCGCCACGGGGATTCAGTTTCGCTGTATCGCGCGGCCGAGCAGGCCAAGGATCAGTCCTATGTCTTGGGAGTGCTGAGCGCTGCCCAGCTTGGCCGCTGCGAGTTTCCTCTCGGCGAGGTCACGGCAAAGGCGGAATTGCGGGCCGAAGCGGCCGAACGCGGCCTGCTGGTGGCTGACAAGCCCGACAGTCACGACATCTGCTTCATACCTACCGGCGATACCGCGGGTTTCCTCAACGATCGCCTCGGCCAGCGAACCGGCGACATTGTGGACGAGAACGGGGACGTGCTTGGCGCCCATCTGGGCCATCACCAGTTCACGGTGGGCCAACGCCACGGTCTGCACCTTTCGGTGCCCGCCGGGGATGGTCGGCCGCGCTATGTAGTCGGCGTTGATCCGGTAGCCAACACCGTCACCGTGGGGCCCAAAGGTTCACTGGCGGTGCGGACGATTCGCGGTATTCGGCCAACCTGGACCGAACAGCCAATTGCGGGCAGCTGGCGCGGATTGGTACAGGTTCGCGCCCATGGCGAGCCGATGCCGGCCACCATCGAAGCCGCCGATGGCACGGTCACCGTGGTGCTGGATACCCCAGCTTTCGGAATCGCCCCTGGTCAGGCAGCAGTTTGCTATGACGGTGAGCGGGTCGTCGGCGCAGCCACCATTGAGGCGACCAATTCATGAGAGTTGGCTACACCGGCTTGGGTTCGCTGCCCGGCACTGACTTCGCCGCGCCAGTACGAATGACCTTCGACAAGGTGGGGGATTTCCCCTATCTGCCTGAGCTACCAGCCCGTGGGCCCTGGGCGGCGATGATCGGGCGCGGGCTGGGTCTGCCCTCTGGCCTGGCCGCCGATTATCAGGCCGGAGAGTGGCGACTTAGCGACGCGTCCGGCATTGACCAGCGGCGATCTCGGGCCACCTGGCGCCAAGACCTGGACCTATTAGAAGAGAACACCCAAGGCTTCACTGGCCGTTTCAAAGTGGCCCTGGCCGGGCCGTGGACCTTGGCGGCAAGCCTGGGCGTTGCCCATACCGGACGGGTGCTGGCCGACCACGGGGCTCGCCGTGACCTGGCGCAGTCATTGGCCCAAAGTATTTCCGAGTTGCTCGCGGATCTGGCCAAGCGGATTCCTGGGGCCGAACTGGTGCTCCAAGTCGACGAGCCGTCTTTACCTGCCGTGGCAGCGGGCGCAGTACCCACTCCCGGCGGGTTCTTTCGGCACCGCGCGGTCGATCTGCCCGAACTCAGCACTGCCTTGGGCTGGGTCAGCGCCGCGGCGCGTCCAATTGCCACTGAGGTGATCCTGCACAGTTGTGCGGCGTGGAGTGGGCCCGGATTGGCGTGGCCACTGGCCAACCTGTTGCACCAACAAGGCGGCGGGCTTACCGGCATCAGCCTGGACGCCGATCAGCTCAGCAGTGCCGATTTCGATGCGCTGGGCGAGACCGCAGATGCCGGAGCCAGGCTCTACCTAGGGGTATTGCCGACTCGCCTGCCGGTGCTCGGCACTGATGCGCTCACTTCTCGCACCCTTCGCCTGGTTGAGCGCCTCGGTGGCCCGTCCGCCGATCAGTTGGTGCTGACCCCTGCTTGCGGTCTGAGCGGCTGGAGTTTCGCCGAGGTGTCGTTGGGGTTAGCCGCGTTGCGTACGGTCGCGACCAGGGTGAGTGGGGAGCTGGGCCAACGGGCCTGAATAGCTCAAGGTTTGCCTCCGGCGCGGGGTAGTCAGCGGGGCGCGCTAGATTGCCGCCTATGACCGACGCTGAAGCCCGCGCCAGGCACGCTGAACTGAGTGCTGAAATCACTGCGCATCGCCATCGCTACTACGTGAATGACGCACCCGTGGTCTCCGATGCGCAATTCGACACGTTGATGCTCGAACTGATGGCCCTGGAGGACACCCTCCCGGAACTTCGCACCCCAGATAGCCCGACCCAACATGTCGGTGGGGCGGCCAGTGCCACGTTCGCGCCAGTGCAGCATCTAGTCGCGCTGATGAGTTTGGACAACGTCTTTTCGGCCGAAGAGCTTGATCATTGGTTAGTCCGGGCCGTTGAGCGGGCTGGCACCGATCTTGGCGTGAGCGGCTACCTATGTGAGTTGAAGATCGATGGTTTGGCCTTGGATCTGGTCTATCGCCACGGACGCCTGGTCAGCGCGGCCACTCGTGGCGATGGGGTGGTTGGTGAAGATGTGACCGCCAATGTGCGCACGATCAGCGCAATCCCGGCCCAGTTGACCGGCGCGAATCCGCCGGAGGTGTTGGAAGTGCGTGGCGAGGTGTTCATGCGCACTGCTGATTTCGCTGAGTTGAACGCGGGTTTGGTTGAGGCCGGCAAATCGCCATTCGCCAATCCCCGTAATGCCGCGGCTGGCTCGCTGCGCCAGAAAGATTCCAAGGTGACTGCGCAGCGTCCGCTGGACTTCTTGGTGCACGGCATCGGCGAGTTCAGCGGCGTTGAGCCTGACCGCCAATCTGGCGGCTATGAACTGCTGGCCAGCTGGGGGTTGCCCACCAGCGAGTATTACCAGGTCTGCCACAGCGCAACTGAAGTGCAGGCCTACATCGCCAACTACGGCGAAAACCGGCATTCGGTGGCCCACGACATTGATGGCGTGGTGATCAAGGTTGATGATCGGGAACTCCAAGCCAAACTGGGCAATACCTCCCGCGCTCCGCGGTGGGCGATTGCCTACAAGTACCCGCCAGAAGAGGTCACCACCAAGCTGCTTGATATTCGAGTCAACGTGGGACGTACTGGCAGAGTCACGCCGTATGCAGTGATGGAGCCGGTCTTGGTGGCTGGCTCAACGGTGGAGATGGCCACCTTGCATAACGCCAGCGAGGTTAGACGCAAAGGCGTCTTGATCGGTGACACCGTGGTCTTACGCAAAGCCGGTGATGTGATTCCGGAAGTGCTTGGACCGGTCACCGAACTGCGCGACGGCAGCGAACGAGCCTTCGTAATGCCTACTCACTGCCCTGATTGCGGCAGCGAGTTACGCCCCGAAAAGGAGGGCGACGCCGACATTCGCTGCCCGAATCGTCGGTCCTGCCCCGCACAGTTGCGGGAGCGGTTGTTCCACCTGGCCTCCCGGGCGGCGCTCGACATTGAGGTACTGGGGGAGAAGGCCGCCGACATTTTGCTCAGCGCTGGCCTGCTGACCGATGAAGGTGACCTATTCGATCTGACTGCTGAGAAGCTGGTCGCCGCCGGGGTCTTTACGACCAAGGGCCGGCTGTCGGCCAACGGGGCCAAACTGCTGGAGAACCTTGAAATGGCCAAGACTCGACCGTGGTCACGGTTTCTGGTGGCGCTGTCGATCCGGCATATCGGCAAGGGCGTTGCCCCAGATGTGGCTCGAGCTTTTCCCAGTGTTGAGGAGTTGGCTGGCGCCAGCGTTGCGCAGCTGAGCGCGGTGGAAGGCATCGGATCAACCCTGGCCGCCTCGATCACTGACTGGTTCAGCGTGGATTGGCATCGCGAAATCGTGACCAAGTGGCAGTCGGCTGGTTGCCAATTGGTTGACGCTGGTTCGGTGGCGGCTGAAGTCTTGCCGCAGACTCTGTCCGGGCTCACGGTGGTGGTTACCGGATCAGTGCCCGGCTTCACCCGAGACGGTGCTACTGATGCAGTGGCCGCCCGCGGTGCCAAAGCCTCCAGCTCAGTTTCTAAGCGCACTGACTACCTAGTTGCCGGCGACGGAGCGGGCTCGAAATACGACAAGGCTGTGGAACTGGGCGTCCCGATCGTGCCAGCCGCGAAGTTCCAGGAATTCCTCGACGGCGGCCCGACTGCATTGTCCGAGTAGGATCGACGCGTGCTCGAAGGCTTGAATTCTGACCTAAACCTGAACCGAGGCGCCCCGCAGCGGGTGCGTCCGGTTGTTGGCGAGTGGGGACCGCACAATGTGGCGACCACTCGTGCCAAGAAGGTTGGGCGCTGGCTGGTGGTGCTGGGATTAGCGGCGGTCATCACCACCCTGGTGGTCTATGGACACCAGTATTACGTCCTATTGAAGTGACCACCTTGAATCGATTGGCCTAACCGCGTTGACCCAGTCGCGTTGACCC
>DHWU01000059.1:18736-20860 GCA_002413345.1 Propionibacteriaceae bacterium UBA5174 | reverse complement strand
CCCAGTTCAGACTTGATGAACTCCGGTCCGCCGCGACGGGCAACCACAATCGCGGCCCCTTTACGAAGCGGGGCGACTGCCACCAGCGTCTCGCTCCAACCGGGAATCCAGCCGTCAGGGAGTTCGGCTACCGCTGCTTGGTTCAGCGGGCCCAAAGCGGCCACACCCGCGGCATCGAGATCAGGGGCCATGTCTGAACGCACGCTCACCGAACCATTTCGCTCAATCAGCACTGCCCAGGCTGCCCGGAACAACGCCGGGGCATGGGTGGTGAGGATTTCTTCGGCCCGTTCAGGTTCATCAGTCATGGAGTTGAGCACGTCCACGTCGCTTTGCAGGCCCCAGCCTTCGGGATAATGCGAAACCCAAACCACTTCAACCCCAGGTTCGGATTCGCACGCCGTCACCAATGAATCGGCAGCAACCCCAGTGGGCAGCTCCACCATGAAGTCGTCGATTACCAAGCCCTCATAGCGCTCAACAATCTCGACCGCATTGATATCGGCGTTCACACGGCCCATGGCCGAGGCCACAGCTCCCAGCGAACCGGGACGATCAGGTAAGGCAACGCGGACCAAGAACACCCCGACAGTGTTGCGCATCAGTGTTACGAGTGGGTCAAAGCGCACCGGTAGAGTGAGACACCGGCCCGGGTGGACGCCCGGTAGCCGTGATTCGAGCAGGAGTTCACCTTGGCTTTGACGGCAAGCGAAGTGGCCAGGCTTGGCGAGTTGGCACGAATTCGGCTCACCGAAGCCGAAGTTGCCCAGCTAGCTCCGCAGTTGGACGTGATCCTGCAAGCTGTGGCCAGCGTTTCCGAGGTAGTCGGCGAGGACATTCCGCCCACCTCCCACGCCCTAGACCTGACCAATGTGTTTCGGGCCGATGTAGTCACCCCATCACTGCCACCAGAAGCGGTGCTGGCCGCCGCGCCTGCAGTGGAAGACGGACGCTTCCGGGTGCCGCGGATTCTTGGGGAGCAACAGTGAGCGAACTACTACGTAGCGATGCGTCTACGCTCAGCGATTTGCTGGGCACCGGCCAGTTGAGTTCACGAGAACTCACCAGCGCCTGTCTGGACCAGATTGAGCGAGTGGAGCCGCAGGTGTCGGCCTTCCTGCACGTGGACGCCGATCGGGCGCTGACTGCTGCCGACGCGGTCGACACTGCGCGCGCAGCCGGCACCGAACTCGGCCCGCTCGCTGGCATTCCGCTGGCGATGAAAGACATCTTTGCGATGACCGGTGCGCCGACTACCTGCGGATCGAAGATCCTTCAAGGTTGGGTGCCGCCGTACAACGCCACCATCACCGACAAGGTGCTGGCCGCCGGGCTGGTGGTGTTAGGCAAGACGAATATGGACGAGTTCGCTATGGGCTCCTCCACCGAGAACTCTGGCTATTTCCCAACTCACAATCCCTGGGACACCGCCCGAATTCCGGGGGGTTCGGGCGGTGGATCGGCTGCCGCACTGGCTTCCTTTGAGGCACCGCTGGCTTTGGGCACTGATACTGGCGGTTCGATCCGCCAGCCAGCTGCAGTCACCGGCACCGTCGGGGTCAAACCCACCTATGGTGCGACCTCGCGTTACGGGGTGGTGGCTATGGCTTCCAGCCTCGACACGCCTGGTCCATGCGCTCGCAATGTGCTCGACGCCGCTTTGCTGCATCAGGTGATTGCTGGTTGGGATCCGCGCGATTCCACTTCGATCAATGCTCCGGTTCCCGATGTTGTGGCTGCCGCAAAACGCGCAGATGTCGCCGGGTTGAAGATCGCGGTGGTCCGCGAACTTGGCGGCGAGGGCTACCAAGATGGTGTGCAGCAACGGTTCAACGAGGCGTTGGAAATCTTGGCGAGCCAAGGTGCCGAAATTGTTGAAGTTTCCTGCCCCAACTTCGCCTATGCCTTGGGCGCTTACTACCTGATCATGCCCAGCGAGGTCAGCTCGAACCTGGCCCGGTTCGACGCCATGCGTTACGGGCTGCGGGTCGGCGATGATGGCGTAAACAGCACTGAAGAGGTGATGAACCTCACCCGCGGTGCCGGTTTCGGGGCTGAGGCCAAGCGGCGAATCATCATCGGCACCTATGCGCTATCGGCTGGCTACTACGACGCCTACTACGG
>DHWU01000059.1:0-18482 GCA_002413345.1 Propionibacteriaceae bacterium UBA5174 | reverse complement strand
CCTACTACGGCTCGGCCCAGAAGGTTCGCACCCTGATCGGCCGCGATTTCGCTGCGGCATTTGCGCAGGCCGATGTGCTGGTTTCACCGACCACGCCCACCACGGCGTTCAAGTTGGGGGAGCGGGTTGATGATCCGTTGGCCATGTACAAAGCGGATCTGTGCACGATTCCGTCCAACTTGGCCGGTGGCTGCGCCATTTCGGTCCCGGTAGGGCTCAGTCCTGACGACGGGCTGCCAGTTGGTCTGCAGATCATGGCTCCAGCGATGGCTGATGATCGGCTGTATCTGGTGGGCGCTGCTTTGGAACAGGCCTTGAACCAGCAGTGGGGTGGGCGGTTGTTGGATCAGCTGGCCAACTCCGCCAATGGTGAGTATCTCGGTGTCGGAGGCCAAGCATGAGCGTGGATTTGATGGACTTCGATGAGGTGCTGGCCAGGTTTGACCCAGTACTGGGTTTGGAGGTGCACGTTGAGCTCAATACTGCGTCCAAAATGTTCTGCGGCTGCGCCAATCAGTTCGGCTCGGTGCCCAACACCAATACCTGCCCGGTTTGTTTGGGGTTGCCCGGTTCGCTGCCGGTAGTCAATGCCAAAGCGATTGAATCGGCGATCCGAATCGGGCTCGCGTTGGGTTGCCAGATCTCTCCCCGGTGCCGCTTCGCTCGGAAGAACTACTTCTATCCAGACATGACCAAGGACTTCCAGACGTCGCAGTACGACGAGCCGATCGCCTTCGACGGTCTGGTCGAATTGGAAGTCGACGGCGAAGTCTTCGCTATCGAAATCGAGCGTGCCCACATGGAAGAGGACGCCGGCAAGTTGGTGCATGCTGGCGGTACCACCGGACGCATCGGTGATGCCGAGTACTCGCTGGTCGATTACAACCGAGCCGGCACGCCGCTGGTGGAAATCGTTACCCGGCCGATCTACGGCACTGGTGCCAAAGCACCTGCGGTGGCGAAGGCCTATGTTTCGTTCCTACGTGACTTGATGCTGGCGCTTGGCGTGTCGGATGTTCGCATGGAGCAGGGCTCGCTGCGCTGCGATGCGAATGTCTCGCTGATGCCGAAAGGGGCGACCGAGCTCGGCTTGCGCACCGAAACCAAGAACGTCAACTCGCTGCGCAGTATCGAAAGTGCTCTCCACTACGAGATTCAGCGCCAGGGTGCAGTACTGGCCGCTGGCGGCAAGGTGCATCAGGAGACTCGGCATTGGCATGAAGAGGGCTACACCACGCCGGGGCGGTCGAAGGCCACTGCCGAGGATTACCGGTATTTCCCCGAACCCGATCTGGTACCGGTCGCACCAAGTCAAGACTGGGTTGACGAGCTGCGCGACACCCTGCCCGAACCGCCACACCAACGCCGCGCCCGACTGCAAGGCGAGTGGGGGTTCACGGATCTAGAACTTCAAGACGTGGTCAATGCTGGCGCGCTAGAGGTGATTGAAGCCACAGTGGCCGCTGGTGCAGCACCAGCCTCAGCCCGCAAATGGTGGCTCAGCGAGCTTGCGAGACGGGCCAACGAGGCCGCGATTGAGCTGAGCGACCTTGCGATCACCCCAGCCCAGGTCGCAGCGGTCCAGCAGCTTGTGGCGGCTGGCACGATCAACGACAAGTTGGCTCGGCAGGTGATCGAGGCCGTGTTGGCTGGCGAGGGCGAACCCGATCAGATCGTGGCCAGTCGTGGGTTGGCTGTGGTTTCTGATGATGGCGCACTATCAGCAGCTGTCGAGCGCGCGATCGCGGCTAATCCAGACGTGGCTGCCAAGATCCGCGACGGCAAGGTGCAGGCAGCTGGTGCGCTGATCGGTGCGGTGATGAAGGAGATGCGCGGTCAAGCTGATGCGGGCCGCGTCCGGGAACTGATTTTGGCTCAACTTGGCTGAGCAGAAGCCCTGGTGGCCGCCATCGGGAACCTTGCTTTGGGTAGCTTGCGGGCTGGTCGTGGCGGTGCACTTGGTGGCGCTTTACACGCCAGGGTCGCCAAACTCGATCTCCGTGCCTGGCTTGGACAAGGTCGTTCACTTGTTGCTATTTGCCATTCCGGTGTGGTTCTTGGCCAGATTGACTTCGCGGCTGTGGCTGGTGGCCGCAGTCTTTAGCGTCGAGGCGATCCTCAGTGAAGTGATTCAGGCCAGCTTTGTGCCCTACCGCACCGGAGACCCGATCGATGCTCTATTCGACTTCTTGGGCATAGCTTTGGCGGTTTGGCTGATCCAGCGTGAGCGAGGCGAATGAGGTTGGTCAACTCCCCAGTGGACCAGCTGTCCCCGGCCTTTCCCGGCCGTGCCGCTTGGGGCACTGCCTCGCGGCTTCGAGCCTGGCAGGTCGCTGCCCTGAGTCGTTATCGCGAACTCGATCAACGCGACTTCTTGGCCGTAGCCACCCCCGGGGCGGGCAAGACCACCTTCGCTCTGCGGGTGGCCACCGACCTGCTCGCGGAGCGTCGGATTGAGCAGGTGATCGTGGTCGCACCAACCGAGCATCTGAAGGTTCAGTGGGCTGACGCCGCAGCCAAAGTTGGTTTGCATCTAGATCCAGGATTGGGCGGACGCAAGCCGCGCTCGCGCCAGTACCACGGTCAGGCGGTCACCTATGCCGGGGTGGCGGCAGCTACCCATGTCTTCGAAACCCGCACCGTGGCTAAGAAGACCCTGGTGATCTTTGACGAGATTCACCATGCCGGTGACGCCCGCAGTTGGGGGGAAGCGGTGGAACAGGCGTTCGAGTTGGCCACCAAACGACTCGCGCTGACCGGTACCCCTTTTCGCACTGACACCAATCCGATTCCCTTTGTGCGCTATGTCGAGACCGGGTCTGGCACCAGGCAATCCCAGGCTGATTACGTTTATGGCTATGCCGAAGCGTTGCGCGACCAGGTGGTGCGTCCGGTGGTCTTCCTGGCCTACGGCGGCGGCATGCGCTGGCGCACTCGGGCTGGTGACGAGCTGGCGGCCAACCTTGGCGAGCCCTTAACCAAAGATGTCACTGCCCAGGCTTGGCGGACGGCATTAGATCCGGCAGGGGAGTGGATTCCCGCGGTATTGCGGGCTGCGGATCAACGGCTCAACGAGGTGCGTCGGCATGTTCCCGACGCGGGTGCTTTGGTGATCGCCACCAATCAGCGAACCGCCCGAGCCTACGCGCGGGCCTTGGAGCAGATTTCGGGGGAGCGGCCCATTGTGGTGCTCAGCGATGATGCCGGGGCCAGCCGCAAGATCGAGAAATTCGCCGAAGGTGAGGACCGCTGGATGGTGGCGGTCAGAATGGTTTCCGAGGGAGTGGACGTACCGCGTTTGGCGGTGGGGGTCTTCGCCACCGCAACTTCAACCCCGTTGTTCTTCGCCCAGGCGGTCGGACGCTTTGTCCGCAGCCGTCGACGAGGCGAGCTGGCCAGCGTTTTCGTGCCGACGGTGCCGATCCTGCTGGCCCATGCCAGTTCGCTGGAAAAGCAGCGCGATCATGTGTTGGGCAAGCCGAAAGCTGCGGAGGTTGGCCTTTGGGATCCCGAAGAGGCATTGCTTGCTGAGGCCAATCGCACCCGCAGCGTGGCTGATTTTGAAGGCGAACAGGAAACCCTGGAAGCCATCGCTGCCTTCGACCATGTCTTGTTTGATTCCCATGCCTACGGGCTGACCGCAGAGCCGTCCAGCGTTGAGGAGGCCGAATACCTCGGCCTTCCGGGGCTTCTGGAGCCCGACCAGGTCAGCGCCCTGTTGGCGGAGCGGCAGCGGCGTCAGGTGGCGCGTCGCGATCGCCAGGCGAAACGCACCAAAGAGCCCGCTGAGGTGAGCCTATTTCGCGCTTTGGAAGGCCGCCGCAAGGAGCTCAACTCTCTGGTGTCGCAGGTGGCGCGGGTGCGCGGCGTGCCGCACAGCCACATTCACTCCGGTCTACGCCGAGAAGCGGGCGGTCCGGCCTTGTCCCAGGCCAGCACCGAACAGGTCGAGGCGCGGATCAAACTCGCCCGGCAATGGTTGGCCGCCGGCTGACTTATCGCCGGTGAATCCCAAAGCAAAACAGCTACTCCCGATCGTGCGGGAGTAGCTGTCTTGCTTTTGAAACCAGTGGAGCGTGACCGGGATGCTCAGATCACCCGAGCGGCCAGCACGCCTTCGATGCTGCGCACCTTGGCTAGGGCGTCAGCGGAAACTTCACCGTTCACGTCGACCAAGGTGTAGGCCAGGTCGCCACGGGACTTATTCAGCAGGTCCGCAATGTTCAACCCCTCGGCGGCCAGCAGGGTGGAAATCTGGCCGACCATATTGGGCACATTGCTGTTCGCGATCGCGATCCGGAAGGTGCCCTCGGTGCGGGGCAGTTCGGCACTGGGGAAGTTCACCGAGTTCTTGATGGTGCCATCTTCCAGGTAAGCCTTGAGTTCTTCAGCGGCCATGAAGGCACAGTTCTCTTCGGCCTCATTGGTGGATGCACCCAAGTGCGGCAACGTGACCACGTTCTCGTGCTTGTTCAGCTCCGGCCTGGGGAAGTCACAGACATAGCCGCGCAACTTGCCAGTCTCCAGCGCTGCCACCACAGCTGGAACCTCGACGATGGGCCCGCGAGCAAAGTTCACCAGCACCGCAGACTCAGACATCGCGGCCAACTGCTCAGCACCAATCAGGCCTCGGGTGCCATCGACCAGGGGCACGTGGACGGTCACGATGTCGGCCTGCTTGAGCATGGCCTCCAGATTTGTTTCGCGTTCAACGAGCGCCGACAGGTTCCAGGCATGCTCGACGGTGATCGCCGGGTCGAAGCCGATTACCCTCATGCCAAGCCCAACCGCAGCATTGGCAACCTCGACGCCAATCGCGCCGAGGCCGACCACGGCCAAGGTCCGGCCAGGAAGCTCGAAGCCGACAAAATTCTTCTTGCCGGCTTCAACGGCTTTGTCCATGCTGGCTGCATCACCGTCGAGGCGATGGGCGAAAGCCGCTGCCGGAATGATGTTGCGGGCGGCCAGGAAGATCGCGGCCACCACCAACTCCTTGACCGCGTTGGCATTCGCCCCTGGGGTGTTGAACACCGGAATTCCCTTGGCGCTGTAGTCAGCGATCGGAATGTTGTTGGTGCCAGCGCCAGCACGGGCCACGGCCAGCACCGAAGCCGGGATTTCGACGCCGTGCAGCTTGGCCGAGCGAAGTAGCAGCGCGTCGGGGTTCTCCACGCCGTCACCAACTAGGTACTCGTCCTTTGGCAGCCGATCGAGCCCGACCGGGCTGATCGCGTTTAGAGTCTTGATCTTGAAAGGCATTGCGTTCCTCACCCGTTGCGGCGTTCGAAGTCGGTCATAAAGTCGATCAACGCAGTCACGCCTTCAAGCGGCATGGCGTTGTAGATGCTGGCCCGCATGCCACCGACGCTGCGGTGCCCGGCCAGGTTAGTCAGGCCAGCACTGTTGGCTTCGGCCACGAAGGCCTTGTCCAATTCAGAGTTGGCTTGCAGGAACGGCACATTCATCCAAGAGCGGGAATCCAGAGCCACCGGGTTGCTGTAGTAATCGGAGGCGTCGATATAGCCGTACAACGCCTCGGCCTTAGCCCGGTTGCGTTCGCCCATAGCCTCTAGCCCGCCAGCATCTTTGACCCACTTCAGGATCAACCCGAGCAGGTAGATGCCGAAGGTGGGCGGGGTGTTCAGCATCGAGTCGGCTTCAGCCATGGCGGTGTAGTTCCAAATTGTTGGAGTGCCGGGCCGAGCCTTACCGAGTAGGTCTTCACGCACGATCGCTACGCATAGCCCCGAGGGCCCCATGTTCTTCTGAGCACCGGCATAGATCATGCTGTAGGGGGAGACATCAAGCGGGCGCGACAGGATGGTCGAACTGAAGTCCGCAACCAAAGGAACTTGGCCAGTTTCGGGGACGTAACCGAATTCGACGCCGCCGATGGTTTCGTTCGGGGTGTAGTGCAGGTAAGCGGCTTCGGGATCAACCACAAAGCTGTCCGCCGCCGGGGTATCGGTGTACTTCGACTCGGCCCGGTCGACGATCACGTCGACTTCGAGCCCCTGGGCCTTGGCGGCCTTGATTGCCTTCACCGACCACTGGCCGGTGTTGAAGAAGTTCACCTTGTCACCAGCGGCAGTCAGGTTGAGCGGGATCGCGTCGAACTGGCCGGTGGCACCTCCTTGGAGGAAAAGGACCTTGTAGTTCTGGGGGATACCCACGACCTCACGTAGCAGAGATTCGGTCTCGGCGGCGCAAGCGACGAAATCTTTGCCTCGGTGGGACACCTCCAGCACAGACATGCCGGAATTCTTCCAATCGGTCAGCTCAGACTGGGCGACGTTAAGGGCGTCGAGGGGGAGCATGGCGGGACCGGCAGAGAAGTTGTATACACGCATGCCCCGTATTGTTTCAGGTTTGTCACGCCCCCAGCATCCTGGGCTGCTGGTTTGGACGCGCAATCTCACCTAGTGGGAGCCGGGGGTGGTGTTGTCTGGCGATTGGTGGCCGCGGAACCACGGTGTTTGCCCTCGGATTCGACCGCATCCCGGGCAGCCTGGCGGTCGCGCTGGATGGTGGCAGCGAATACGTCCAGATTCATGGCGCCTTACCTTGTGGCGGGACCCGCGAGTCAGAGTGTGGCACCGGGTCGGCTGCCAAAGTGAGCCAATGAGCAGATTCCCGCACGATTTCGGCCGCCATCGGGCCCAGAATCCCGACGAAATGGTGCGGCAGGTGGGAAAATTGCGGTACGCCGCCGCTGTCAGGAGTTACATGTCACCGCAGACCTTTGGTGCCACACCCCCAAAGTCCGATCCTCGTCGGGTGCTGGTTGTCGAAGACGAGCCGCTGATTAGGTCGCTGACGATCTCTTTGCTTGACAGTGCCGGGTTTGTCGCCGAAGGAGTAGATACCGCCAATGCCGCTACTAAGGCCTTAGAAGACTTCGATCCGGACGCCATCCTGGTCGATCTGGATTTGGGGGAGGGGCCTGGCGGGGCCGAGGTGTTGGCCTACGCCAACCATCACACGCCCTGGGTGGCCTTGGTTGTGTTGACCAACGCCCCGTCGCCAGAAGTGGCTGGTGTCGACCGAAGACTAATCCCGGCCAGAGCGGCGTATCTGCACAAGCGTTCATTGTCTGACACCAGCCTGTTGTTGGACACGCTGGAGGAAGTGCTTCAGGATCAACAGCCACGCCGCGACGACAGCGCGGATGACGGCCCGTTGAGCCGGTTGAGCCGCGACCAGCTTGAAGTGCTCCGTTTCATCTCCGACGGCTTGTCCAATGCCGAAATCGCTGCCCGCCGAGGCACCACCAGTCATGGCGTTGAACAGATCGTTCAGCGGCTGATTTCCCGGCTCCAAGTGGAACGTGGATCGACCACCAATCCACGAGTGCAGTTGGTGAAGCTCTACTACGCCCACGGACCAAACCCGCGGTGAGGATTTCGCTCGAGCGCCTCGCGCCGAGAGCGTATCTCGACGCACTGCGTTCGTCGTCGTGGGCAGAACCGGTCGGCTGGCCAGTGGTATTGGTGCCAACGCTGCCAGCTCTGATCAACACCGTCTTTGTCGGCACTGGGCAGGGAATGCCAGTGAACGCGGCCGTCGGTTACGGCGCTTTGGCGGTGGCCGTGCAGCTTACGGTGGAAGCGCTACTGCTTTGGGGACTGCTGCCGCTACTCAAGCGAGTCTTCGCGTTGCGCAGCCTGCTGGTTCTTCAGTTGTTGAGCTTCGGGGTGGCAGGTGCTGCCCGGGCTGGTGTGTTGGCTTTGGTTGCCCCGGTTACCGAGCCAGCCGTGATTTGGTTCGGTTGGCTGGCTTTGTCCTGGGCGGTCAACAACATCGTCTGGATGACTTCTGGGGCGCTCCTGGTGAGCTGGTGGCGGCGCGCCCGAGACCAACAGATGCGGCTCGAGAATGAGTACGAACGCCAACTACTCACTCGCGATGCGGACGCCCGTGAGCTCGCCAGTGCAGACCAGCAGCTGGAGCAGGTGCGCGCTTCGACCACGGCAGCTTTAGACCGTATCCAGGGTCAATTGCATCCGGGGATGAATGTTGCCGACCTAACCGCCTGTGTGAATCTAATCAACTCGGTGATCGCTGACTTGGTTCGTCCAGCCAGCCACGATTTGGCCGGCATGACTGAAGTTGCAGCCCCAATCTCCATTCCGAAGCTTTGGCACGGTTGGCGCGAGATGATTCCGGCGTTGCTGCAAAACTGGCCGCGGACGCGACCGTTCCATCCTGGGTTGGTGGCGATGCTCTGCCTGCCGATGGTGCTGGCCGCGGAATTTGTGGCACCACCGCACACCGTCGACACCGACAGTCTGGTCCCGCTGGCCGTCCTTGGGCTGCAGGTCGTATTGCTGATTTTGGCCGACGCGTATCTGGCCCCGTCGATGAAGCGGTTACCGCCGCGAGCTTCTGTCTCGGTGGCAGCCGCGGCCTATGTGTTGTTGTATCTGGTCGGGCTGACCTTCTACCAAATCGCCTCGGAAATGCATGCCCCGGCACCTCTGGAAGCTTTCGTCATGCCAGCGTTGCTTGCGATGCTCGGTGGCTGGGGGGCCGCTTTTGTGACCTTGAGTAGGGTCGAGCGAGCCAGCGCTCGCGCCATGATTCGGCGCACCAATTGGGAGTTGCGCCACACCAGGCAGCGGCTTTGGGCGCAGCGCCGACGGCTAGCCACCGCGCTGCACGGGCGGGTCCAAGCGAATCTGACTGCCGCCAGCCTGATGCTGTCGATGTCTCGCGATCAGCTGTCGGACAACGGTGTGCTGAACCAGGAGACTGTGAAGAAAGTGCGCGAGGCGTTGGCCTTGGCCGCGTTGATCGATCAGCCGCCAAGCGGTGCGCCCGATCGGCGAATAGAGATGGTCACCTCTGTGTGGGAAGGGGTGCTCACTGTCTCATTGGATCTGCGACCTGGCGGCTTGTGCCTGTTGTCAGCCAATCGTGATTTGACGGATGCCTGCACCGAGGTGCTGCGCGAAATCTTGCTCAATTCGGTGCGTCATAGCGGTGCGACCGGTGCCGAAGTGGTGATCGGTTCGGCCTCCCCGGACCTGTTGTGTCTGCGAGTTACTGAGTTGTCAGCTACCCGCCAGCCGCTCGGGCGACTGGGCGGACCTGGTCTTGGCCGGTCGTTGATCGATTCGCTGGCGGTGGATTGGGCCGAGAATACCGATCAGCGAGGCCGGGTCACCGTTGCCTTACTTACCGCTGGAGCTTCCAGTTCCACGGGGGCGCACGCCCACCCCTGGCTATCAGATGTGTCGGGCCTGGCCTGAATCGACTGTCACAATGAGGTGGTGAGCGAGCTTGATCCAGCCATTGCCGAGAAGCTGAAACTGAACCCTGATGGGTTGTTGCCTGCGATCGTTCAGGAGGTGCGCACCTCAGAGGTGTTGATGCTTGCCTGGATGGACGAGGAAGCGCTCCATCGCACCCTGACCACAGGTCGGGGCACCTATTGGTCCCGCAGCCGCGGCTGCTACTGGGTCAAAGGTGAAAGCAGTGGAAACGTGCAGAAGGTGTGCCAGGTCTTCCTCGACTGTGACGGTGACACTGTGCTGGTCAAGGTTGAGCAGACCGGACCGGCCTGCCACACCGGCACCGCCACCTGCTTCGAGTCCCGAGAGTTGCTGGAGACCAGCGAATGAGCCTCCAGATCATTCCCGATGAGCAGACCTTCGTTGCAGCCGGGGCCAAGCAACGGGTAGTGAGCGTCCATACCAGATTGCTGTCTGATGACCTGACCGCGGTGGGGCTTTACCACCGGTTGTGTGGCACCAGGCCAAACACCTTCTTACTGGAATCGGCCGATGCCGGCGCCTGGTCGCGTTACTCCTTCATCGGAGTGAACGCTGCCGCGACCTTGACCGAGGTTGACGGGATAGCGCAATGGCGTTGGCAGGACCGCCCGGTCTCCGGGCTGCCTGATGGTGGCGACCCGGTGGCGGTAATCGCCCAGACTTTGGAGCTATTGCACACTCCGAAAGATCCTGCCTTACCGCCGCTGGTATCGGGCCTAGTCGGTTACCTGGGCTACGACTTTGTGCGGCGATTAGAGAAGCTGCCAGACGGCAACGTGAATGATCTGCACCTGCCGGAGCTGAACCTGATGATGGTCAGCGATTTGGCAGTGATGGATCACCACACCGGCGAAGTCTGGTTGATCGCCAATGCGATCAACTTCGATGACTCACCGCAGCGGATTTCGAGTGCCTATGCCGATGCGTGCCGCCGGATCGAACAGATGGTTGTTGATCTGCAGTCGCCAGCCCCGTCGTTGTTGGCCACTGGGCAATCATCGGCGACGATTCCTCAGGTGCGCAGGCAACGCAGTGCCAGCGAATATGAAGCCTCGGTCAGTGCTGCTATTGATGAGATCCGGGCCGGTGAGGCATTCCAGATCGTGCCCAGTCAGCGCTTCGAGATGGACTGCACCGCTGACGCTCTGGATGTCTACCGAGTGCTTCGGCGCAGCAATCCCAGCCCCTATCTCTACCTGCTTCGTCTTGATGGGTTTGACATCGTCGGAGCCAGTCCCGAGGCGCTAGTCACGGTCAGTGATGGGCGCGCCACCACACATCCGATCGCTGGTACCCGACCCCGAAGTTCCGATCCGATCGTTGATGCTGAGTTGGAGGCGGAACTGTTGGCCGACCCCAAGGAGGCCGCTGAGCATCTGATGTTGGTTGATCTGGGGCGAAATGACTTGGGTCGGGTGTGTGTGCCTGGCTCGGTGACGGTGACCGAGTTCATGAAGGTGCGTCGCTACAGCCAGGTGATGCACCTTGAGGCGGCTGTGACCGGCGCTTTGGCACCGGGCGAAACGGCGTTGGGGGCAACCTTGAGTTGTTTCCCAGCTGGCACGCTGACCGGCGCCCCAAAGGTTCGGGCCATGGAGATCATCGATCGATTGGAGGTCTCCCGGCGCGGGCTGTACGGCGGTGTGGTCGGCTATTTCGATTTCGCCGGGGATGCCGACACGGCTATCGCCATCCGGACTGCAGTGATCCGCGACCAGGTGGCCTATGTCCAAGCAGGAGCTGGCGTGGTGGCCGATTCAGTGCCAGCTACTGAAGAGCTGGAGACCCGCAACAAGGCGAAGGCGGTTTTGAACGCAGTTGCCCAGGCTGAGGCGCTCGTCCGTCTCGGATGTTGACCGGACAGGCGTGGTTGAGAGGGCGCCAGGGCCGCCGGGGGCGTCCTCGCTGCGATCTGTCGCCCCTAGTCGCACGGCGCATCACTAGCGAGAACGACGTTCATCAGGACACTATTAAGCAATTTCTCGGACAAAATGACTGGCACTCTTGCTAACCGGGCGACAGTATGGTGGCGCATTGCTGGTGCAGGACTGGGGGGAGGCTGGTGATGATCGAAAGCGTTGAGACTGTGCAGCCGGTTGCTGAGGTGTTGCACTCGAGGTCTCCAGTTACTTGGGCAGGAACCGTCATGGGGACCATTGCGGTCACTATCGGGGCCGCAGCGTTCTTGTTGGGTCCCAACTGGACGATGTTGTGGGTTGCCTTGGTCTTGTTGGTATTGGCCGTGGTCACTGGTTCGATTGTTCGGCGAAACGGGTACGGTCAAGCCTGATGACAGTTCTTGACGAGATCATCGCCGGGGTGGCCGAGGATCTCGCCAGCCGGCGAGCAAGTCGTCCGCTCGGCGATCTGATTGACGCGGTTGAGCACGCACCAGGCGCCATCGAAGTACTTTCAGACTTGCGTGGTCCTGGTCTGGCAGTGATCGCCGAAGTCAAGCGATCCAGCCCCAGCAAGGGGGCACTGGCCCCAATCGAGAATCCGGCAGACTTAGCCATCGCCTACGAACGTGGGGGAGCGACGGCGATTTCGGTGTTGACCGAGCAGCGACGCTTCGGCGGCACTTTGGACGACCTGCGTGCCGTGCGAGCCGCAGTGGCCACTCCGATCTTGCGCAAAGACTTCGTGATCGACCCCTATCAGCTTTGGGAAGCTAGGGCGGCCGGTGCTGATCTGGTGCTCTTGATCGTGGCCGCCTTGTCACCAGTCGAATTGGTTCAATTTCTTGAGCTGGCCGCCCAGCTGGGGCTGACCGCATTGGTGGAGGCCCACACCCCCAACGAAGTCCACGCTGCAATCGATGCTGGCGCTGTGTTGGTAGGAGTGAACAACCGCAATCTCAAGACCCTCGATGTTGACCTTGCCAACTTCGAGAAGATGGCCACACTGGTCGGCGATCAGGCAGTAAAAGTGGCCGAATCAGGCATCTTGAGTACCGCAGATGCCGCTCGGATGCGTTCGGCTGGGGCGGACGCCATTCTGGTTGGGGAACTGCTGGTTCGCCACGGCGATCCGCAGGCTGCAGTGGCCGCACTGCGGTCGCTGGTGTGACCCTGTCTCCAGTTTGTGAGTGAATAGTCCAGTGAATCACGTTCAATTGCCCGATGCGTCGGGCCACTATGACGCCTTTGGGGGACGCTACGTTCCGGAGGCTCTCGTCGCCGCCTTGAACCAACTTGAGGCTGAGTTTGATGCAGCCATGGTCGACCCGCAGTTCTGGGCGGAGTTGAACGGTTTGCGGCGCGACTACTCTGGGCGGCCCACCCCCTTAACCGAGGTGGCCCGGTTCAGCAAGCACTGTGGGAACGCCAGAATCTTGTTGAAGCGTGAGGATCTGAATCACACCGGTTCGCACAAGATCAACAATGTCCTCGGCCAAGCATTGTTGACTCTCCGAATGGGCAAGACCCGAGTGATCGCCGAGACCGGAGCGGGCCAACATGGGGTTGCTACCGCGACGGCTGCCGCACTTTTAGGCTTGGAGTGCCGGGTCTACATGGGGCGGGTCGATACGGAGCGCCAAGCACTCAACGTGGCGCGGATGCAGCTACTTGGCGCCGAAGTCGTCGCGGTTGAGTCTGGCAGCCAAACGCTGAAAGATGCGATGAATGAGGCCATGCGTGACTGGGTCGCCACCGTGGACAACACCCACTACCTGATCGGCACTGTGGCTGGGGCCCATCCTTTTCCGAAGATGGTCAAAGAATTTCAGCGGGTGATCAGTACTGAGATTCGCGAACAATTCGAGCAACGGTTCGGCGGGCTGCCGGACGCGGTGGCAGCCTGTGTCGGCGGCGGCTCAAACGCGATCGGAACCTTCGCAGATTTCATCGATCTTCCTGAGGTCGGGTTGTACGGCTTTGAAGCAGGCGGTGACGGAGTGGAGACCGGCCGACACGCTGCGGCGATCGAAGGTGGCTCCATCGGGGTCCTACACGGAATGCGCACCTACGTCCTTCAAGACGAGGACGGTCAGACCGTGGAGTCACACTCCATCTCAGCTGGGCTGGACTACCCCGGAGTAGGACCAGAACATGCTTGGCTGGCTGCCACTGGCCGGGCCAACTACGAAGCAGTGACCGACGCAGAAGCGATGGCCGCCTTCCAACTGCTGTGCCGAACTGAAGGCATCATGCCCGCCATCGAATCGGCACACGCTTTGGCAGGAGTGATTCGACTCGGGCAGCGACTAGCTGTCGAAGCCCCCGACGCCGCGCCGACCATTGTGGTTTGCCTGTCTGGGCGTGGCGACAAGGACGTGGACACCGCAATCAAGTACTTCGGCTTGAACGGACGCCCAGATATTTTCACCGGAGGACGGTCATGAACCAGGTCAGTTCGGCCAAAGCGATCACCGCAGCGAACGCTGAAGGGCGTGCGGCACTGGTCGGCTATCTGCCAGTCGGCTACCCGAATGTGCCCGGGTCGATGAAGGCCCTCAGAACGCTATGCGGCGAGGACGTCGACGGTCCAGGGGTCGACTTGGTTGAGATCGGCCTGCCCTATTCAGATCCGCTGATGGACGGGCCGGTGATCCAACGCGCTGGCACCCGGGCGCTGGAACGTGGCGTCCGAACGCGCGACGTCTTTGCTGCGGTGGAGGCTGTTCGAAGCGTCGGCAAGCCAGCCTTGGTGATGACCTATTGGAACCTGGTGGATCGCTATGGCGTGGCGGCCTTCGCCAGGGATTTGGCCAACGCCGGGGGGTCGGGGCTGGTCACGCCGGATCTGATTCCCGATGAAGCCGATGACTGGCTCGCGGCTGCCGAGGCCAACGGTTTAGATCGGGTGTTTCTCGTCTCGCCCTCCTCGACTGCCGAGCGGATTGCCAGTACCACTCGGGCCTGCCGCGGCTGGGTGTATGCAACCTCGGTGATGGGCGTGACTGGTACTCGATCGGCCAGTTCCAGCGCTGCACCAGAACTTGTTGCCCGGGTGCGGGCGCTCGCCCCGGAGCTTCCTATTGGGGTGGGTTTGGGGGTTTCCAACGGCGATCAGGCTGCTGAGGTGGGTGCCTTCGCCGATGCCGTGATCGTCGGGTCAGCTTTCGTTAAGGCGCTGCTGGCTGCCGACGATGCCGGTAATCCGACTGACCTGACCGCCTTGCGTGGGGTAGTCGCTGATTTGGCCGCGGGGGTTCGGCGCCGGTGATACCACTATTCATCCCCAGCCCGTCGATCAGCGTGTTCTCGCTGGGGCCACTGACCATTCACATCTACTCGTTGTGCATTATTTTGGGAATCGTCGCCGCCTGGATGATCGGTGTGCGGCGGTGGCAGGCCCGGGGCGGTTCCACCGAGAGCTTCGAGACCGTACTGCTGTGGGCCATTCCGGTCGGCATTGTTGGGGCGCGTTTCTATCACGTGATGACGCACCTAGGCGACTATTTTGGGCCCGGCGCGGACCGGCATTGGTGGGCCACTTGGGAAGGCGGCATCGCCATCTATGGGGCGATCGGTTTTGGCGCCTTGGCCGCCTGGGTGGTCGCTCGGCGACGCCGGATTGCCTTTGCCGCACTGGCTGACTCCCTAGCTCCGGGAATCGCAGTCGGGCAAGCGCTGGGTCGGTTTGGCAATTGGTTCAACCAGGAGCTGTACGGGCTGCCGACCACCCTGCCTTGGGGGTTAGAGATTGATCCAGCTCATCGGGAACCCGGATATGGGCAGTACGCGACCTTCCACCCAACATTCCTGTACGAATCGGTGTGGAATCTCGCAGTGGCCGGCACCCTGATTTGGGCCGATCGGAAGTTCAAACTCGGCCGCGGCAAGGTGTTCGCTGTCTACATAGCGCTGTACGGATTCGGCCGAACCTTTACCGAATCGCTGCGCACTGACTACTCCTATGACGTGTTCGGTCCGCTACGGTTCAACGCGGCGGTGGCGATGCTGATCTGTTTGGTCGGTGTTGGGCTACTGATTTGGTTGGTGCGAAACCGTCCGGGTCGCGAAGAAGTTGTGGAATTTGGCTCGGTGGAGGCCAAGCCGGACGTAACTGGTCCCAATGTCACCGACGGCGCTCTGGCCGAGGTGGCCAAGTCGGCCGATGATGCGGGTGTCGACGCGGAGTCCCCACCACCGAAGGAAGACCCGTAAGTCGGTTGATCGATTAAGCGCAATTTCGGCGCTGATTCGGGTGTCCAACGTGGACAGCCTCGCGTTGGCGCCAAGTTGGGTCCATGATTCAGTCTTGGAATGTAGGGGTTGGGGCTTGGTTCGGCTAAGCTCCCCCTCCGAGCGTGCAGCGTTGGCCCGGGGTGCTGACTTGTCTTGCACCCCCCGCGCCTGCTGTGCAGATGGGAGATTTTTATGGCAGTGATGTCCATGCCACAACGACCAGCGACAGGGCTTTATGACCCTTCCTACGAGCATGATGCCTGTGGAGTTGCTTTCGTAGCGCGCCTCAGCGGAGTGCCCGATCACGACATCATCGCCAAGGGGCTGACTGCCCTGGAGAATCTGGATCATCGAGGTGCGACCGGCGCCGACGCGGCAGCCGGTGACGGTGCTGGCATGCTGATGCAAGTTCCCGATCGATTCTTGCGTGCGGTAGTCGATTTCGACCTGCCTGAGGCTGGTCAATACGCCATGGGCATGGCATTTCTGCCGAGTGACCCCACAAAGCGGGCAACGGCTAAACGCACTATCGAGTATTTGGCCGTTGAGGAGGGCCTGTCGGTCCTCGGCTGGCGCACCGTCCCCACTGATAGCTCGACCCTGAGCCCGGTTTCGGTGGCGAATATGCCCTTCTTCGAGCAGGTCTTTGTCTCGGCCGAAGCAGCGTTGAGTGGCCTGGAATTGGATCGGATGGTCTACCCGCTACGGCAGCGGGCCCGCGGCGATGCTGGGGTCTACTTCGCTTCGCTGTCCTCGCGAACCACGGTCTACAAGGGCATGCTCACCACCCAGCAGTTGGCTGAGGTGTTTCCTGACTTGCTCGATGAGCGGATGGAAAGCGCCCTGTCCCTGGTGCATTCCCGGTTCTCAACCAACACCTTCCCAGCCTGGGAATTGGCTCATCCCTACCGGTTGATGGCCCATAACGGTGAGATCAACACGGTCAAGGGCAATCGGAACTGGATGCGCGCCCGCGAGGCGCTCCTGGCCACCGACAACATTCCTGGTGACTTGAATCGAGTCTTCCCGATCTGTACCCCTGGCGGTTCCGATTCGGCATCGTTCGATGAGGTGCTGGAACTACTGCACTTGGGCGGACGTTCACTGCCCCACGCGGTGCTGATGATGATCCCCGAGGCTTGGCAGAACAACGCCGAGTTGGATCCGGCTAGACGCGCTTTCTACTCTTTCCATTCCTCGGTGATGGAACCTTGGGACGGTCCGGCTTCGGTCACTTTCACTGATGGCAGCCTGATCGGGGCGGTGCTTGACCGCAACGGCCTGCGCCCGGGTCGCTATTGGGTCACCGATGATGGCTTGGTGGTGTTCGCCTCCGAAGCTGGTGTGCTCGATATTGATCCGGCAAAGGTGATCCGGAAAGGCCGGATGAAGCCCGGTCGAATGTTGCTGGTCGATCTAGATTCGCACCGCCTAATCAACGATGACGAGATCAAAGCCCAGTTGGCTTCAGAGCACCCCTATGGGGATTGGTTGGATCAGGGTCGGATCGACCTTGAGGATCTTCCTGAACAGCAGCATGTGGTGCACAGCCACGCCTCGGTGACTCGTCGACAGAAGATCTTTGGCTACACCCACGAAGAACTCAAGCTGCTCGTGGCACCGATGGCCAATACGGGGGCAGAACCAATCGGTTCGATGGGCTCCGACACCCCGGTGGCTGTGCTGAGCGATCGTCCGCGGTTGTTGTTTGATTACTTCGCTCAGCTGTTCGCTCAGGTGACCAACCCGCCGTTGGACTCGATTCGTGAAGAGCTGGTGACCTCGTTGATGGCCACTTTCGGTCCGGAAAGCAACTTACTCGAACCTGGGCCCGAGTCGTGTCGGCAGATCGTGATTGGCTATCCGATTTTGGATTCTGATCAGTTGGCGAAACTGGTACGGGTCAATCGTGACGGTTCGATGCCCACCTACGACACTCACGTGGTTCGCGGGATTTACCCGGTGGCCGGTGGTGGCGCAGCGTTGAAGGCCACCCTTGACGACTTGTGCGCACAGGTAAGCGCGGCCATCGCCGGCGGCGCGCGCACTCTGGTGTTGTCAGACCGGCATGCGAATGCCGAGATGGCGCCGATCCCGTCCTTGCTGCTGACCGCTGCGATTCACCACCACTTGGTGAACGAGAAGACTCGTACTCAGGTGGGATTGATCGTCGAAGCCGGCGATGTGCGTGAGGTTCACCATGTTGCGCTGCTGATCGGGTACGGCGCGGCTGCGGTCAACCCGTATCTGGCTTTCGAATCCGCGGAGGAACTGGCGCGGCGCGAGTCGTTGGTCGAAGTCAGCCCAGAAAAGGCGCTCTACAACGTGCGAAAGGCCCTGGGCAAGGGCGTGTTGAAGGTAATGAGCAAGATGGGTGTGTCGACCATCCAGTCCTACACCGGTGCGCAGATCTTCGAGGCGCTTGGGCTTTCAAACGAACTGGTTGATGCCTACTTCACCGGCACCGCCAGCCGGATCGAGGGGATCGGTCTGGATGAGATCGCCGAAGAAGTCGCTAAGCGGCATGCGGTGGCTTATCCGCTCTACGGGATCACCTTGCCGCATCGGACGCTAGCAGTCGGTGGGGAATACAAGTGGCGCCGCGAAGGACCGCCCCACCTGTTCGATCCGGAGACGGTATTCCGACTGCAGCACGCGACCCGCCAGGGTCGTTATGAGCTGTTCAAGGACTACACCGACCGAGTGAATGACCAGTCGAAGCACCTGATGACCTTGCGGGGTCTGCTGGAATTCGACACTGACCGCACTCCGGTGCCGATCGAAGAAGTAGAGCCGGCCAGCGACATCGTGAAACGGTTCTCTACTGGTGCGATGAGCTATGGCTCGATTTCGCGTGAGGCGCATGAGACCCTCGCGATCGCAATGAACCGGCTGGGTGCTAAATCGAACACCGGTGAGGGTGGCGAGGATGCGGATCGGCTGTATGACCCGACCCGGCGCAGTGCCATCAAGCAGGTTGCCTCCGGCCGGTTTGGGGTTACCAGCGACTATCTGACTAATGCCGACGACATCCAGATCAAGATGGCTCAAGGCGCCAAGCCCGGCGAGGGCG
>DHWU01000079.1:45597-57758 GCA_002413345.1 Propionibacteriaceae bacterium UBA5174 | reverse complement strand
AAACCCCGCCACTCAAACCCCGCCATTCAAACCCGGCCACTCAAACCCCGCCACTCAAACCCCGCCACTCAAACCCCGCCACTCAAACCCCGCTGATTGTGCTCCAACCGCCGTCGGTGACATTCACCTGGATTTGGGTGGGGATCGTCTCTTTCATCGATTGCACATGGCTGATCAGGCCGATCACCCGCCCACCCTCACGAAGGCCATCCAGCGTGGCCATGGTGGTTTCCAGCGTGTCTTCGGAAAGTGACCCGAAACCCTCGTCGATGAACAGGGTCTCCAACCGCATGCCACCTGCCCGATTGGAAACCACCTCGGCTAGGCCCAGGGCCAACGCCAGTGACGCCTGAAACTTCTCCCCGCCGGAAAGCGATTGTGGCGAACGAGCTTCGCCGGTGTAGGTGTCCATCACTTTCAGATCCAGCCCAGACTGGGCACCGCGCCCGGCCAACGCATCGGAATGTTGAAACTCGTAGCGCCCCGAGGTCATCACTGGCAACCGCCCATTGGCCGCCCGGACGATCTCTTCCAGTTCGGCGGCCAACACGAAGCTCTCCAAACTCATCTTCATCAGATTTGGCGATTGCCCTCGGGTGGTGGCAGCCAGGCGGGCCACCACCTGGTAGCGCTCCCGCACTTTTCCAATCCCGGCCAATCGGCTGGCTATCCCCGTGCTCAGCCCGGTCAGGCTGCCCAGTGACTGTTCGGCTCGCGATCGGGCCGCCACCGCGCCCTCATGCGCGTCGGAGGCTCGACCAAGAGTCTCTCGAAGTGCGACAACATCGACCGGGGTGGTGGCTAGGTCTTGCAGTTCTGGCGCTTCCAGTTCGATGGCCACGGCTTTGGTTTGCGCTTGATGCGTGGTGACTCGCTGGTGCAGCACCGCCTGCTCGGATTCGGGCAACCGGAGGGCATTCGCCTGTTCCCGATCGGTGAAACCGTGTTCGGCCAAGGCTGGCTTCAGCTCGGATTGGGCAACTGCCGACTCCGTCTCGGCCGCGGCAAGCGCGCGGGACGCCACCACCAGCGTCTTCGCGGCCGCCAACTGGGCGTTCAGTTCACCCAACCGAGCCGCCACCGTCACGAAACCTTGGCGAGATTGTTCAACCGTCGCTGCGACCACTTCGGCCTTCTGACTGGCCCTGGCCTGCGACTCGACCAGCAATGACCGCTGCTGGCTGCGCTGCTCAATCTGCTTTGCGCACTGCTTAAGCTCCTCCGCGGCACTTTCACGCGCCGCGATAGCCTGCTGATACCGCGCACGGTCCTGGGCCAACCGCTCCATTTCGGCACCAGCTTGGGCTGCCATGGCGGCAAGAGTCTCTGCGTCCTGGTGGTCGGCCTGGTCTTGTTCCTGCCTGGCCCGCTCCCCCAACAAGCTGGCCTTGCGGGCGGCGAGTTCAGATTGCGCGATCGCAGCTTTGAGCGACTCTTCGGCAATGCCCAACTGTTCGTCGGTGACGGCATCGGGTGCCACCGCAGCTGGCCTTGGATGATCTAGTGACCCGCACACCAAGCAGGGCTGTTCAGTAACCAGACCCTGAGCCAACACTGCCGCATACCCGTCCAACTGGCGAAGGCGGAGTCCGTCCAACGCAGCGGACGCAGCAGTCACCGCGACCCCGGCTTGGTACGCAGCGGCTTTGGCCAGCTCGAGTTCGTCCGCCGTCCGCGCGGCCTTCACCGCCATTGCCTGCTTGGCGCTCAACTGATCGAAAGCGGCCTTCACCTCCGGATAGCGCGTGGACGCAGCAGCCAGCGCGGGCAGCGACCCTGCTAACTCAGCCATTTGCTCGCCCAATTGGGTCTGTCGCGTAACCCAGGATTGGCTCTGCTGATCGAAAGCAGTAAGGGCCAGTTGCGCAGTCTGAGCATCAGTAGTCAATCGTGGGAGTGCGGCCTCCAGTTCCACTTGCTCGGCCAGCACCCCGCTTTCGCGAGTCAGTCCCTCGATCGCCTGCTCTAAGCAGGCCAGGTCCGAGTCGGCCTGTGCCCAAACCGTATGCAACTCGGCCTTAGCCAACCGGTGAGCTTCCCTGCCCCGAAGCTCACTCGCATCAGCTTCGACCAGCCGCTTGATTAACGGCCACACCAGGGTGGCTCGCTGGGCGTCGTCCAGACGTTTGGCGTCAGCGGCAATGCTGTCGGTCTGACCAGCCAACTCCTGGCGTCTCGAGCTTGCCCGCGACCATCTCAACTGGCGTTCGGCCAGCACCTCACCGGACTGAAGTGCGTCTCCTGCGAGCTGGCGCTGTTGTCCAAACTGGAGTTCCTGTCCAGTGGCTGCGGCCAGCACCGCCTGCTGCTCAGTGACCAATGCCTCGGCCCACTCCTGCACCCCAGCGCCGGAATCAAGGTCAAGAGTGTCCGGTGCGATCTGTCCGCTCTCTCGGGCCAACGAAGCCACATCGGCTTTGGTCTGGGAGGCAGCATCAGCAAGGCCTTCATGCAGCTCCCTGGCTCGTCGATCCAACTCCTGGCCGTAATCAGAAAGACGGTGGGTGCCAAACAGGGTGCGCAACAACTCGCTTCGATCTTTGCTGTTGGCCACCAGGAACTCTTCAAAACGGCCCTGGGCCAGCAAGATGACCTGCTGGAACTGGGTGGCGTCTAGCCGAACCACCTCCCGGACCCGCTGGTTCACCTTGCCAAGTTGGGCTTCAATCAGCTCCCATTCCACACCGTTCCAGCAAGCGAGCTCGGCTTTTGGATCCTGTTTGGCGAAGCCTGAGCCCCGCTGTTTGGGCCGTTGGTATTCGGGGCTTCGGGTGACCCGGTAGCGAGTCTGGTCAATACTGAATTCCAGCCGCACCTGGCAGAGCTCACCCGCTTCGAGATAGTCGCTTCGCACCTTGCTGCCAGCTTGCCCGTCATAGCGCGGAATCATCCCAAACAGGGCAAAAGTGATCGCATCCAGGATCGAGGTCTTGCCAGCCCCGGTCCGGCCGGTGATCAAGAAGATGCCCGAATCAGCAAAGTCATCGAAGTTGACCGTCTCCGTGCCGCGAAACGACTCGAACCCAGTCATCTCCACCTGGTGAATTCTCATCCAAGTACCTGCCTGACTTCACAACTGGCGATGGCCTCCCGGATCAGCTTCACCTCGTCAGGGCTGGCCCCCTCACCATTGCGAACCTTGGCTAAGAACACCTCGACAAGCTCCGCATCACTGCGCCCGCGCACCAATTCTGCATAGCCAGAGTCGACCTCTGGCGTCCCACCCGACGGCTGGAACTCGATGTGCACGCAGTAAGGGAATCTGGCCTGCAACTTCTTCATCGCATCGAGTGGGCGAATCGAATCAGTCACCAGCACCCTGACCCAGTGCCCCTCGACTGCGGCGTGAGTTGGATCAGCCAGAAGCTGATCCAAGGTGCCAGTCAGCGTGGTCAAGGGGCGCGGCACGGGCAGCTCGACCCAATCGACCCGAGCGGCACCTTCGGCGCCTAGCTCGACCAGCCATGCTCCGCGCGGTTTTCCCGCCTCGGAGAACGAACCATGCAATGGCGACCCGCAGTAGCCAAGGTTGCTACCCAGCTTGGCCGGGCTGTGAATATGTCCCAACGCGGCGTAGCTGATTCCTTCAAAGACCGTTGCGGGCACCACGTCCATACCGCCTACGATGTCGCGTTCAGATTCTGCTGATTCGACTTCAGCCCCCTGAACAAAGGTGTGCGCCAAGACCACTGATCGACCGCCGCGGGCTGCCAAATCGGCGCGCACTAGACCCATCGCATAGCTGAGCGCGTCCTTCTGAGACCGCATCGGATCTACCTGCCACAGACTTCGCATTCTGGACGGCTCAAGGAACGGAATCCCATAGAAGTTCACCGGCCCGTAGGCATCGGTCAGCACCACCGGAGCGGCAATCTGTTCCGGCCGAGTGATTACGTGAACCCCGGCAGCCTTGGCGAACACGCTCTTAGCACCGAGCCTGGCCGGGGAGTCGTGGTTACCGCTGATCGTTACCACCACCACGCCAGCCTCGGTCAGATCCAGCAGCGCCTCGTCGAGCATTTCGACCGCTTCGGCCGACGGTGTTGACGAGTCGAACACGTCGCCAGCGATGACCACCACATCGACTTCTTGCGCCCGGACCACCTCAATCAGTGCCAGCAACACCTCACGCAAGGCCTGATAGGTGGGGTGCCCATGGAAGATTCGGCCGATGTGCCAATCCGAGGTATGCAGAATCCGCAAGCCTCGGACTCCAACCGAATCAGGCATTTTTCCCTTCCCGAGGAGCTCCCCTACCAACGCCAACCCAGCGCCAGGACGTCCATGCAGCGATCTTGCCGGGCGCCGCTGACAGTTTCGGTGAAGCTCGCCACGGGTCGGCTCAGCGTTCTCGATTCGAGATTAGCGACGCTCGCCTGACTGAGCAGCCTAACCACCTCATCGTCAGGCCGAGGATGGGTGGGGAGTATGGTGGTTGAAAGGCGTGCGCCGCCCAGACTGGTATCTGGGTGCGGGTCGTTAACCGGATCGTCGCAGCGATTCCGCGGGAGGTGCCAATCGGTAGACGTCCCGCCGGAGGATCGAGCCTGATCAGGCTTTGGTCAAATACGGACGGACGGCCTATGGCACGATTCGGGTTTTTGAGTACCTATCCCCCAACCAGATGCGGCCTGGCAACGTTTACCGCGGCCTTGGCGAAAGCGATCGTGGCCGACGGACGCAACGAAGCGATCGTGGTTCGAGTCGATGATCTGGTTCCAGCTGGCCCCGCCGCACCCGCTCCCGGAGTGCGAATGGCAGGTCACCTGCGACCCGGCGACCCGGCTGGCCGATCAATCGCCGCCCAACAGCTGGATGACTCCGATCTGGTGGTCGTGCAACACGAGTTCGGGATCTATGGCGGACCTGATGGCGAGGAAGTAATCGACCTACTCACCCAGATCACGGCAACCCGGGTTGTCGTGCTGCACACCGTCCTGGCTGAACCCACCGAACATCAGCGGACTGTCTTACAAGAGATCATCGAGCTAGCTGATGCCGTGGTGGTGATGACTCGAGCCGCCCGGGCAATCATTGCCGCGCAGTACTCGCTATCCGAAGACCGGCTGTGGCTGATCCCCCACGGGGTTGATCCTCGTCCGGTGATCGCGGCGCACCCATCGCCGCGTCCAGTGATACTCACCTGGGGACTGATCGGTCCAGGAAAGGGAATCGAATGGGCCATTCGAGCACTGGCCGAGATCGCTCCCGATGACCGGCCGCTGTATCGGGTGCTTGGCCAGACCCATCCGAAAGTTTTGATGGATCAAGGTGAGCGGTACCGCACCCAGTTGGAATCATTGGCCGCCAACCTCGGCATCAGCGACGACGTGGAGATCGATGGACGCTACCAAGATGCGCCAGCATTGGCCGCCCAGGTGGCCGCTGCCACCGTCGTGCTGTTGCCCTACGATTCTCGCGAGCAAGCCACCTCCGGGGTTCTGGCTGAAGCAGTGGCGGCAGGCAAGATTGTGATCGCCACCCGATTCCCCCATGCCATCGAATTGCTGTCCGACAGCGGGATCCTGGTATCCCACGAACAGCCCGCTGAGATCACTCAGGCGATTGAACAAGCCCTCCACGACCCAAATCAGGCCGTCCTGGCCCGGGCTTTGGCGCAGAAGTTCGCTGGCGACAACTCCTGGGCAAATGTTGCTGGCCGCTTCGAAGCTCTGTTGAGCGACGCCGCTGACGAGGCGGTCTGCCGGTGACTCAGCTAGTCAGATCGCTGGCACCGGCACCGGTCTTCACGCATCTGTTGAACCTGACCGATGACCACGGACTATTCGAACACGCCGAATACAAGAATCCTCGGCGCGACCACGGCTACTGCACCGACGATGTCGCCAGGGCCTTGGTGGTCGCCGTGCGCGAGCCACGACGCGGGCCACTCCTCGATCAAGCCATCCAGACCTACCTTTCATTCTTGGAACGGGCCGTGAGCCATCGCGGCTCGGTTCACAACCGCAGGTCTACCCGTGGCCGCTGGACCGACGAACCGTCCACGGCTGATTGCTGGGGACGGGCCGTCAACGCGCTTGGTTACGCCGCTCGACTCGGGCCAACCGAAGACGTGCGAAACCGGGCAAACCAAGCCTTTCTGCGTGCGGCCAGAGCGCGATCCGGCGACCTGCGGGCGTCCTGTTTTGCGGCCATCGGCGCAGCCGAACTACTTCTTCTCGGTGACGACGCCACTGGAGCCGCGCAGGCACTGCTCACCGATTGCCTAGCGGTAATTCCACGCCGTGCCCAACCCGGATGGGAATGGCCAGAGCCGCGACTGCGCTACGCGAATGCCGCACTGTGCGATGCCTTGATCGTTGGCGGCGCAGCCTTGGGCCACCCGCGGCAGGTGCGGGAGGGTTTGTCGATGCTCACCGCACTGATGGAAATCGAAACCAGTGCGAGTGGTCACCTATCGGTCACCGGCAGCCACGGACGCCTACCCGGCGAGACCGGACCGCTGTGGGACCAACAGCCAATTGAAGTCGCCACCATCGCCGACGCCTGTGCACACGCTTTCGCCGCCACTGGGGATCTGGTGTGGCGCCGCGGTGTCGAGCTGGCCTGGGCCTGGTTCACCGGAACCAATGACAGCGCCACCCCGATTTACGATCCAACCACCGGCGCTGGCCACGACGGGCTGGAACCGACCGGACGCAATGAGAACTGCGGCGCCGAATCTACTCTCGCTGCGCTGAGCACTCTGCAACGATTTCGCGAACTCCATCAGGTACCGCGATGAGCACCAAACTGACCGATATTGGTGTTGACCTATCCGCTGACCCCAAACGCGTGGTGGCCAGGCTATTCATGCCTGGCGAGGCCACCCCGGGGTCAAGTTCACGAACCCAAGGAGTGCTTGATCGCACCCTCGCTCTGCCCGCCGAAGAAGTGTCGCGACTCGCGGCATCCACCCTGGCACGGTTCGGTGATCGACACACTGGGCTGGCACGGATTCTGCGCGGGCACGCGCTCAGCGTCCGCCCAAGTCTGCCAGCTGATCTTGATCACGATCTCGGCATTGCCATCGGGGCAGCGTTTACCGCCGAGATTGCGGTTGAAGGTGCGGCGATCTGCAACCCGAGCGTGGTCACCCACCCTGACCAAACTGGCCTAGAGCCTGGTCAGCTGCGGGTTGCGGTGTCGCTGCGGTCCATCGGCGAAGGCCATATTTCTTCGATCGGATTCTGTGAAGCGATCATCGGGCCGGGGCCGAGCTGGGAGTTCTTGCCCCGAGACCGTCCACTGGCCTTGGCCGCGATCAGTCCGGGGCAATGGACCCGCAAACACCTGATTCGCGCTCTTGAACACCGTGGTCACACCGCTGAGTTAGCCCGCACCGTGGCGCAGTCGCTGCCAAAGAGTTTCGGTAGCGACGCGGTCGAGCGGGCCGTCCAGGCACTCTCCACCGAGCAACTGCGGCAACCGGACGCCCGCGCCCAGCAGGAAACCATCCGAGTGGTCGCTGGCTCGGCTTACCAGGCGTCGTTTGCTGAAACCAGCAGCCTCAGCCAACGGGTGCTGCAACCGGTCGCCGATGAAGAAAGCCACGGGCTTGAAGATCTGCGGATCACTGAGTTCACCGCCGCTGATGGCCACACTGACTACCGAGGCACCTACACCGCCTACGACGGACACAGCATCGCCACCCGGACTATTTCCACCACAGACTTACGCACCTTCAAGGTGGAACGAATCACCGGTCCACCAACCCGCGCAAAAGGCATGGCGCTGTTCCCACGAACGGTGAACGGCCGGTTTCTCGCGTTAGCTCGAGGTGATGGCGAAACCACCTCTTTGACCAGTTCCGCTGACGGGCTCGACTGGGCCCGCGAAGTGCCACTGCACCGTCCCGCTCGCAGCTGGGAAATCGTGCAGACCGGCAACTGCGGGTCACCGATCGAAACGGCCGCTGGCTGGTTGGTACTGACCCACGGAGTTGGACCAATGCGCGTCTACAGCATCAGCGCCATCCTGCTCGACCTAGACGACCCGTCCCGGGTCATTGCAACCCTCAACGAGCCCCTCTTGGAGCCGTCCACCGACTCCGATGGCTACGTTCCGAACGTGGTTTACAGCTGTGGCGGGGTCGTCCATGAGGACGTGTTGTGGGTTCCTTTCGGAGCGGCCGATCAACACATCCGGGTGGCCTGGATTTCGCTGCCAGAACTGCTGGCACAGCTGCTGACTGCGGCCAACGAACAGTGATTTCAGCCGGACGCGGCTACCGCGGTGCAAAATCCACCGACTGCGGTGGAAGATGCACCGCTTAGACTGAGGAAATGTTGCGCCTGCCCCCCGCTGTCAGCCGGCTACTCCCTCCGGTGGCCATCTTGCTGTTCTACTTTCTGGTTCCGGTCAGCCCCGGGGACGCCCCGGTTGGCGAACTGATCGGCTTAGCCATCGGTGTCGCATCGGTAGCTGCCGTTGCGTGGGTGATCTTCAGCGAGACCCGCCGCGCCAACAAGCGCCTCAAACCGATCCATCTACTGCTGGCCTTTGAACTGGTCTTGGTGGTCTTCTCCCTGGGCTATTACCTTCTCGCAACCAGCCATCCCGATCAGTTCGTTGGTCTGCACACTCGCCTAGACGCGCTCTACTTCTCGCTGACCACAATGTCCACCGTCGGCTATGGCGACATTCACGCGGCGGGCCAGGCCGCACGAACGATCGTCACGGTGCAACTAGCGTTCAACCTCGTTTTCATCGCGTCTTTGGTGGCCCTGCTCCAAGATCAGGTTCGCCGAGGTGCCTGGCATCGAAACAATGAGCGCCCTACCGACCAAGCGTCCGCGAAGGACCTCGCCTGAGTTTCCGGAGTCGGTTCACCGACCGCCAGCTAGACCCGAGCCTGCCGTCGTGACTGGAGTGAGCGCCTTCACGTGATCTCGCAAACCCGAGATTTGTGACCGGTGCATTGCTAGCATCCGATTGGTTGGATGCCCCCAAATGGAGAAGGAAATCCTGATGCGCAACCTTGTACGTGTCGCAATTCCGGTAACGGTAGTCGCCGCACTTTTCGCGCTGAATGCCTGTGCAGCACCAACCATCACTCCTTCGTCCGCACCATCGGCGAGCGCCAGCAGGGCAATAACGCTGGGCCCTGATGGCTACGGCGCTTTGAAGCTGGGCCTCACCAAGGAGCAAGCCAGCGCAACCGGTCTGGCTGTCCAGATATCCCAAGATCCCACTGGCGGCTGCGGCGACGACTCCGACGGCTGGCTCAAGGGTGCGGCCACTCCCACCGAAAACTCAGTGGCTGGTCGGCTGTTCTTTTCAACTAGTTCCAACAAACTCGTGGCCATCTACGCCTACGGCGAAGTCGCCACCCCCGAAGGGCTCCACGTTGGCAGCACGGCAAGCGATCTACGCGCCGCTTACCCGTCTTGGACTGGCGACGAGAATGCCGATGGCATCGGCTCCATTCCGATTCCGGGCAATGACAAAGCCCAATACCGAATCGACATCGAGGACAAAGTGCTGGTTGAGCTGAGCTTGGACGCCACCGATCAGGACTGCTACGAGTAGTCCTTTAGAGGTTGGCCAGGCCAAGCGAGGCCGAGGCGGTCGCGGTCCAAAGCAGCTAGCGCAACAAGTGTGCAGCCAAGACGCCGTGCCGCGACCACCCAAACCGATCCCGACTAGCCCTTTGCTGGAGTAAGCATCGGCACCGCGTACCGCACCGGGGTGCCAAAGCGGTGCGCTGAAATCGAGACGGCCTGTTCCCTAAGGAAAGTGAGTAGCTCCACCCGTCCAGCTGAAAGCACCGGGCGATCGTAGCTGGCCAGCTTCACCGACCCACTCACTGCAGCAGCCAGAGCCACCGAGTCGCCGCCGATCAGGCGCACCCGGCCACCGACTGCAGCCAGTTGCCGCGCCCGATCGAACCAGGACGCTTCAGCCTCCACCACACTGGATACTCCGGCGGTCTGCAGCCACGACTCCAGCCAGACGGGAAGCTCAGCGGACGCGCTTACCGTCACAGCAGCACCGGCTCGCACCCCAGCTGCGACCACTCGCAGCAGTGCCACCGGTGTGGCCGCCTCGAATCGGACGGTCACTGGCACCGCCTGATAGCGGAATGCGTTCTGCTCGGTGACCAGCCCGGCCACATCTTTCACCTGGCCGAACTCTTCTTCCCACGCAGCAATGTCAGTGCTCAGCGCACCACTCAGCCAGGCCAACTCTGTGGCCGATACCGAGCCCTGCGCGGCTGTAACCACCGCCGCGGCTGCCGCGTCCAGCTCCTTCATGGACGCCGCTGGCGCTGGCTGATCGGCCCAGTCGGTTAGCCCGACCAGGTAGTTCGGCCCGCCGGCCTTGCTGCCAGCCCCAACCGCGGAGGCTTTCCAGCCGCCGAAAGGTTGGCGCTCCACGATGGCACCGGTGATGCCCCGGTTCACGTAAAGGTTGCCTGCCTGCACGCCAGCCAGCCATTGCTCGATCTCCTCGGCATCCAGCGAATGCAGCCCCGAAGTCAGGCCGTATTCGACCGCGTTCACCATTTCGATGGCCTCGTTCAGGGTGGCCGCGGTCATCACGCCCAGCACTGGCCCGAAGTATTCGATCTGATGGAATTGTGATCCGGCCCGCACCCCTTCACGAATCCCGGGACGCCACAGTTGTCCGGCCTCATCCAGCTGCTTCGGCTCCAGCAACCAGGACTGTCCCGGCTCCAAGGTGGTCAAGGCGCTGAGCAGCTTGCCGCTGGCCGGCTCGATCAGCGGTCCGATGCGGCTGACACCGTCCCAGGGCTGTCCGACTTCGTAGGAGGCCGCTGCGTCCAATAGCTGACGGCGGAACCGCGGCGACTTGGCCACCGAACCGACCAACACCACCAGTGAAGCCGCCGAACATTTCTGCCCGGCATGGCCAAAGGCGGAGTAGGCCACGTCCTTGGCGGCCAGATCCAGATCGGCGCTGGGGGTGACGATGATCGAATTCTTGCCGCTGGTTTCGGCCAGCAGACCCAGCTCGGGTCGGAAGCTGCGGAACAACTCGGCGGTCTGCAATGACCCGGTGAGAATCACTCGGTCAACACTGGGATGCGCCACCAGGGTGCGGCCGAGTTCGGCATCGTCGAGTCGGACGTATTGCAGCACGTCGCGCGGTACGCCCGCCGCCCACAACACTTCGGCGATGAGCGCACCGCAGCGAGCGGCTTGGGGGGCGGGCTTGAAAATCACCGGCGAGCCAGCCGCCAACGCAGCCAGGGTTGAGCCAGCCGGAATCGCTACTGGAAAGTTCCAAGGAGGGGTGACCACGGTCAACTTCGCTGGCACTGGACGCGCACCTGGCAGGTCCACCAAAGCCAAGGCATGTTCGGCGTAGTAGTTGGCGAAGTCGATCGCTTCGGACACCTCTGGATCGGACTGCTCCAACACCTTGCCAGCTTCAGCACCCATCACTTCCAGCAGTTCGGCGCGGTGCTGCTGAAGTCCGTCGGCGGCGCGGTGCAGGATCTCGGCGCGCTTAACCACGGGCATCCCCTGCCACGCCTGGCCAGCGGCCACGCCGCGCGCGACTGCCTGCTCAACCTCGTCTGCGCTCCCCAACCAAGTGGCCTCAGCCAGGGCCAACCCAGCCGTTGAGGTTTGCATCCGCGAGCGGATTTCCCGCGACCAGGCCAGGTTCGCCGGCAGGCTTGGATCGCTGTCGGCGGCATTGACGAAACCGGGGCCGAAAGGCTCGGCTAGGCTCGCGCGGTTCTGCGTCCGGTTGGGCGCCGGTACTTCGGTTGGACGGTCGGCGAGCGCGGCCAGGAAGCGCTGCTGCTCGCGGACGAACAGTGCGGGCTGGTTATCCAGCTCAAAGACTGCCGACATGAAGTTGTCGGCCGAAGCGCCTTCTTCGAGGCGGCGAATCAGGTAGGCGATCGCCACATCAAACTCGGCCGGGTGCACCACCGGGGTGTACAGCAGCACCTTGCCCACGGTTTTGCGGACTGCGGCCTGCTGTGCTGGCGCCATGCCCAGCAGCATTTCGATGTCGAGATAGTCGGTGACCCCGCGCTGCTTGGCGAGCAGCCAGTTGAGTGCCTGATCGAAGAGGTTATGTCCGGCCGCGCCGATTCGAACCGCTTTCACATGCTCGGGACGCAGCGCGTAATCGAGCACTGCCTTGTAGGACGCGTCGGTGGCTTGCTTGGTAGACCAGGT
>DHWU01000079.1:37296-45271 GCA_002413345.1 Propionibacteriaceae bacterium UBA5174 | reverse complement strand
ACGACCCGAACCTTGATCGGCGCTCCCCCGCGGGCCACCCGCTCGGCGGCCCATGCCTGGAGCCGCATCATCGCGCTCAAGGCATCGGGCAGGTAGGCCTGCAACACGATGCCCGCCTGCAAATTGGCGAACTCCGGTTCGTCGAGCAATTGGGTGAATACCGCGATGGTCAGCTCAAGGTCCTTGTATTCCTCCATGTCGAGGTTGATGAAGGTGCCGTCGGCGAGTGCGGCGCGATACAGCGGACGCAGCGCCTGGGTGGCATCGGCCACGGCTTCATCGAAAGCCCACGGGGTGTGTGGTGCGACGGTGGCCGAGACCTTGATCGAGACGTAATCGACATCGGGACGCTGCAGCAGCGCGAGCGTGCCGTCCAGACGACGGCTGGCTTCTTCGCGGCCCAGCACCGCCTCGCCGAGCAGGTTCAGGTTGAGTCGAATGCTGTCGTCTTGGCGCAGGTGGGCGATGACGCGACCCAGCCGGGCGTCGGTGGCGTCCACGATCAGGTGGCCGACCATGGTGCGCAGAACCTTGCGGGCGATCGGCACGACAATCCCGGGCAGCAGTGGGGCGAAGAAGCCGCCCAGTTTCACCAGGGCAATCCAACCAGCGCCGAGGAATTTGGGTACGTCGGCGGCGAGTTCTCGCAGGCTCGCTGCGGCCACGCGGTAGTCCTCGGGACGAACCACCTTGTCCACGAAACCAACAGTGAAGTCGAGCCCATTTTCGTCGCGGAGCAGACCGGCCAGTCGGGCAGCTGCCGGGTCTACCGGTTCGGCTCTGGCGGCGTCCAGCCATTCCCGAACTAAGGCGATGGCCTGTTCGGCGAGCTCGTCGAAGTCGGTGACCTGCTCGGTGGATTCTGCGACAGTCATGGCGGCACCCTTCTGCGGCGGTTGATCGGCTGCGGTTAGCTGGGCCACGCTGCCCTGGAACAAGTCTCAGGCCCAGCAACTGTTCACCACAAGCGATTGATTTCGCACTATATTCATCGACATCATCGATGAATCGAGAGGGCATGTTCGATCTACACCGCCTGCGCCTGCTGCATGAACTGTCACTGCGCGGCACCTTGGCCGCAGTGGCCGAAGCGCTGGCGTACAGCCCGTCGACGGTGTCACAGCAGCTTGCCCAGCTGGAGAAAGAAGCTGGGGTCGCCCTGCTGGAACCAAATGGACGCCGAGTGCGGCTCACCGTCCATGGTCAAGCCCTGGCGGCGCACGCCGCGAGGGCCTTGCAGGCCGACGAACAGACCCGCACCGAATTGGCCTCACTCGGCTCGGAGCCGACGCTGGTGCGGGTGGCTGCGGTGCAGACCGCGGCCCAGAATCTGTTGCCGCGAGCGATCACTCTGCTGGCGGCTCGCGCTCCCCAGCTCCAGGTGGAGGCAGCGGAATTACCCCCCGAAACGAGCCTGTTGGAGTTGTCGGCTGGCACTTTCGATCTGGTGATTGCTGAGCAGTATCCCGGGCATACTCGGCCGCGCCGCGATGGGGCGATTCATGAGGTGCTCGGCCAAGACTGGCTGCGATTGGTGGTGCCGAAAAGTTGTGCCGCCGACGAGCTGGCCGACTTGGCTGATCGACCCTGGGTCTTGGAACCTGAGGGCACCGCGGTGCGGCAGTGGGCGCTGCAGCAATGTCGGGCGGCCGGCTTCGAGCCGCGCGTCCGCTTTAGCGCCGCCGACCTGGGCACCCACGTACGGCTAATCGCCGCTGGCCATGCGGTGGGACTGCTACCGGATCTAGTGTGGGCCGCTGGCGATCCAGACCGAGATTCGGTGCGAATGTTGCCGTTACCGGGTAACCCGGCTCGGGAAATCTTGGCCGCCTACCGAAGCGCTGCGTCCGGTGATGAGCGGGTGGGTTTGTTGCGCCAAGCATTGCGCGATGCCTTCGCCGAGCGCGCTGACAGTGAAGGCCTGAACTGACCTGCCAAGGCTTCACGCCCCCAGGTCAGGCGGCAGCCAGCGTCACCGTGGTGGAGTGCACCACCTCGGACAACGCCTGAATGACCTCCACGCTGGCGGCCCCGCCACAGTTCCCCAGAGCACCCACCAGCACCGGACCGACGCCCGAGGCGATGTGTTGGGCGTGAACCAGCGTCGTCTGCGCGGCGCCGGTATCACCATTGCGGAACACAACCAACGCCGAGTAGTGCGGAAACTCCCCCGTTCCCGAAACCTCGGTAACCAACGACGCATCCGGCAGGCTCAATAGATTCTGCTTGATCCCAGCAAAGGCTGCCTTGGCTTTGACATCAGCGGCGGTCACGTTCCACGTCACGCTGGGACGCAGAGTGCCTTCTGGCTGCCCAAGATCACCTGCAAAGGTGAGTAACGCCTGGTCATTGGGGTATTCCAGCCACTTACGTGGCACGCGGACGCTGAAAGCTAGGCCCGCGTCGAGGACATCCCGACGAATTTCCACGCTCATCTAGCACCTAACCCATCTCTCATCACGCAATCCGGACACACCAATAGATCTACCACCCGGTTGAGACAGTAATCAATCGAGCCAAGTGTCGCCCGCGCCCTGAAACAGGTTCGCCCGTTGAATACCAAGAATTGGGTGTGGATAAGTCGGGAATTTGGGTTGAGGCGGTGTGCCGGATATGTAAGGGTGGCAGCTATTCACCCCTAGGAGTTGCTCGTGGCAATCCCGAAGTCTGTCTTGGCTGCCGCTGTTGTGGCCACCTTTTTGGTTCCTGGCTGTGCTGGCCCGGAGCCGACTTATTCGTGCACGCCTGAAGCTGGTGGTGAACCGTATACCTGTGTCAAGGCTCAGTACGACCTGATGGTGGAGCGCGACAAGCTGTATGCCGAAGCCGAGGCGGTGTACGTCAAGTACTTCGCCGAAAACACCCGGATCTTTCAGTCCGGCGGAGTCACTCAGCCCACTCCCGTAATGCTCGACACTCTCACTGGAGAAGGGCTCGACCAAGCTAGTCAGACCTACAAAGGACTCAGAACCAGTGGTTTGAAGATCATCGCCGGTGAGTACCGGCTCGTTTGGCTGCATCGCGCCCCGAAAGAGGTCATGGGCGGCTCGGTGGTCGCATTCGAATCCTGTATCGACGGCTCTGGCGTGACCTTCGAAGAAGGCAAGACCACCTACCCTGGCAACTTCTTCCAAAAGCGGACTTACTACTCGCCCACAAGTAGCGGGCTCAAGATCAGCAACTTCATGACCTTCACCGGAGCGGTGGACGCATGCTGAACATCATCCGGATGGCTGCCACTATCGGCGTGGCACTGGGCGTCAGTGTTCCACTGGCCTCGCAATCATGGGCTGGCACCCCCGCACCACAGCCCGACACCGCGAATGTGGACGCCACTGGAGGCTGGGTCAAAGGGGACCTCGTCCAGAACACCAAGCGGGCCGAAACGCACCGCGAGATCAACATCAAGCGAACTCCCAAATCGGGTACCGGTGAAGGCGACTCCGCGCCAACCACTGCTGTGGTTCGGTGCACTAACCGGCTGGCGCCTGGCTTCAATGGCCAATACGGGTGGTGTCCGACCAGCGTTACCGATGCTAAGACTGCTGCGAGACATGCATCGAAGCCAGTTTCTGAAAAGCAACTCCGCCAAGTAGTGACCAAACTCAAACTGCCCAACCCCACGCCACGGTTTGGCCCTGATCCAAGTGTGAACGAGTGGAAGATGCTGGCCGTAGGTTTTCCTGTTTGGCTGTGGACAGACAGCCCCAAAACAGTGACCAGTACCGCCACCAACGACGGGCTCACGTTCACTTTGAAAGCGACCTGGACCTCAACCACCTTCAACCTGGGCGACGGCCACACCAAAACGTGTACCAATACCAGCGTCTATCCGGCCCACATTGATAAACCCGGCAGCCCCTCACCCACGTGTGGCCACATCTATGACACTGCTTCGCCGAAAGGCCACCCCTACACAGTCACCGCCGAAACACACTGGCGCATCGACTGGACCACCGGCGGCCAGACCGGCAGCTTCAACCACACCTACACCGGCAACCGAACCCTCGAAATTGGCGAACTCGCCTCCATGATCAAACGCTGACCCTACAACCAGCGCACCAACCCGCAACTGACCAAATCGAAGCTGGCCAAATCCAAGCTGGGCACACATCAGCTCTGGATCAATTGGCAAATGGGTGAGCGTCGTCGCGGATCCGGCGACTGCCACGAATGTCCAGCCAGGTTTGGCGAAGTTTCGGAGTCGCCACATAGAAGCGTCCACACCGCGGCTCGTACAAGGCATGGCGCAACCGCTGCCGAAGATCGTCAATGTCGGCGAGCACGGCCACCTCACACTCACCCACCTCAGCTGACTCATAGATCATCAGAACGCGTCTGGTGATAGTTAATAGGCATCACACTGATGTGTTGATTGCCTCATTGAGTCATTGCGTTACCCGACTAAGCAATGCCGGTTGAGCAGTGAGAGAAGTGCCAGCGGGCATGAAGGGCGCCGGACGAACCGATCAGCCCTGGCCATTGCTGAGCTCAGCACCTATCCTGTACGCACAACGTACACACACGGGAGCAAGAATGGCTGAGCCAAGTATTGAACCCCGCACAGTGAAGGGGCAGCGAATCAATCTTCGCGCTACGCAGCACCAAACCGAGCTGCTGCGCCGGGCGTCCGAAGTTAGCAACAACAGCCTGACCGACTTCATTCTCAGCAGCGCTGTCGATCGCGCCGAGCACGTCCTGGCCGACCTACGCTGGTTCACTGCCACTGACCAGCAGTACGCCGCTTTTGTCGAGTTGCTTGATGCCCCATTGCCCACAACGGACCGATTCGACCGGCTGTTCGCTCGGCAATCCCGATTCGCTGAAACTGAATGAGCTTGCACGCACCCCGCCGCCTCGTGCGCGGCGACGTTCGTAGCGCGTTTCGCAGCGGCGCTGCTGAGCTGGACGAATGGCTGTTCAAGTACGCCTGGCAGAACCAAGTTTCTAACAACTCAGTCACGTATGTGATTACTGACGGCGAGCAAGTGATCGCCTACTACGCCCTAGCGATGGCCGCGGTCTCAAAGACGTCCGTGCCAGCCCCGCTCAGCAAGGGCCGCCCAGCTCAGATTCCGTGCATCTTGCTGGCGCGGCTGGCTGTTGATGAGCATCATCAAGGACAAGGCCTGGGCTGGGAACTGCTTCGCGATTCGCTGCTGCGATCGGTGCTGCTGAGCCGCAGTATCGGCGCGGCTGCCGTGCTTGTGCATTGTCGCAACGCCGCCGCCAAACAGTTCTACCTACACCATGGCGATTTCTTGCAGTCGCCGCTTGATGAGCTGCAACTACTGGTGCCCGTGGCGGCTTTGGATCGCTGGGTGGATTAACGAGCCGCAGATCGCTGGCGCAAGAAGCACTCGCGCAGCTTCCACCGGAAGTCGCCAATCTGGTCGGCATCAATTGCGCAAGATCTGCCTCGCTGACGTAGATCGGCATCAAGAGAGAAGCGGCCACACCCGGCCCAGATCCGTTTATAGATCAAACTTCGTGAGCGGTGGCACCAGTATTTCTCGGGCCGGAGTCACTCCGTGACAGATGCGCATTTCCATCAAGACTCGATAAAGACCGAGCGAGCGCACCCGCTACGCTGGCGCTGCCCGTAACTAGCTACTGCGACAGGCGGCTCGATGCCTCAAGGCCCTTTCAGCGATCCTCAAATGTCGGCTTTAGAATCGTTCACTGATCGTTTCCCTGAGGCAGAGGCGCTGCTCGAAAGTATCTCGCAACTCCGCACTCGAGTTACCAATCGAACCTTCAGTGATCGCGGCGAGAATGTACTGGCGTTCTACGGGATAGGCGGGGTGGGCAAGACTTCTTTGAGTATCGCCCTTCAATCGTGGCTCGAACTTCGACCTCTTCAAAGCTCCCACTGGGGGCCGCCGGGCTGCAGCCCTCGCGCTCACACAGTGCGCTGGGACCTCGACCAGCCATCAAACCGATCCGATCCGATCCCTTTCCTCCTGGCATTCAGGAAGGCGCTAAACCACGCCGCGCCCGTGTGGAGTGCCTTCGACATCGCCCTTGCCTCACTCTTCGCCGCGTTGCACCCCAATGACTCGTACACCGCCACTCGTCAGCGAGATGCGGACACCATGACGGACGTGCTCCTAGGGCTGGCCTCGGATGCTGGGGCCTTTGATGTCACCACTAGCCTTTCGCGAGGCATGATCACCCGTGTTGTCAGAACCGCACTTAAGTCAGCGCAGTTTCAAGCGGCATTGCAGGACTACCCCGAGCTTCCAAAGCTGCTTGACGACATCGCGGAGGGCGCAGAGTCTCCCCAGCATCTTCCGTTGTTAACGAATCGGACACTTCAACTAGCGACAAAGCAAATCCAGAATTTCACCCCCACTGGACGGCCTAGCATCGTCGTCTTCGTTGACACTTTTGAGAAGGTGCAGACCCCGGGTGAGCTCAACGCGGAACGGCTGGTGTGTGAGGTTGCCGCGGCACTTCCGCATGTGTTGTTCGTGCTCACCGGGCGCAACTTGGTTACGTGGCATCAGAGGGATCGCGCGGCGTTGGGAAAATTTGGCCCAGCCACCTGGCCGTCCCTCGCGCGCACCAGTGATGGCGAGCTTGAACCAAGGCAGCACCTTGTAGGCAATCTTTCGCCAGAAGACACGGCTGCCCTCATCTCGGACAGGCTCGCCGCGCACGGAGTCGGACTCAGCGCCAGATCGCTTGCCACTGCAACCCAAGCAAGCCGGGGTTTGCCCATGCACATTGACCTGATTGTTAGCCTGGCAATTCAGCTGCATAGTGCAAACCCCGGGACGGAAATCACCTCCACTGACCTCGACGGCAGCGCAGCAGACGTCGCCAATCGCCTCATCTCACACCTTCCAGCTGATGCGGCTCGCGCGCTGCAAGGATGCGCGGTGACGCCGTATTTTGATGTTGCGCTCGCGGCCGCTGCCGCAGATGTCGACGAAGGTGCTGTCCAACGCCTCACCCGCGAGTCCCTGGTTCTGCCCTCGGTCGGCGCCCACTTCCCTTTTCGCCTTCACGAGGATGTACGAGCGCTCGTACGCGCCGCCGGCCCGTACGCAATAGGGGGATGGACCGAAGGTGACTGGCGAACAGCCGCAAACAGAGCGCTCGAGCACCTCGAGGAGAGGTTCGCCCGCGCAAAGGAGTCCGACCAGGTGGTGGATCGCCTGCACCTTCACGCAGCCGCCGTCCTGATTTGCCTCGAATCAGGAATCCGCAAGGACTGGGTGGGCGCCGAGATGCGAAAGACACCAAGCAAGGGGGCTCTGAGCGGGGCACTCCCGCCGATACGAGACGAGATCGACGATGACGAGCTTCGCGCCGCGGTCCGCCTGAATCGCGCACTCGCGCTACCCGTCTCAGAGCGGTTGCCCGAGTTGGAACCTCTGCGCCATAGCCCGTTTCCCAAGATCGTGGAGTCGGCGACATTGTGGAGCGCATACGCCCATCGAGCGCTTCGACAGCATGACGCAGCGCTGCCTTTGTTGGCGGAGTTGAAGCAAGCACACCCCGAAAGCGGGATCTATCCCGTCCAATACCTCACCACTTTCGCCATGGCACGCCGCTACCGAGACCTCGTCGACGAGGCGGCGAAGGACGCCGCCAATCCAACTGCAGTCATTGCGAGCGTCCACCGCAGCCATGGCGACATCGACGCCGCCGTTCGCTGCCTGGAAGCCAGGCTCAAGGACGCCGTCACCAGGGACCACGCGAGGGCATGGCGGCTGGAATTGGAAGGCAGCCTTGTGAGCTATCGCGCCGAAAGCGGTCAGTTCGATGACGCTGGTCTGGAGATCTTGCGGAGATCTGCGCGGACGCTGCACCAAACAGGGGCCACCTCCAGCGCGGCCTATGCCATGGGCCTTCGAGATCTTGGGTCCAAACACTTAGCAGAGCACTGGAACAAACTCATTGAGGTTTACGACGAATCCGCAGGTCGACACGGCGGAGTCCGCATGATGACCCTCGCCGGGCTTCG
>DHWU01000079.1:9670-36967 GCA_002413345.1 Propionibacteriaceae bacterium UBA5174 | reverse complement strand
ACACCCACCTTCAAGTCTGGATTCCTTGTGAGTTGCTTCACGAACAACTCGGATCGCCACTTCCGCACCACGAGACGCAATGGCTCGAACCGAAGCAGACCGTGGTGGATCGATGGATGAAGATCTTCGAAAATCTCATCACCCGCGCTAAGTGTGCTGACGCTGAATGATCTTGGACCCACAACAACAGCGACCGCTGGCTGTTGGACGGGTCTCGCACGCGCTCACCGACGCGGGCCTGCCCATCATCGCCTTGGAGGACTACACCGGCTCGCCGGTCGAAGCGGCGAAGGTTGGCACGATCAAGCGCGCCAAAGGCCTGGAGTTCAAACAGGTACTAATTCCAGACGTTTCGCGGGCGCAGACCTCAGTCGCGACCCCGGCTGACGATGCCGAGCATGAGCGCTGGGGTCTGGCTCGGCGCGAGCTATACGTCGCCATGACCAGGGCCCGAGATGGGCTTTGGGTGGGGGTTGCGGGGTAGGTCTACAGGCCTGATCCCTCATTGTTGTCAGCCGTTCGATACTCCTCGCGGAGACGACTCAGAAGTCGCTCCCCGGTGGGGGTATCGACAAACCAAAACACCCAGCCGTTCTCCGATTGCGTTCCGGCGGCGGCCATGGCCGCACCTGATGGCGTGGCATAGGCAACCTCGCCGACGACTATGTTCCCGTTCTCGTCGACCTCACCCAAGGTTTCGATGCCAGCCCTGGCAGGCATCAGCACCGAGCCTGCAGCGATCAGTCCAGCGTTGAGAAGATCCAGCACGGTGACCCCGCCCGAGGGTGCTTCAGATCCCGGGAACGAATCAGGCGCACCCATGCCAACCGGCGGATAGCTGGCCCGGTAGGCCGGATCCGAAAGCTCCCCGAACGCTTCTTGAACAACAGCGGCCATCAACTTTCGCCTCTGGGCGAGGAACTCAAGGAATTCCAGGCCCGTCCAGCCGTCCGGGAGGGCGTGCGCCTTGAGCTGCGCACTTACCCGGTCGGACGACAGGTAGGTCTTCGATTCCCTCTGCTGGGGCCAGTAGACCTCCGGGGCAGAATCGGAGATCGCAATGTTGTCGTTCCACTCAACAAGGGCCATGTTGGCGATCTGGTTGATCTGGCGGCTGTCCTTGATTCCGAGGGCCTCGCGCAGGTACGCCTTGGGAAACAGGTGATGTCGCTCGATCCCCTTGGTACTCACAATCGCTGGGTCAAGCCGCTCCCGGACCTTGCCAGTAGACAGCAGCGCATCAGCGTCAATGATGTTAAGAGCTGCGAAATAGGCGAACAACGCCGGGCTTCGTGACGCCGCAGTCGCAAGCTCGTTGGGAAGCGTGATGGTCCAGAAGTCACTGGTCAAGGTGTCATCAACGATGCGGTTGAGCGCCACCACAAACCCCACCTCGGCAGCCAACTCATCGATTCTGGCAAAGTCCCGCTCTGCCTGAGTCTCGAAAGACCCTGAGTACCGCGAAGTGAGGTGAGCCATGAAGAACCAGCGGGCTATCCCCTCGCGCAGCTGATCTACAGGCACCTTGTGAGTAACTCGCCCTCGCAGCCAGATCGCATAGGAGAAGAGCACGACGTTCTGGCTGGAGATCATCTTGGACCCGCGGTAACCGGCTCGCTCGAGCGCACGCAGGTACTCATGCCAGTTCGTTAGGTTCACGACCTCCGCTTGTGCTGCCTTCAACGCCTCGAACTGCTGGCTTCGACGCTCGACCGAGGTGTGCCCCGTCTCTAGATCCTTGCCCCTCAGGATCGAGTAGGCATGCCGCAGAACCGCCCGATCGAAGGCGAGTGAAATGCCAACGCGTAGAAGCTGATCAGGGGACGGAGCTATGTACCAGTTGAAGGCCGATGGCCCGCCGGCGGATGGCACCTTGGCAGCGCGAGAGAACGCCTCCAACTGCTTTCGGCCGTCGTCCCAGAACACGCTCATCAAGGTCAGAATGAAGTCAGCTTGGTTGAGCTTCACCCCTTCCGAGTTGATCCGAACGAAAACCTCGGCTACCTGTTCCTCCTCGACCGCAGAATCGAGTTCGACGACGTTGAACGGGAAGTTCTGAAGGTCGCGCACGCGGTCGATGGCGTCCTCCCAGGAGTTCCTCACTGGCGCCTCCAAAGGCCCGCGCGCTGCTTCATAGTCGGAGAAAAACTTGGAGACGGTGTCGCGGAAGTCGCCCCAGAGCAAAGTGACATCTTTGAGGAACTCGGGGTTCTTCTCGGTGGTGGCGTCGGCCACGGAGAAATGCGCGTCGCGGGGCCGGAACGCAAGCTTGACCCTCGACTCTGAGTAGTCCTCACGAACCACCTTCTGCCCGGTCATTACCGAGTACAAGGACGTCATCCGCTGCTGCCCGTCCACGATCAACCACCGCGCGACTCTGGCGTCTTTACCTCCTACCCCGATCTGGCGGGCCCCCACTTCGGCGCCAGTCTCCCAGAACAACAAGTAGCCGACAGGGAACCCCCGGTACATGGAGTCGAATAGGTCACGCACCTTCGAGTTCGACCAGACGAAAGGCCGCTGCAACTCGGGCAGTGCGACGTCTCCACGAGAGATGTTGTCGACTAGATGCCGCAAGTTGAAAGAAGTGGACCGAAATACTGTCTTCGACATGATCGCCTTTCGCACCAAGACGCCGACTCGCGTCTCGGAATCAAGCTAGCTGATTGGGGCGCCGCAGGTGGGAAGCCTTTCACCCGACCCGCCGCAGCGCCGAGCGGGCGATCCGAGGGATCGATGCTGGCCCAGGCAACGTGGCCCCGTGCCCTGCACCACTCGAAGCGCCACAGGCCGAGTCGGTGAAGGTTGGCACATTATGGGTGCCCAAGGCCTGCAGCCAAGCATCTTCTGACCCCGGACGTCTCCCGCGCGCAGACCTCAGGCGCCGCGCGGGCCAGGAATGCAATGACCGGGCCTCGCAATGGGCTTGGGGTGGGGGTCGTGTGAGGTGCCGCCCCAGACGAGGGCGCCGGTTCTGCGTCAGGGCGCTTGATTCTCAAGGCTCAGCAGATTGGGAATCTCGGAGCGCCGTGAGGCCGACACCTGCTTTCGGCCATCGACAAGGACCACCGAAATGGAGTCGGGCCTTGTGTTGGCCGCCTCGAGATCATGACGAACTCTCGCGAGCGCCTCGTCCGGCATGTCGCCTTGCACGAGCACCACATACCAGCCGCGGCTGGCCCCGTGGCCATCCATATATGTCGGGAGTTGGACGGACAGCCCTTTCTTTAGTCGCCCCAGGTCGGCTGCAGAATCGGTTCGCTTGAACTCGATGGCCTGAGCCTCGGCCTCCGACGTCACGAGGAAATCGGAGGGGCCAAGCCCGGACGCTGCCTCAGGCACCACCCGCGCTCCAAATGGGGAAAGCAAGAGAGGAGCAACCATCCCATAGAAAGTCTGAAATCCCGACTCGTCCAGGAATGTAGGGTCACCTTCCAGCACCTGGTGTCCTCGTCGGTACACGATCATCCTCTCCAACTCCTCGAACGATCGGCGGACAACTTCCGTCAGATCGTCGCGGCTGACCCTAAGCAATGAGCTTTGAAGATGCTGCGGCCAGTTCTGTGCCGATTGCGATCCCGCGAGACTGCCGAACAAATCGCGGTATCCCGCGACGACCAGTTCAAATGTCGACGACGATGATGCAACGCCGAGCATGAGCACGCCCGTCCTGGTGCCGGACATGTTCGTGTAGGACGTTGACGTAAGCATGCAGTCATCACGCACCGCCGCAGAGGCATCCCAACCAAGCCTCGGCAGTTTGATGCGCGCCTTTCCCGGCCTGGAGGAGGTCGGCATAGAAAAGATGGCCCTGCCGGAGTAGACAAACCACTCCCCCTCCTCTGGAGGTTTGGTGGCCAACTCGAGATCAACGGGTGCATACAACTCGATGATGGCGTTTGCAACGTCGCCAGCGAGACCCGACCGCACCGCCCCCACAGTCCAGTCCTTCGCTGCCCCCTCCCAGGCACCCAAGAATGCGGACCGCAGAGGTTCGGGCAGGGTTCTGGCAAGCGCATTTGGGCGCGCGTAATAGGCACTGACCCTGGGGAGTACCCCCTCTGACACAACCATCTCTACCCCTCTACTTCTGCCATGAGTTCGGCTTGCTGGATGATCAGCTCGGTTGCCGAAGGCTCCATGTCGGGCGGGTAGCCCTTCTGTAGCAGCAGGCGCTTGATGCGGGTTCGCAGCTTGGCGCGAACTGTCTCCTTTACCTGCCAGTCGGTCTTGGCATCCTTGCGGACGATCTCGGTGAGTTCGTGAGCGATCTGAATCATCAGTTCGTCCTTCATTGCCTCGCGCGCCGAGTCGTTGTCGGAGAGGGCATCGTAGAAGGCCAGCTCATTCTCCGTCAGTCCGGTCTCCTCACCGCGTTGGCGCTGGGCCTTGAGCGCTTTGGCGAGTTCGACTATTTCGGCGATCACCTGAGCGGCATCGATCGTGCGGTTCTGGTAGCGGTTCAAGGCATCGGCGAGCATCTCGGAGAACTTGCGACCGGCAACGATGTTGCGTTGCCCGATGATCCTGACCTCGTTGCCGATCAGGCGCCGAACTGCCTCTAGCTGGAGATTCTGATTCTTCGAAGCAGCGAAGCTGGCTCGGAACTCGTCGTCGATCACCGAGATGTCGGGCTTGGCTAGGCCAGCCTCGGCGAAGATGTCGATCACTCCGGAGCCTGACACGTGCTGACTTATGATCTGCCGCACTGCGGTGTCGAGAACGGCCTCACCATCGGCGGTGCGGTCGACGGCTTCGATCTTGGCGATGGCCGCCCGAACAGCGTCAAAGAACGCGACGTCATCACGAACTGCGGTGGCCTGCGGCGAGGTCGGCACCAGTGAGAACAGCCTCTTCAATCGCCCGGTGTGCGCCATAAATCGCTTCTTCACCGACGGCTGCTGATAACCATCGAGTTGGAACTCGCCAGCCTGTACGTCCGCACCGAGTTCGCAGGCGTCCCGCTCGGCCTCGAGCAGATGGTCAACGGCTGCGGCGACCGCGGTCACAAACGCTTTCACTTCGCCGGACCCGAGGATCGTCACCCAGTCGATGCCGTGGAGCAGGTCGGCCACCACCTGGTGCTCGATCAACAGTTCCGGGATAGCTGCGCTACGCACGTCCTCACCGATCGCGCGATCAGCCTTGTCCCGGTCGGTGTAGGTGGCCAGAGCGTCCTTGAGGTTCTCGGCGATCCCGATGTAGTCCACGATGAGCCCGGACGGCTTGTCCCGGAACGTCCGATTTACCCGAGTGATGGCCTGCATTAGACCCGCCGAACGCATCGGCTTGTCGACGTACATGGTGTGCATTGGCGGGGAATCGAACCCGGTCAGCCACATGTCGCGGACGATCACTAGCTCCAACGGGTCATCAGCTTTCGACGCGCGCACCTTCATGGCTCGCCGCTCGGCTTGGTTGCGAATATGCGGCTGGAAGCTGGCCGGGTCGGTGGCGTTCCCAGTGATCACGACCTTCACCACTCCGGCGTCGTCATCGTCTGAATGCCAGTGCGGGCGCAGCTTGATGACCGCCGCATACAAATCAACGGCGATCCGTCGCGACATCGTGACGACCATTGCCTTGCCGGCCAGCACGCCGCGGCGGGCCTCCCAGTGTTCGACGATGTCGGTGGCCAGTTGGTTGATGCGCTTCTCAGAGCCAACGATCGCCTCGACCTTGGCCCACTTACTCTTCAACCGCTCGGAGATTTCCTCCTCTGAGCCGTTGGTGGCGTCGTCGAACTCGTCGTCGATCTCGGCCTTGGCGTCTTCGGGGAGCTCAACTCGGGCCAATCGCGGCTCATAGAACACCTTCACCGTGACACCGTCGTCGATGGCTTGGGTCATGTCATACACGTCGATGTACTCGCCGAAGATCTCCGTGGTGGAGCGATCCTTCTCGTCGATCGGCGTGCCCGTAAACCCGATGAACGAGGCATTCGGCAGCGCGTCGCGGACGTTGCGGGCGAAGCCGTCAATCAGGTCATAGTTGGAGCGGTGGGCCTCATCGACCATCACGACGATGTTCAGCCGATCAGACAACTGCGGGAAGGATCGGCCGCCGTCTTTGTCGGCCTTACTCAGCCCGAACTTCTGCAGAGTCGTGAAGATGATGCCGCCCGATTCCCGCCCAGTGAGCAAGTCTTTCAAATGCTGACGCGACTCGGCCTTCACCGGCGATTCGGGCAGCGGCGAACCCGGTTTAGACGGGGCAAACGTCTCCTCGAATAGCTGATCGTCGAGATCGTTGCGGTCGGTGAGCACGACAACAGTGGGATTCTCCATGGCTGGATGGGTCATCATAAGCCCCGCGTAGTACGCCATTTCCAAGCTCTTGCCCGAACCCTGGGTGTGCCAGACCACACCGATGCGTCCGTCGGTCTCCAATGATTCGAGTGTCTGCGCAACAGCCTTGTTCACTGCCCAGTACTGGTGATACTTCGCCACTGCCTTGCGGGTCTCGACCCCTTCCCCGAAGGTAGCCACGAAATGACGACATAGGTTGAAGAACACCTGGGGGTCGAGCATGCCCCGGGTGAGCACTTCAATCGGTGGAATCCGATGCCCATCCAAGTCTTTGGGGTCGCGAACGGTGCCGTCGATCGTCTTCCATGCCGCCCAGTGCTCCCAGGGCGCGGAAAAGGACCCGGCCAGAGCCTCCATGCCATCCGAGACCACCGCCACCTGGTTCCACTTAAACACTTCGGGAATCTGGGCTCGGTAGGTCTGAATCTGCCGGTAGGCGCCAGTGACCTTGGCGTAGGCATCCCCGGGACGTTTCAACTCCAGAATTGCCAGCGGCAAGCCGTTTACGAACAGCAGTACATCCGGACGCCGAGTCTTCTTCGGCCCCTGAATGCTGAACTGGTTGATGGCGACCAGATCGTTGTTTCGCGGGTGCTCCCAATCGACCAACTGCACCCGATCAGAACGCAACTGCCCATTGACATCGTGGTATTCCACCGGGACGCCTTGGACGAGGTAGCGGTAGGCGGTCCAGTTCTCCGATTCGATCACGGGCGAATCGACGCGCAGCACCGTGGCAACGGCATCGTCAGCGACGCTCTCGTTAAGCGTAGGGTTCAGCCGCTTGATGGCGCTCCGCAGACGTCCCGCCAGCACCACTTCCCGATAGTCACTGCGCTCGGCGCTTGGCTCGCCTGGCGCAATGTCGGGTCCGTAGACGTGCACCCAGCCCAACTCGCCGAGCATCGACAACACCCAACGCTCGAGGGCGTCCTCGCTCGGATTCACCGCGCCTCCTACCAAGTCGCAAACCGGGCCTCGCCGACGGTTTACCGCGGTGGGCACTCCTGAGTATTGCGGGAAAAGCGCAACGCTGGGCGCAGGATCACCTACTTAATCAGCTCGGTGTCTTTCAGGAATCCCGATTCCTTGGCCACTTCGTGACCCTTCATGGTCGAGCATCGGGCCAGAACGGCGAGTTCGAGCTGTGTCGCCGCCTCCAGCTGACGCTTCCTTAGCCTCGCCACCCGTGCTTTATCAAGCGGTTTGGCCGGGTGGAACGCACGCCGCAGTTCTGACCTGTTGTCTTCGGGTGAAAGGTGGCACTGCGCCAACTCGAAGGTGGTCTTCGCGACATCGTCAACCTTCGACTTGATCGCAATCCCCTCCATGGACACCAGCTGGCCGCCGACCCTCAGGAGCTCAGTGACATAGGTGATGTAGGTCGTTGCCATGTCTTTCAGATCGACCGGCGGGAGCTGCCGCAATAGGAGCGCGGGCACAGAGCCCCACTTTCTTGTCTGTGATGTGTGCGCATGAATGTACGCAGCCCACATCGCCATCGCGTTGGCCCGCGCCGTGAAGTCGAGGACGGTCGCGACTCGCTCACGATCGGCCTGTTGGCGCTCGTCGCGCCGCCTCAAATAGAACTGAGCCCAAAACGTACCCATCACGGCCACCACAGCCCCGATCACGCCGCTGAGCAGCGACAACCAAATGCCTTCCATGCGTTGGAAGGTAGCAGGCTGCTCCGACAGATTGCGCGAATCACCTTCGCTCACAGTCTCAACCGCCGATTCGCCATCCTGAGCACCGAGTCCGAACGCCACCCAAGGCGCAACGACCATTGGCATCAGCGCGTTGGGAGGGTTGTGCAGGGAGACGCTTTCATCACGCAAAACAAGGAGGGTCGGCGGACAGACCTGGCCACGATGAGAGACGCTCGGAACCAGGCGCGCTCGGAGTTGAAGTCAACCAGCGAGAGTGCCAACAGCGCCGGGCACGAGGCCTAGTTAGCGGCGCCAGCGACCAAGGACCACAGCCAACTGCTCTGTCACCAAGTGAACGTCACTCTTCACCGACTCCCAGGTCTGGCCGGGGAAGACTGCTTCGATCAGCCCACACATCGGCATAGTGAGATCCGGAAGGATCGCCGGGTCGTTCATCTCGTAGTGGACGCAACGGTTCCGGATATTGAGGCCACCGCGTGAGACAAGGCGCATCGCCGGTGCGCTATTCAGCAACGCGCGCAGCTCGGTAAGGCCAGGCGAGGTGATGGCGAGATATTCATCCGCAATCCTCTGCAGCGACGTCAGCGAGTGATATACGGTCACAAACTGGGCGCGAAACACAGGGCCTTCGTGGCCGGGGGCAGTGAGCGGGAGGAACAGTCGTGAGGTATTCAAGTCGCCCTCGATGAGAAGGAGCAGCATCTTGAGGGCGATGGGGAATGAGGGCTCGAATCGCCTCCGCAGATACCGCGCCGCCCGCCTATCCCTGCTCTGCACCTCGACACCTCGCAGATCGAGCGAGGAATCCGGCTCGTCCACTAGAAGCGTCGCACTGCGCACCGCCGCCAGAATCGCACCCCACTCTTCAGCAACGGCCAGAATGCCCTCGCCCGTCTTGTGGGCCTTGGTGCTAACGGAGACGCCGAGACGATAGGAGGCTGGCACGGTTGCCCCAACGACCGCACCATCGATCAGGTACATGCCCAGATCCGACTCAGCCCAGCGCACGCATTTCCAGGAGTTACCCAGGAACTCCTCGCGGTGTGACTTGAGCTCATCGTCGAACTCGCTCAACATCGTCTCCAGGGGCTTGCCTGTGTCGTCTAGCAGCTTCGTAGAATGCCGGTATCGCTTGGTGATTGTCGCGTAATGGTCGGTCAGAAGATCAGCAAGTAGGGGGATGCCCGCTGCCGGGTTCGACGCCCGAAGGAGCGTGGCACCCTCGTACGCGATCCGAACGAAGTGGTGAGTGACGGAAAGGCCAATAAACCACTGCACGTCGACGTTAGTGCAGGCGGACTGGTTCACATCGATGGCCCAAGCTGCATCTTCGTAGGCGAGCTTTCGTGCGGCCCACCCTCGAAGCCTCACCGGGTCCACACCAGGCCCAGGCAGGATCGGGACGCCAGCCAAGCACTCGGCAACCAGTGCATCATCGGCGGAAGTCACTACGGCTTCTCCGCCACTCGAACCTTGCCGGACATCAGGAGCGGAAGAAGCTCATCGCGAGTGTGGGTGAGTTGGGATACCTCCTCCTGGAGCGCGACTGTGGCTTGCCAGAGTCGCTCGAGCCCATCCTCGATGGCGTCGCGCTTGTGTTCGGGCGGAACCTTTACTGGCATGGTTTGGACGTGCGCCCAGTCGGCGCGAGGCATCTTGGTGCCCTTGTTTCCGGACATGGCGAAATCTGTGAACTCCGGGCGGGCGACCACTGCATGCAGGGTGGCAGCACCCCACCCTGATTGTGGACGCAGCACCCAGATTTCGGTTGAGCAGACGCCATCGAAGCCAGGACGATCCACCTTGCGAAAATAGGGGCGAAGCTTCCCATAAAGCACGTCGCCGGAGTGGAACCGTGACTTGCTGCTCGCGACGGCGGCGGCATCGCCAACGCCCGTGATGCCCTCGCCATCAGTTCCAAAGTGTTCCAGACCCAAGTACGGCGTGCTGCGCTCGATTTCGACGGCTGCCACGCCCTCCCGAATCTGCGTGGCGATTCCACCAAACAAAGCGAGCTCGCCGCCCGCGCTAGCGGCATCGAATGCCGCCAGTGCCAGCGACCGGAGGTTTGCGATGCTCCTGCGGTTGGTTTCGATGAGGTCGTCGAGGGCGCCCAGAACGCCCGCGATCCGGCGTTGTTCCACAATGGGCGGCAAGGAGAGCTTGAAAGAGCTCATCTGCTGTGCATTGAGCGTCGGCTGCGCCGCTCCGGACCGCACTCCATTTACGTGTTCAAGCCAAGAGACTGAATGCAGTTGGTAGCCAATGAAGGCTGGGTCAGCGGTAGCAGGGATGACCCGGAACCTCACGAGGTATCCCGCGAATACCGCGTTCGTCGACTCCCGAACTGTTGCAGCCGTACCCACCCCAGCGCCCAGCCTCGAGATCAACAGGTCACCCGGCGCGATTGCATACTTGCCCACCTCGGAGTCCGGAAGATCACAGAACGGAACCGACCCCCAATCCACACGGCCACTGACGATGTCGGTTTGTCGCACAAATCTCGGGCCTATGGGTTCAGTAGTGCCTTTGGCAATCGCTCCATATTGTGGCTTGCTACATACCTCACCAAGGGTCGCGATGCGCCACTCACTCATCCTCAACCACCAGCGACTTCAGCGCCGCGACCACTGCGCCCTGAAGCTCGGCCCGCTCCGCGAAGCCGTCCTTGATCTCGGCGGCCAGCCGGGCGATCTTCTCTCCCATCGGCTCACCGTCGCCCTCGACGTCTCCCGAACCCACGTAGCGTCCTGGGGTGAGCACGTAGCCGTGGTCGGCAATCTCCGCAGTGGTCGCTACTCGGCAGAAGCCGGGCACGTTCTCATATGGCTGACCGCTGCTTGTCTCGGTTCCGCGCCAGGCGTGGTAAGCGTCCGCGATCTTGGCGATGTCGTCCTCGCCGAAGAGGCGCAGGGTGCGGGTCTCCATATGCCCGAGGCCTCGGGCATCAATGAACAGGGTCTCGCCCGTGCGCGGCCTGGTCTTCCTGGAGCCACCACCAGCCTTGCTGCGAGTCAAGAACCACAGGCACACCGGAATCGGCGTTCCATAGAACAACTGCGGTGGCAGAGCGACGATGCACTCCACCACACCGACGTCCACCATCTTCTTGCGGATCTCGCCTTCGCCGTTCTGCTGGCTCGACAGCGAACCGTTGGCGAGCACCGTGCCGACCGTGCCGGTCGGGCTGGTGTGATGAAGAAAGTGCTGCAACCAGGCGTAGTTGGCGTTCTGCGCGGGCGGGTCGCCAAACTTCCAGCGGACATCGCCGCGCAGCTTCTCCCCACCCCAATCCGAATCGTTGAAGGGCGGGTTGGCCAACACGTAGTCGGCTTTGAGGTCTGGGTGCGAATCGGCGGTGAACGAATCGCCCCACTGCGGGCCGAGGTTCGCCTCGATGCCCCGCACAGCAAGGTTCATCTTGGCCAGGCGCCAGGTGGTGGCATTCGACTCCTGACCAAACACCGAAATGTCGTTGCGCGAGCCGCCGTGGGCTGCGACGAACTTGTCGGCCTGAACGAACATGCCACCCGACCCGCACGCCGGGTCGAAAACGCGTCCGTGGTAGGGCTGCAACATCTCCACCAGCACCTGCACCACTGAGCGCGGCGTGTAATACTCGCCGGCCTTCTTGCCTTCCTTCGAAGCGAATTGGCCCAGGAAGTACTCGTAGACCCGGCCCAACACATCGAGGCCCTGATACTCCTTAGCAGCCAGATCTTGGCGCGAAAAGATGTCGATAACCCCGCCGACAGTTTCGGCAGTGAGCTCTTGGCGGGCGTACTCCTTCGGCAGAACGCCCTTGAGTGTCGGGTTGTCACGCTCGATAGCGTCCATCGCTGCGTTGACACGCTTGCCAATATCGGGTTGCTTGGCCGCCTTGCGGAGATCGTCCCAACGGTGACCCTCGGGGACCCAGAACACGCCCTCGGCGGTGTACTCGTCGCGATCTTCGAGTACCGATCGCTTCGCCTCTGGGTTGGACATGAAGTAGTCGGAAGCTGGATCGTCGACCAGCTTGGTCAGCTCGCGGTTGCGCACGGCGAAAGTGTCGGAAACGTACTTGAGAAAGATCAGTCCCAGCACAACGTGTTTGTAGACGGCCGAATCCATTTTGCCGCGCAGCTTGTCGGCTGCCGCCCACAAGGTGGCTTCGAGGGTTTCGGTCTTGGCGGTCTTCTTCTTGGGAGGCACGTGGGACATTCTGGCCCATGCCAGCCGCTGGTCGGGCACGCCCACAACTGGCGTTTCGATCGCCGCAGCGATTCCTCCACGCGAGTAAACCGGGTGGAATCGCGCCAGGGGGCCCATGCCTGAGTGTCTCTGAATGTCTCTAGGTCTCATTCATTGGGACATCGGCCGGGTGCCCACCGCTAACACAGGACATGTTGCCGTACGACCTCTTGCCACACTGTCGCCGAACGACTACATTTACCCATGTCGCCACTCGGCAACATGGAGGTGTCATGTTAAGAAACACCCAGGACGTCGCCAACGCCGTCCGCCAGGCCAGGAAGCAACGTGGCCTAACCCAAGCCCAGCTCGCCCAACGCGCCGGAGTCGGCCGGGACTGGCTGGTACGTCTCGAGCAGGGCAATCCCCGACTGGAGCTCTCCAAAGTGCTCGACACCTTCACCGCGCTCGGGCTCTCACTGTCGTTAGAGACGACACCGGCCACCGAACCTGCTGCTGATCCTTTCGCCGCCGTATTCGAGGCCCTGCGATGAGCGAAAATTTGTCGGTCTACCTCGACGGCACCCCGGTTGGCACGCTCACCCAATCCCGACAAGGGTCGCTGGGGTTCACCTATGACGCCCGCTATCTCGCCGCACCCGATTCCACCCCACTGTCGCTGTCACTCCCCCTCCGCTCTGGGACGCATCCCAACCGTGCCGTGCGCGCCTTCCTCGAAGGACTGCTGCCTGACAACCAAGCAGTTCGGGAACGCTGGGGTGCCACCTACGGCGTATCAGCCAACAACCCCTTCGCGCTCCTGCGACAGGTGGGCAGGGACGCTGCAGGGGCAGTCCAAATCATGCCTGCCGAGGCGGCCAGCGCTGATGCCGCCCGACGCTGCGGCGATATCGACTGGCTCAGCGATGTGGAGTTCGTCACCCTAATTCGAGACCTCGCTGCACATCGCGGCGACTGGAACCCCGGCCGGCACGCGGGCCGGTGGAGCCTCGCTGGAGCACAGTCGAAGGTTGCCCTCTACCGGGACGAAACCAGCCACGCGTGGGGCATTCCACAAGACTCAACTCCGACCACTCACATCATCAAACCGGCCATCGACGGCTTCGACGATCATCACATCAACGAGGTGCTCTGCCAGCGGACGGCCAAGCGCCTGTGGCTCCCCGCCGCAACCTCGGAACTGATCGAAATCGAAGACGTACGCGCCATCGTCTCGACGCGCTACGACCGGGTGTGGGATGCGGAAGGGCGGCTCCATCGCCTGCATCAAGAGGACCTCTGTCAAGCCCTGTCGGTTCATCCCAACCAGAAATACCAGGCCGATGGCGGCCCTGGTGTGGGCGAGATCGCCGACCTATTCACCCGACTTAACGTGACCGATCGCCAGGACAGTGCTCAACGCTTCTTCGACGCCTTGGTCTACAACGTGCTCATTGGCGGCACGGACGCGCACGCCAAGAACTATTCGCTGCTGCTGGCCGGACGGCGGGCCCTACTCGCGCCGCTCTACGATCTGGCCTCGGCGGTCGCCTACCCCTCCGATCGACCGTTGGAGTCGTCAATGAAGGTCGGCGACCACCGCATCATGCGCGAGATCTCGCCGGGCGACTGGGCCAAGGCCGGAAGGCGCCTGGGCATCGGAGCCGACGCTGCCATCAACCGCGTCGTCGAGCTTCGAGACGCACTGCCCCAGGCCCTCGCGCAGGCCGTGACCTCTCTACCTACCAGCACCCAAGATCGCGGCCGAGCATTGGCAGACCAGATCGAGGCGCACGCGTCCTCGCTGGCCCGGACGTGGAGCTGAGCCAGAGCCAGACCGGATCCTCGCACCAACAACGGGCTCTTCTCGCCACCTGCTTCGCATGTCAAAACCTCTGCAATATGTGAAGGTATTGACGCCGGGTGCGAATCCCGCGATAGGACGCCCGCTTCACGCGTGCGCGCCACGCGCTGGTGCGCCGCGTGGCTCTCATCCATCGGGTCTGCTGCACGACCTGATGCAATGTTGAGTTCTCCGGCGGCGGCTACGGAGTGGTCAGTATGCGATCCAGGTTCGCGGTCGGCACAGATCGGTCAACAGTGGCTGGAGCGTCGGCGGAGATTCCGCGACGGACATAGATGCCGAGGGACGGCTCTTCAACAAGGAGACCCTCGAATGAGCTGACGAGTTGCCAGTCCGCCGGAATGAGTTCGCGGGAGTTCGGGTTTCGCTGGACGAACATCACTACTGCGTCCCCTACCTCGGTATGCGGAGCGTCGGGGAAACGGTAGTCCACCACGTCGCCGGGTTGAGCGGGTGGAACTGCGTTGCCGGTCCAGCCGTGCTCTACCAGTTCTGGCCGCACCAATTCATAGGGCACCAAGCCGCTGTCTTCGTAGGCGGTCACGGTGCCGACGATCGGTTGTTTGTATGACTTGGTGACTTCCACCGTAAGCACCCGATACGGGACTTGCTCAACATAGATGTCCTTCGTGCCTCGCACGACGCCCCGGATGATGGCCGTTGTGTAGGGCGTCCGGACCATCTCGGCAACCGTATCGAAGTGCCGTTTCAACAAGGCCGTCTGCTCGACGGTGAGTACGACCCGGCGAGGCACCTCGGCAGGCGCTGAGGCGCTGCTTGGCACTGTCCCGGTTGTGGATGGCGCATTCGATGCCTCGGTCGAGCCACACCCACAGGTCTCGCACATGACGATCAAAAGAATGAACGCACGATTCATACGGCGAGACTAACTGAAGTTCTTGTAACCCCGTTCAGCAATGAATTCACTCCCAGCGCATTCTCGGCTGCCGCACTGACTGCTCCGCCGCGGTAGGCAGAAATCCCGCCATGAACTGGAGCTTCGTTTTGGATTGCCGTGGGCGTTGTCCAACTTAGTTCGCCAGACGTACTCACACTTCGTCGCCTTCTAATTCGAGCGACTCGGCAAAGGCAGCCTGTTCGCGAGCACGCCGGGCTCGCAGCGCTGCAAATGCGTCTTCCGAATGCAGCCGGTGATGCGTACCGACCCGATGGGCCGCAATCGCGTCGTCGCTGTTCCAGCTACCGGTGTCAGCGATTTCCCCATGCCCCCGCCACTCCGAGCGCTAGCGTGGCTCCCAGAGAACCAAGGAGGCAGACAGGCGTGGATTGGGCCAAGATCCTCACGACAGCATTCGCCACAGCCGCACCAATGCTCCCGCCAATCATCGGCATCTTCGCCGTGATCTTTGCGCTCATCCTCCCGGTGCCCGGCCGCGGCCCGCGCATTCTGCAACGCCAAGATTCGTGGCGCCGATTCAAGGGCGGGGCGCGACGCGAAGTGATGGCGCGGGCCGGGAATCGCTGTGAGGGCGCGGTATTTCTGGCCTGGGGACGCTGCCCAGATGCCGCCGAAGAGGCCGACCACATCTACCCCTGGTCGAAATACGGACCCACGACTCCCAGCAACGGACAGGCGCTGTGCAAAGGCCATAACCGCAACAAAGGTGCGATGCGTCCGGCCTGGTGGTACACCCTGTCTCTTGAGCGCCGCCGCCGGTCCTACTTCCCGCCCGAAGCGGACGTCCGAGTGAACGCGAAAGCCAGCAAGGCAGAGCTGGCCACCCACGTGAAGCGGAAGCCTTAGCCGCCTAGCCAACCTCCTGCCAGGCTGTTGCCGATCGACCACATTTGAACGACCACACTAAGAAGCTCCAAACCGCATGAGCCCACGCTCCGGTGATATCATTTTGCCGAAGCGATAGCAAAGGAGCCTGAAGTGGCGGCCATCACCATCCGGAACCTCTCCGATGAGACTCACCGTGCGCTCAAGGCACGCGCCACAGGCCACCACCGCAGCACCGAAGCCGAGGTTCGCGCCATCCTCGACGCCGCCGTGGACGCCGAACCACAAGTGCGCCTGGGTTCGCTTCTGGCCGACATAGGCCACGTTGCCGGCGGCGTGGAATTGCAGATGAATCGCGACTCGACCCCACACGAGCCCCCGAGCCTGTCGTGATCGTTCTGGACACCAATGTCTTGTCCGAACCGTTGCGCCCAACCCCAGCACCGCAAGTAACGGCCTGGCTCGACCGCCAGCACCTGCCCACCCTCTACCTAACAACCATCACCGTGGCCGAACTTCGCTACGGCATCGCCGCCCTGCCCAACGGGCGACGCAAACGCGGGCTTTCCGAGCGCTTCGAGGACGAGGTACTACCGCTCTTTGCCGGACGGGTCTTGCCATTCGACGAACCCGCCAGCGCGGCCTACGCCCAACTTCAGGCAACAGCCCGAACGGCGGGACGCCCACTGCCAGCCGTGGACGCCCTGATCGCCGCTACCTGCGTGTCCAATCAACACACGCTGGCGACCCGCAACGTGGCCGACTTCGAGTTCACCAGCCTGGAGCTCATCAACCCCTGGAACCAGTAAAGGCGCCGACTCGACAACCGACAACCGACGACTCGACGACCGAAGAGTTTGCTCCACACGCTCCTCGTCGGCGTAGCCCACTTCCACGCTGCATCCTCACCAACTTAGACAGCCAACCCAGGCCACTGCACAGTTGATCCAGGTTAAAGCCACGCCCACAAAGGGCCTTGACGGTGCGCCCTGACCAGGCTTCGCTAGAAGCACCCCCACCCTGGAGGATGCAATGACGCAAACCAGCTATCCGCTGCACCCAGAATCGGCCTGCAACCTGATCATGAAGGGCGGCATCACCAGCGGGGTGATCTACCCCAGGCTGGTGTGTGAGCTCGCTGGCCACTACAAACTCACCTCGATCGGCGGCTCCTCTGCTGGCGCGATTGCCGCCGCCGCCGCAGCGATCGCCGAACTCCGCCGCCAACGCGACCACACCGATGCTGGCTTCCAGGCACTGGCCGCACTTCCCGAGAACCTCACCAAACCCGCCGGAAAGGGCAGCGTCCTGCTGTCACTATTTCACCCCGACAAGAAGACCGCGCCACTTTTCAACGTGCTATTCGCCTTGCTCGACGCCAGCAAGAAATCGGGCCCGGCACGCACCTTCCTCTCTATCTGGGCCTTGTTCAGGTCGTACTGGTGGCGAGTTCTGCTGGGCGCAACTCCCGGCGTCCTGCTCGTGGTCTGGGCTCTATTCGTTGGCGGTCAGACCATCGGAATCGGCCTGATTGGTGGGCTCACCTTGGCCCTGGTCGGGGCGTTGGCTGGCGGTGCAATCGGAGCCTGGAACACCTTGTCGAAGCAGGCTCCACAAAACCTCTTCGGGCTGTGCACCGGACGCGGCGGCCCCGCCAATGCGCCGGCATTGACCGACTGGCTGCACGCCTACCTCCAAGAACTGGCCGGACGCAGCGCCAACGACGACCCAGTCACCTTCGCCGATCTGGCCGCCCACGACATCAACTTGCGAATGATGACCACCAACCTCAGCCAGCGCCGGCCAATGGCCATGCCCTGGGCTGAGGGCGGCTACTACTTCAATCGCAAAGACTGGCAGCGCTTGTTTCCAACCAGCGTGGTGAACTGGATGGTCCGCCCCGAAAACGCGCCACAACTGGTGGACGATCCGCAAGATGCCGCCTTCTTCCAAGCCCGAGCCGAGCGCGCGGACGCGCTGGGTCTGTGCCCATTGCCGGTTGACGACAAGCTGCCGGTGATCGTCGCGGTTCGGATGAGCCTCAGCTTCCCGCTGCTGATCAGTGCCGTGCCGCTGGTGTCAGTTCAGTGGAGCCAAACCGAAGAGCAGGCCGAAGACAAGTTCGTCACCAACTGGTTCACCGACGGCGGATTGTGCGCAAACCTGCCGGTGCACTTCTTCGACCGGCCCATTTCAACTCGGCCCACCTTTGCCATCGATCTTGAAGCAGCCGAGGCACCGATCACCGAGCAGGACGCCGGGAGCTACCTGCCGCAGGCCAACGATGAGGGCCTGGCTCGAGACCTTTCCACCTGGCAGCCCGACGACAAGGGAGCGCTTGGCAGTTTCGCGAATGCGATGTTGGCCACCTGGCAGGGCTGGGTCGATAACGAAGCCTTGCGAATGCCCGGCTATCGCGACCGAGTGGTGACCATCTACACCACCGCCGAAGAAGGCGGGCTCAACCTCAACATGGACGAAAAGACGGTGGCCAATCTCGCCGAACGCGGCCGGGGTGCGGGCACGAAACTGGTAACCAAATTCACCAGCCCATTCGGCAGCGCGCCAGACACCACCGGTTTCGACAATCACCGCTGGCTACGGCTGCGCGCATCAATGGCCGGACTGGGTGAATGGCTCACCGATTTCGATGAAGCCTTTGACAAGCCCTCACCGGGCGCCATCTCCTATGCCGACCTGCTAAAGCTTCATCGAGAAGAGCTCCCCTCCTACCGAGAGAATCTGGTGGCAACCCGAGCCTTTGTTCGCGACGTCCGGCGCCTATCTGAAGACCTCGATTTGGCCAAACTCAGCCCCGGCGCACCCCGTCCCCGCGCACGCCTGCGGCTGACTCCCTACGATCGGGCCGCCGCCGAGCGTCTGCCGCAGCCTCTGAACCCAAGCCACACCCTGACAGCTGAGTGATTGCCTCCAACCGCAAGCCAACGCACAGCCCAACCCCCTGGAGGCGGCAGGTGGTCGAGTGTCCCAATGTCCGAATCATTGCGACAACCAGCCTCGGCCTCGTATGCTGGCGTCCGAATGATTAGGACAAAGGGACACTGATGGGCCAACTCTTCGAAACACCCAAGCTCGCGGCAGACGACCTCGTTGTGATCGACGAGATCCACTCGATCCGCGACCAGCTCGCAGCAGTCTTGCGTGCGCCGAAGCGATGGACGGGCGGCCTTCGTCGAACGAGTCAAGCTCGCGCGATCCAGGGTTCGAACAGCATCGAGGGCTACACCGTCACCGACCAGGACGCAGCCGCGGCCGTCGAAGACGAACCTCCGCTGTCAGCCGACGACCCCACCTGGGCCGAGATCCGTGGCTACCGCCGCATGCTCACCTACGTCGTGAACGTCGGCGCGGAGCCCGGCTTCGAAATCGACGAGAGCTCGATTCGCTCGATGCACTTCATGCTCTTGGAGCACGATCTGTCCAAGTCGCCCGGCCGGTACCGCACTGGATCCATCTACATTCACGACGATGCCGGCGGCCGCACCGTGTACGAAGGACCTGACCCAACCGCCGTGCCCGACCTGATGCAATCACTGGCCAGCTCCCTGTCGAACCGAGATGGAGATGCGATCGTGCGCGCCGCGATGGCGCACCTGAACCTGGTCATGATTCACCCGTTCCGCGACGGGAACGGCCGGATGGCAAGAGCCCTGCAGACTCTGGTGCTGGCGCAGGATCAGGTCCTCGAGCCCACCTTCAGCAGCATCGAGGAGTGGCTCGGACACAACACCCAGCACTACTACAACGTCTTGGCAGCAACGGGCGGCGGAGCGTGGCATCCTGACCGCGGCGCTCGACTGTGGGTGAAATTCAACCTGCGTGCACACCACATGCAGGCGCAAACCCTGCGCCGGCGTGTCGCCGAGGCCCAGAGCCAGTGGGAGCTCATCGACTCGCTGATCTCGCAACACGGTCTGCCTGAGAGGGCGGGAGATGCCATCTTTGACGCGTTGCTTGGACTGCGAGTAAACCGGCCGTCCTATGTCAAGCGCTCTGAGGTCGAGGACCGAACTGCCACGCGCGATCTCACTCGCCTGGTCGAGCTCGGCCTTCTGGAGCGGCACAGACAGACTCGCGCCCGCTACTACACCGCTGGTGGGGCGCTTCGCGAGCAGATGAAGAGGCTCCGCGAGCAGCGGGAGGCACTCAAAGATCCCTACCCGGGACTCATTTCCGAGATCACTGTCGAGGCTACGCAACCCGGATTCTGGTAGGCCACGCTCACGAGCAATCCCTCGTCGATCGCCACGTTCGTCGCCATGTACGCCTGCTTGTCCACGAGTTGCTTGTGGGCCCAGTGGGAATCGAACCCACAACCCGCGGATTAAAAGTCCGCTGCTCTGCCAATTGAGCTATAGGCCCTCTGTGTTGCGCCCGGGTAGCTTACCGACCCAACCCCCTAGCGTGCACACTGGAGCCGTGGACTGGATCGGTATCGGCGTCATCCTCGCCCTCGGCATCGCCGTAGTGGCCTATGGCTACCTGTGGGACCGCACCACCAATAGGCAGCGACGCCGCGCCATGGAGTCCGCACCCGATCGCGACATCCCCGGCTTCAGCCCGGACGCAGCGCAACCTGCCTACGTCAGCGCCAAGGATCTCCCCAAATCCCCCAAGACCATGGACGCCAGCGAACTCGCCGACGTCCAATCCCGCATCGCCGCCACGACCGCGATCCCCCACGGCCATGGCCCAGGTGCTTTCGCCACCGACACCGCCGCTGGGCTGGCCGTACTGCAGCACCCGGTGATTCTGGTCACCGATGGCGAGCTCAACTCAATGCGAGAGCTACTCCCAGTCATCGAACAAGCCACCAAAGCCAACCGGCCACTGGTAGTCGTGTGTGCGGCAATCGATGATGAGCTCTACCAAACACTGGAAGCCAACGCTTTGTCCGGCACCCTGGCTTGCGTCGCGATACCGGTTCCTGATTCGACAGCTCGAACGAGCCTCGCCGCCGCGGCCAATGCCACGCAATTGCCGCTTTCGGATCTGCGAATGGGCTGGGCACCAGCCACCAGCCTTGGCAGTTGCGATACCTGGGTCAGCAATCGGACCCAAAGTTGGATCCTCAACCCTGAGCAAGGCTGATCCCTCAACCGGTGCTGTAGGTCTTTTTTTTCCGCGCAACCCACCTGCACTCCCGCCCCTAGCCAAAGCCCAGTTCGTCGAGTTTGGCGTGATCAATGCCGAAGTAGTGGGCCACCTCATGCAGCACCGTGATCCGCACCTGCTCGGCCAACTCGGCCTCCGAGGCGACCATTCGACACAGCGGCCCACGAAAGATCATGATCCGATCGGGCAGCACTACTGAATATTGCGTAGTTCGCTCTGACAAGGGGATTCCCTCGTAGTAGCCGAGCACAGCGCCAAGCTCGGCATCCGGTTCCGCAACCACCAAGATGGCGCAGTTCTCGATCTGGTCGGCCAGCACCTCCGGAATCTCAGCCAAGGCAGCATCCACCAACTCGTCGAATCGCTCGTCGCTGACACTGATCACGAATCAACCCTACTCAGCGCCCTTCATCGAGAATTACAACGCCGTAATTCCCGCCCCGCGCTTCGGCGTGTCGACTTGCAATACCCAAAAGGGAACTTACCGACCCCCAGCTCCGGGGTTAAAGTCGAATTCAGGTTGAGGCAGTCAGGAAGGGTGTGGCTGCGGTCACGGGGAAGACCCATCCCCTGCCTCATCTGCCCCCCCACTAGGCCCACCCAGGCCCGGAAAGAAGTACCCGAGATGCCTCTACCCAAGACAATTCGGGCGGTTCTGACATGGATTGTGCTGACCGCCGCTATCACCACATTCGCCCTCGTCGTTGACCCAATCGCCGAGGCCGCCTCGACCAAGACCTACTCGGTCACCAGTGCGGTCTATGTGCGCGCTAGTCGAAGCACAAAAGCCACGATCCTTGGCCAACTCGCCAAGGGCAACCATGTGATCGCCACCGGCAAAGCCAAGAATGGCTGGCTGCCAATCAAGTACAACTCCCGCACCGCTTATGTCTCCACCCGCTACGTCCGCGTGGACCGTAAGGCGGCCACGGTGGCCATCATTGGCCCATCGGGCAAGAAGACCGCGGTGTCTAAGCTCGCCGTCCGCCCCAAAGCCAAGACCAAAACCGCCGTGACTAAGACCTACACCAAGGGCACCGTGGTGAAAGTGACCGGCGAGGCAGCTGGCATCTACACCAAAATCACCGTCAACGGCACCGTCGGCTGGGCACTGACATCCCGACTGACTCGCAATACCGACACCACTCCCGACATCGTGGCGAACTACGTCACAAATGCCGTGCTGTCGCTGCGTACTACCCCACTTGCCACAGCCACTAACCAGGTCAGCATCGCCAGTGGCAAGACTGTCGGCGGCACCGGGGTGCATAGCGGTTCGTACAGCCAAGTTGTCTACGCTGGCAAAGTTGGCTGGGTGCTCACCGGCTATTTAAACGCCGTTGCTGGGACGCCGGCGCAATACATATTGCCGCTGCGCGTCACCACCGTTTACCTCGCCACTACGGCAGCTATCCAATCGACACCGGCAGCCACCGGTACCGTGCTTGGCACCCTGAGCACCGGCACCGCCCTGCGTGGAACCGGCGCAACCAGCAACGCCCACACTGCAGTGATCTGGAATGGAACCATCGCCTGGGTCGCCACCGCTAAAGCCACCATCAGCCTCGGGTCGACCAGCCTGGACAAGCTGGAAAGCTACGGCAAGAGTGCGGTGGTCGAGATGCGGCAGGTGTTCCCCAAGATCACCACAGTCTATGGATGGCGGGCCTCCAGCGATTACTCCTCCGACCATCCCAATGGCCGGGCTGCAGACTTCATGATCCCCTCCTACAAGACCAACAAGGCCCAAGGGGACGCAATCGCGGCTTACGTAATCGCCAACGGCAAACGACTCCATGTGACTTACCTGATCTGGCAGCAGCGCAGTTATACCCTGAGCAGTGGCAAGTGGAAAGCAATGGCTGACCGCGGCAGCGACACTCAAAACCACAAAGATCACGTGCACGTGTCCTTCGAGCCAAGCCCGAAGTGATTCGCCAGGGGTTGACGCGGCGAAACTCAACGGCGCGCCTCGCCGGCCTACCCCACTCAAACTTCGCTGGCCTCCGGCTGGGTTGATTGAGCATCGGCACAGGCAAGGCACAATGGAGCCATGGCCCTGACCACACGAGCGACTCCAGCTACGCCCAAGGTGGTCGATAGGCTCCGATTGAGCCTCGCGATCGGCACGGGAAACCTGGCCGCATTCGCCTCCCGGCTGGCCGGAAAGGGATCCGGCGCCTCTATTCGCGGCCAGATCCTCACCCGCCTGGTGCCCGACGCCTTTCCCCTGTTACTCAAGGGTCGCCGGGTGTTGTCGGTTTCGGGCACCAACGGCAAAACCACCACCACCCACCTACTGGCCGCTGCAGTCGAGGCTGGCTTGGGCGCGGACGCGTCCCGGTTAGTCACCAATGCCGACGGCGCGAACCTGCATTACGGCATTGCCTCCGCACTCTCCCAGCAGCGCCGGGCCGATATTGCGGTGCTGGAGACTGACGAGCGCGTGGTCTCGGACATGATCGCGCAGGGCCGCCCCGAGATCTTGGTACTGCTCAACTTCAGCCGCGACCAGTTGGATCGTCACCACGAGATCAAAGCCCTGGGACGCGCCTGGCGGATCGCCCTAGAAGCCGCTGGTCACGACGGTCCGGTGATCATCGCCAACGCCTGCGACCCGCTGGTCGTGTGGTCAGCTGGCACCGCGGCCAAAGTGATCTGGGTCGAAACCGACACTGTCTGGCATGCCGACGGCGCCCTTTGCCCAGCCTGCGGCGAACTACTCGTTCGCGTGGATGCCGCTGGCCGTGACCACTGGGACTGCCCCGGCTGTGAACTCAGCCAGCCGGAATCGTCCTACCGGGTTGAAGGCGGCGAAATCGTGCTGCCCGACGGCACCAGAATCTCCCCCAAACTGCAAGTGCCCGGCTCCTTCAATGTCTCCAATGCGGCCTGCGCATTGGCCGCGGCAATCGAGTTCGGGGTGCCCGTCCAAATAGCAATCGCCGGTATGCGAACCGTCGCTGCCCCGGCCGGACGTTTCGCCACCGCCACCTTCGGCACCACCGACGCCCGCCTGCTGCTGGCCAAGAACCCAGCTGGCTGGGCCGAAGCGCTGCCGCTGGCCGCGTCCGATCCGGTGATCTTGGCCATCGATTCGGTGGCTGCTGACGGCAAGGACGTTTCCTGGCTTTGGGATGTTGACTACGAGCAACTGGCCGGACGCACCGTGATCTGCACCGGACCCCGGGCGCAGGATCTGGCCGTCCGGTTGAGTTATGCCGAAGTGGACCACCGAATCGAAACCGATCTGCACGCGGCAATCGCGGGCTCCGGGGCAACCTCAGTGGACCTAATCGCCACTTACACCCCGTTCCAAGCACTACTGAAGATGGCAGGACTGCGATGAAACCAGTCGAAATCGTGCTGGTCTACCAGTCGCTGCTGGGCATTTACGGCGACCGGGGTAATGCCATGGTGCTGCGCAAACGCCTGACTCGGCGCGGCATCGATGCCGTCTTGACCGAGGTCGAGCCAGGCCAGTCAGTGCCATCCGACGCTGCGGTCTACCTGCTCGGCGGCGGTGAGGATGCCGCCCAAGTCTCAGCAGTCAACGGCTTGAAGGCCGACGGCCACATCTTCGACGCAGTCGAGAACGGTGCGGTGTTGTTCGCAGTGTGTGCCGGTTTCCAGATTGTCGGCAACACCTTCACCGTCGGAGAGCAGGACGAAGTGATCGAAGGCTTGGGCCTGATCGACGTCGACACTCGCCGTGGCGATGTCCGTGCCGTCGGCGAGATTCTGACCACCGCAACCTTGCCGAATGGACGCCAGAGCCTGATCACTGGCTTTGAGAACCATGGCGGGTTCACCACTTTGGGCCCCAAAGCCAAGCCGCTGGCCAAAGTGGAGATCGGCATCGGTAACGCCAACGACGGCACTGAAGGCGCGGTCCAAGGCAAGGTGATTGGCACCTACCCCCACGGTCCGGTGCTGGCCCGAAACCCCGAGTTGGCCGATCAGTTGTTGGAGTTGGCCTTGGGCCGCGAACTCGACGAGCTTGTTGACCCAGAACTTGACGAACTCCGCCGCCAGCGCATTGCTGCGATCCGCAAAACTGGACGACGCTGAGCGCCGTCCAAACCCGGCCAGATTTCGCACCCAGCGCCACCCTGCGGTAGAGTTTCTGCTCGCGCGCCGCTAGCTCAACTGGCAGAGCAGCTGGCTCTTAACTAGCGGGTTCGGGGTTCGAGTCCCTGGCGGCGCACAAAGCAAGGCCCTGACTGGGAAACCGGTCAGGGCCTAACTTTTTGGCCACCAAAGTGAGCCCAGGCTCACAGCTATTTGAGCAAATCAGTGAGCCTATTCTGCAAATCTGGCAGCACTGTGGCGGTATCGGCCTTGCCTTGCACCACCGGGTAGAGCGCATCCGAAACCACTGTGCTCAACTCGGCGTAATGCACCGTCACCGGAGCCGCCTTCGCCGATTTGACCGCCGCCCCCATGGTGACCAGCTCGGGCTGATTCTTAGCCAACTCAGCATCGGTGTACAGCGACTCAACCACTGGCGCGAAGGACCCCTGCGCAACCAGCTTCTTCTGGCTCTCAGCACTAGCCAGCCAGCGCATGAAGTCCGCGGCGGTGGCACCATTTCGCGCCTTCGCAGACACCGTCAACTGCAACCCCCCAGCAGCCGGGACGCCGAGCGCACCGCTGCCAGGCAACTGGGCCAAACCCACCTTGCCAACTACCGCCGAATTTTCGCCAGCCTTGAAAGCGGCCCACGAAGTCGTCCAGCCTCGAGCAAAGACCAGTTTTCCGTCCGCAAAGGACCTCTCGACTTGGTCGTCCTGCCAACCCAGGGCTGCCGTTGGAATGATCCCTTTAGCCTCCGCATTGGCCAGCCAGGTCATCCCAGCGATTGCGGAACTAGTGTTGACCGCTGGCACCCCGTCGGAACCGACCAGTTCCCCACCGGCGGAGTAGATCGCTTCGCTGGCCGCGGTGGTCAATGACTGCGACGGACGCAGTCCCATTCCGTAACACCCCAGATTGGAATGGTCGGATTGCACCTTGTCGCAGTCCGATTTGAGCTCATCCCAAGTTGTCGGCACCTTCACTCCGGCCGCAGCAAGCAGATCCTTTCGGTAATACAGGACGCCAGCATCTGCGGTCACGGGAAGACCGTAGGTGGCCCCCTGATAGCTGGCCGCGCTTACCGAGGACGCCAACAGTCCGGTGGTCGGAAAATCTGAAGCGGTCAGCGGAGCCAGCCACCCATTGCTAGCGAATTCTGGCAACCAAGCCGAATCCAAAGCCGTGACCGCGAATTCGCCGCGACCGGCTTTGACCCCAGCCACCAACTCGTCGTGGCGCTGTTTAGGGTCGGTGGACAGTTCGCGCAGCGTGACTTGTTCATTCGCGTGGTCCTTGTTCCAGGTCGCAATCAGCTGCGCCCACACTCCCGATGCGTCCCCGGCCACTGCGAAGGTGATCGGGCCACGCTCGGTCCACAACGCAGTGGTGGTCGGCGCAACCGGTGCGGCCGCGCATCCGCTGAGTACCGCCGCCGAGCAAACCAAAGTGATCGCTAGCCGACGCAGCCGGCCTGTGCCAAGCAGATTCACCGCTTGCGCACCAGTGAGCCGACGATAGCGACAAAGGCAATGCCGCCAATCGCGGCGCCAGCGACTAAGGCCAGCCGCGCCCGACGCGGACCGTCTTCGTTCACCAGTTGCGATTTCAGTTGCTGAAACCCTGAGGTGGCGAATTTGCGGGCGTCCGCGGCTGTGTTGTGGATCACTGCTCTGGGGTGGACCTGCCCAATCAGCGTTGCCAGGTTGCCCGCCAAGGAATCCACCGCGGCCTCAACTTCTGCCTCAGTTTCGGCCCGGTTGAAAGGCCGCTGCTTCCCGGCCGTCAGCTCAGTCATGGCGCCTCCTGTACAACTGCATTACTTAAGCCTATGCCCACCAGCTTGGCGTCCACCCGGCCTATCGCCGACTCGGCGTCCGCCAAGGTCTGCATCCAGTCTCACCCCTAGCCGCTGGCGTACTGCGGGCCTGAAGAATCGCAGTGCCAGCACCGCGGCACCCTAAATCATCGAGGACCCCTGAGCGCCCACAAGACCTCGGTGAGGTCTTCAGGAGTAGAACCACCCCGGCTACCCCGGGCGCGTGCCTATTCCTCGATAGGTAGCGGCAACATGTGAGTGAACTTCGGCCGCCCGGTGAGCTGAGTCATCAATCCGAGATGGGGCCACAGGCCACCGACCTGCATCCGTTCGGCCACCCGCGGACCCCCCAAACCCAGCAGCGGCACATGCATAAAGCAATCTTCAAAACCAGGCACACCCAGCCGAGCCTGAGCCGCCGGATAGGGCTGCCAATCCCAGATCACGTCCCGATTCTGATCCACATCGGCCATCAACGACATTAAGGTCTCGAACGTCACCGAGGTTGC
>DHWU01000079.1:0-9412 GCA_002413345.1 Propionibacteriaceae bacterium UBA5174 | reverse complement strand
TGAATTTCACCCAACCGCGACTTTGCGACCAGAAACACGCCATCACGCCAACACTGCAAACATCAGTCACTGCCCTTCCACCGGCCGTGCCTCGATCGGCGGTAACACCAAACCAACCTGACGAAACCCACCCACAAAGGCCTCGTACTGCTCGGCCGACAACCGATCACGCCGCACAATCGCCTGCGCGCCATCCAAAGACAGAGTCATGGCCATTGATGACAGGTGCACGCTGGGCCAGTCCAACCTACCCAGCATCAAACCAACAACACTGTTCACTCGCTTGTCCAACCAACTGAAATCAGCCGCACCAAGCTTCATCAACCCACGCGCCTCCTTACACACCGGATACACATCCCGCGCCGACCTTCGAACCGCCGCAAAGTCGTCCACCGTCATTCGCGCAACCTGATCCAAAAACTCAGCAACCTCAGCGCGCGTCGCATCGCTAAACATCAGCTACCCGGCCAGCCGCAGGCCGCCAGCTAAGCATCGACAATTCTAAGAGTGCAGTATGCTGGCACCTCATCATGCCTTAGGTAATAAGAATATATTTCCGCCGCACTCTCGGCACTAAATACTTCATTTTCAAATAACGCGACGGTTTTGTCTTGCCACCCGACCTTCGCCAACAATGGCGCAACCTGCGGCGACGCTGGCCTACCCACTAGGTACTGGCAATAATCTTGCCGCCCAGCCTCATATCGGCGTAACTCAACAGTCATTCGACCACGATTGCCAGCGGACTGAATAAACTCCTTAGCGCCATCATAGTTTAGCCCCCGCGTCGGGGTATCTTCCGGGAGACGCCACAAAGCCACACACCAGCGCAAGTCGCCATCCATGTTCTGCAACTTACGCAATAGCTCTTGATCGGCCTCTGCTAGATCTACGGCTACCGTCATGTAGGTCTTCCAGTTCGAAGACGTTGCATGGGTCGGTTTCATAATGCCACCATTCTACCGAAACTCATTCCACTCGAACCACTTTCACGCTTGTTACCTTGATTACTTCACCATCTAATTTCCCTATCGCAGGATTCTCGACAGACACAGTCTCGTCGAACTGCCTTTGCGCGCTCCCCGGGGCATCATATTTGCTGCTGGCACTACCACTCTTCACTTCCACACCTTCGTACGTACCGTCAGCCCGCTGGGAGAGGCCGTCATATTTGCGCACCTGCGCACCTCGCGCTTCGCTCGTGACCTCGACTTGGCGATTGGCGACGTGCCTTCCGGTGTCAGCAGCGTACTCAGCCAAGCCTTGCGCCTCCTTGTCGGCACTCGACGCATCATGCCCTGTGTATTTTCCATAGGTGTCTCGGCCATCACCAAGATCAACACCCTTGAGTTTGTCGCGTTCCGCCTTTGGAAGATTGCGCGCTTCTTCGCGCGTTGGAAGAGCTTTCACGTTCCCGCCGGCACGCGCAGGAGCCACTGGCAAATCATCAGCGCGGCGCCCGCCTTGCGCAACTTTGTCGAAGACAGCTTTCAGCTTGGCCAACAACTCCCCAACCTCATGAAACAACCTATTCAGCTTCGAAAACGACGACACCAAACTCGTCACCTTCGTACCCACCTTGGTAGCCAACCCAGCCACCTTCGTCGCAACCGAGGCAATCGCATTTGGTGTAGGCACCACCAGACTCAACGCAAAACCGACCACATCAGCAATCGTGTCACGCACCAGATCGTGCACCACCTGCACCAACGTGGCCGCCATCGACAAACCAGCTCCAATTGCGGCCGACAACTGCTGCACCATCGCCAGATGCTTACCAGCATCGCCAGCCAACGCCCGATAAGCATCCAAAGCCTGCGACTTCAGACCGGCAAGAGTCGAATCGATCGAAGACTGCAAATCCGAACTCGCCTGCCCCAACCGCTCAGCAATCCGGCCCCAAACCTGCGCCCCACCAGCCACCAACGACGAATCACCAGTCAGCTCATTGAGCCAGCCCTTCAACGGCTCCAAATGATCCAACAACCAGCCAATACCAGCCGAGAACAACGCCCCCAAAGGATTCATCACGGCCGAGGCGACATCCATAGCCAAACCGACACCAGCCAACGCTGCATCAACCCAGCTGCCACCCTGCAACGCCGAAATCAGCGAACTACCCGAGTCCAACAAGCCAGCACCCGAAAAAGGACTCGTCCCCAGGTCCAACGAAACAGCAGCGTCAGCCATCAAACCCCCGAACAGCGCTTGTCACCCAAACAGGTGACACCACCCTAGCCACCACAAACGAAACGTCGGTAGCCTCATCCCCATGGAATCGCCCTTCGACCCGCAAGCCGCAGCAGCTATCGATCGCATCAATGCTCAGATCGCTGCTGCTCAGGAACACGCCGAAAAGGCCGTAGCGCTGCGAGACCGAGTCGAATCAATCCGCGAACGAGCGACCTCACCTGACCGCGAAATCAGCGTTGAGGTTGATTCCCTGGGACGCATCACCGACCTCGAGCTCACCGAAGCCGCCTACGCCCACACCCCAGCCAAACTCGCCAAACTGATTCTGGCAACATTCAACGACGCGCACCGCATCGCCGGCCAAACCACCATCACCATGGCCGAAGCCACCTTCGGAGCCGAATCAGAATCCGTAGCCGCGCTGCGCGAAACCTATCTGCCGCCAGAACCCCCAGAATCCGACGACAAGTCCGACGACTCACCCACCCCAGGCCGCGGCCCAATCCTCACGCGGAGATGAAGCTGCCCAAGCTGCCCAAGACAGACCCACCCCTCCACCTTGGAGCTAGACATGACTAACCAACTCGAGATCCAGCCCAGCCAACTCACTACCGCCGCCCAACAAGCAAGGTCCGCCGCCGCCGCAGTGAATGGCGCCCGCCAGGCCACTGGCGCTGCCCTGCCTGACAACGCCTTCGGAATCATGTGCTCGCCACTGTTGCTTCCCATTTACATCACAGCGCAAGCTGCCGCCGACACCCTCATGGACTCAGCCTCCAGCGCGGTCACCCGGGCAGCAGACGAGCTAGACAAGACCGCCGAAGCATTCACCCAAACCGACCAAGCATCCAATACCAAACTCCTGGCCATCCTCGGCTAGCTCGAAGGCACCGCGCCGCCAAACGCCCAGACACGAAATACCCAGACACGAAACGGACGCACCGCAGGTCGGCGTGAACGACCTGCCAACTGGACCGCCACGCTGCGAGGTGGCCGTAGCTCTAGGGTTAGCGCATGGCGAAACTGAATCCCGCGGACACTGCTCCCGCCTTCACCCTGGCCGATAGCTTCGACAAGCCGGTCTCGCTGCCTGACTTCAGCAGCTCCAAAGTGATCTTGTACTTCTTCCCCGCAGCGATGACCCCCGGTTGCACTGTCGAGGCCAACGACTTCAACGCCGCCACCTCGCAGTTCAGCGACGCCGGCTACCAGGTGATCGGAATCTCACCGGACCAGCCAGCCAAGTTGGCAAAGTTTCGCGAGAAGGAATCTTTGCAGTTCCCACTGTTAGGCGATCCGGAGCGCGAGGTTCTAGACGCCTACGGCGCTTGGGGCACCAAAGTGCTGTACGGCAAGGAGATGCAGGGCGTGATCCGCTCCACCTTCGTAATTGATGTGGACGCTGCCGGAGTCGGCACTATCACCGACGCCCAGTACAACGTGCGGGCCAAAGGACATGTCGCCAAGCTATTGACCCAACTTGGCCTCGCCGACTGACCCCCTGGAGGTTCGGCACACTCAGCACCTTGGCACGACGTGCCAACGGTTTTCCAGCCGTATTTCCATAGCAGCAGTCAGGCGATGGCCGGTCCGCTAGCCTGCAAATGCGGCGGATCGCCGCCTCATTTTGGTGGAAAGGCAGGCGTCAATGCCCAGGTCCAATCGCACTTCACCGGGTAGCCAGCCAAGCGACACCGCTGCCGACCAGAGGCTACTAATCTCAACTGAACACGGCCAGGTCATCGGATCGGACGAAGCCGGGTATCGAAGCTGGAAAGGCATCCGCTACGCCGCCCCACCGATCGGCGAGCTGCGATGGCGAGCTCCGCAACCTCCCCGGGCGTGGCAGGCTGTGGCCGACGCTACAGAATTCGGCCCGTCCTGCCCCCAGCCAGCCAACCCAGTAATCTCGCTGGCACCTGGAATCGGGCATGACGAAGACTGCCTCACCTTGAATGTGGCCGCCTCCCCAGAGTGTGACTGTGACCATCCGGGTCCGGTAATGGTGTGGATTCACGGCGGCGCCTACATCTTCGGCGGCTCCAACCAACCCATGTTCGAGCCAGCAAGCCTGCTTTCAGCGGCGCCGATGGTGATCGTTACTGTCAACTACCGACTCGGCGCCTTGGGCTTCTTGGACCTATCGTCATTTTCCACCGAGGGACACCAGTTCGACTCCAATCTGGCGCTGCGCGATGTGTTGCTGGCACTGAACTGGGTGCAGTCGAATATTGCAGCTTTCGGTGGCGATCCGGCCCGAGTAACTCTTGCCGGTGAATCTGCTGGCGGGGCCCTAGTGACCACAATGCTGACCGTCCCAGCAGCCGCGGGCCTCTTTCAGCGAGCCATTGCAGAAAGCGCCCCCGCCACCTCGGTCTACGACCGAGAACGCGCCGCCAAGGTGGCCGCAATGTTCCTTCAAGACACTGACATCAGCCCAGCTGAAGTCGGACGGCTCCGCGAGTTGCCAGTCGACCAAATAGTCGAAAGTGGCTACTCGCTCTATTCAAAGGTGCCCGGCGAGTTTCCTGGCACGCTTGCTTACGCACCGATTGTTGACGGCGACCTTGTACCTGATTACCCGCTGAACCGATTTCGCCGCGGCCTGTCTCATCCGGTGCCGCTATTGATCGGCACCAACAAAGACGAAGCTGCAATGTTCAAACTGATGAAATCACCGCTGATGCCGATCACGTCGGAGGCGATCATGCAGATGTTCACCGACATGGCCTCCGACCATCCGCAGCTCAAATTGCCTAGCGAGGCACAGGTGGGCTCGGCTTACGTTGGAATGAAGCTCAAAGCCAAGGGCCTCGGCGTCGCCCGCGATCTCGGGTTCCGGATGCCCACAGTGTGGCTTGCTGAAGGCCACAGCCAAGTGGGCCCGGTTTATCTCTTCCGTTTCGACTGGGCCACCCCAATGTTGCGACTGTTGGGCATCGGCGCAACCCACGCCACCGAACTGCCCTATCTTTGGGGCAATCTGATCAGCGGACCGAAGGACATCACCTTCAAACTCGGCGGGTTGAGCACTGGCCGACAGCTTTCTCGACGGCTACAGACTCGCTGGTTGGCATTTGTGGCTGGCAACGAGCCAGCCGCTGATCCCGCAGTGCCGTGGCTGCCCTACCGCACCGGATCGAGCCTTGATTCGCAGCCCGAAAAGGACCGGGCCACCCTCGTGATTGACGCCACTGATCATCTGGAATTCGACCTTGATGGAGAGCTGCGTTTGGCCTGGGGCGATGAAGTGCTCAGTTTCCTCTAGCCAGCTGCGACAGCTTTGGCGCCGATCACTGCGCTCACCCAAGGCTGGCCGCGTTCGGCCGCTTGAGCCTTGGCCCGACTAGTACCGGAGAAGGGACTTGAACCCTCACGCCCGAAGGCACAGGAACCTAAATCCTGCGTGTCTACCAATTCCACCACTCCGGTGTGAAACCTCGGAAGAGTCTAAAGCAAATCTGGAGCGCTGAGTCCCAAACCCAACGCTGGGTCATCGACGGCGAAGGTGCGTACCGGCCCAGGTTTGGTCTGAGCGGTCTCGAAGCGCACCGTGACCCGGCCGATGCCTGAGCCCCAAACCCAGCCCGGCCCAAACTCGGCATGCACCACATCAGCACCAGGTAGCCAAATCGACCGATGGCGACTGATCGGCGCCTCCGCCTCCTCCACCACTCGGCCCGGGGCGGCAACTTCGAGCTCAAACAGTGGCTCCTGCGCAACCTCAACCAGCCCCGAAACCCCCACACCTAGCAGCCGCACACCCTGGCCGACGTCCAGTCCGTCCAGCAGACTGCGAGCCACCTGCGCCACGACTTCGGCCCGATCAGTGGCGCCATTGAGCGTTCGGGATCGGCTGATCGAAGAAAAGTCCGGCAGCCGCACCTTCAAGGTGACCGTGCGAGCAAATACCCCTGCCTTCACCAGGCGGGACGCCACCTTGGCCGCATGACGATCAGCCACTGCGGCCAACACCTTGGCGTCGGCAATGTCGCGTTCAAAGGTGTCTTCCATCGAGATCGACTTGGTTTCCCGCTCCGAATTCACCGCCCGGTTGTCGCGGGCAAAGGCCAACTCGTGCAGATGCTCACCGGAGGCCTTGCCCAACTCGCGAATCAACTCCGCCCGGGAAAGCTCTCGCAGGTCGGCGATAGTGACCACACCCAACTTGGTCAGCCGCTCCATGGTGGCTGGCCCAACACCGGGAATCGTGCGGGCTGGCAACCCGGCGATCACCTCAACTTCTGTTCCGGGACTGACCAGCCGGATTCCATCAGGTTTGGCCAACTCACTAGCCACCTTCGCCATGAACTTCGACGAAGCCAGGCCAACCGAGGCAGTCAATCCCCCAGTTGCCGCACTCACCTGGGCTCGCAGATCGGCAGCCAGGCGTAGCACCGATGCCTCGTCAAGATCCCGGGACGGACCGGCAGCCAAATCGACAAAGGCCTCGTCCAGGCTGAGCGGTTCTACCAATGGGGATAGCTGAGCCAACATCCCCATCACGATCCTGCTGGCTTCTCGGTAGGCGTCGAAACGTCCGGCCAAGAACGCCGCATTTGGGCAACGTCGGCGGGCTTCATGCATCGGCATTGCTGAACCGACCCCGTACACCCGGGCTTCATAGGACGCAGTCGACACCACCCCGCGCAAGCCCACCCCGCCCACAATCACCGGTTTGCCGCGCAACGAAGGCTTGTCGCGCTGCTCTACAGCGGCGAAGAAGGCATCCAGATCTAGATGCAGAATGCTGGCGGTGTCACGCACCTCGGTTACGACTCCCCGACCATGCCGACGAGCCTAGCGGCGGGAGCTGACACCACTTTGCCCAGCGCAAAGACGCCTCAGCCAAGCGCCGAGATTCGCCGATAGCCGACGAAATCGAACTCCTCGTGCGGTTCGCGCCGCACCTCAACCCACTCGCTCGGATCAATCTCGGGAAAGTGAACATCTCCGGCAGCCTCGGCATGTACCACCGTCAGATCCAGATCGGTGAGGTGTTCCCAAGCCTGGGCATAGATGCTGCCGCCACCGGCAATGTAGATCTCATCGTCAAGACCACTGGCCAACTCCAGTGCTTCGTCCAGGCTGAGTACGGCGATTCCGGTAGCCGTGCCAGAAGTGGGCAGTTCCACCGCGTCTGGATGGCTGGTCACCACGATGGTGGTACGCCCGGGCAGCCAGCGTCCGATCGCGTCGTGGGTGCGGCGTCCCATGATCATTGGATGCCCGCTGGTAACCCGCTTATAGCGGGCCCAATCCTCAGCGAATTCGAACGGCTGACGCTCACCATCGCCGATCACGTTGTTGGCCGCAACGATGGCTATCGCGATGATTCGCATCTACTCTCCTAGACCGAGATGGCGGCTTTAATGCCCGGATGGGGGTCATAGCCACGCACCTCAATGTCAGCCAGTTCGAAGGCGTCGATTCGGTCCACAGCTGGGTTTAGCACCAATTCTGGCAGTGAGCGCGGCTCACGACCGAGCTGCAATCGGGCCTGCTCCAGATGATTCAGGTACAGGTGCGCATCGCCCAGCGTGTGCACGAAATCACCCACTTCGAGCCCGGCTACCTGTGCCACCAGATGGGTGAGGAGCGCATAAGAAGCGATATTGAACGGCACCCCGAGGAAGATGTCGGCCGAACGCTGGTAAAGCTGACAACTCAGCTTGCCGTCCGCCACGTAGAACTGAAAGAACGCATGGCACGGCGGTAGCGCCATCTCGCTCAGCTGACCCACATTCCAGGCGCTGACAATGTGTCGGCGGCTGTCAGGATTGTTCTGAATCGATTCGATCACCGTCTTGATCTGGTCGATGTGGCCGCCGTCCGGAGTCGGCCAGGATCGCCACTGGTAGCCGTAGATCGGGCCAAGTTCACCGTCAGGGCCAGCCCACTCGTCCCAAATGGAAATGCCGTTTTCGTGCAACCAGGCCACATTGGTCGATCCACGCAGGAACCACAACAATTCACCGAAGATGCTTCGAGTGTGCAGCTTCTTGGTAGTCAGCAACGGAAAGCCTTCGGCCAGATCGAACCGCATCTGATGCCCAAACACGCTGATCGTGCCGGTACCGGTGCGATCAGCTTTCTCCACGCCTTCAGCGAGCACTCGCTCGAGCAGTTCGAGATATTGCTTCATCCGATCAGGTACTCCTTGAGCAATGGGACGATGGCACGCACAGCCTGGCCGCGGTGACTAATCGCATCTTTGGCTTCGGGAGCCAACTCCGCGGTGGTCTTGCTGAACCCTTTAGCCACGAAGATCGGGTCATAGCCGAAGCCGTATTCACCGCGGGGCGACTCAATCAGATGTCCTTCCATGACACCGCGCACCAGATGCTCGCTGCCGTCAGGAGTCACCAGAGCCATCGCACACACGAAGCGCGCGACCCGATCGGGTTCGGTAACATCGGCGAGCTGTGCCAGCAGCAGGTTGAGATTGCTTTCGTCGGTGGCTTCTGGACCAGACCACCGGGCCGAGCGCACTCCCGGCATCCGGTTGAGCACCTCCACCTCCAAGCCAGAATCGTCAGCGACTGCGATCTGACCCGTTACGGCCGCGGCGGCACGGGCTTTCAGCAAGGCATTACCCTCAAAGGTGCGTTCAGTCTCGGCGGGCTCGGGATAGTCAGGAAAGTCGGCCAAGCCTTTTACTTCTGCGACCAACCCGGCCACTGCCAAGACACGTCGCAGTTCTTCGGCCTTGTGGGCGTTGTTAGTCGCCACAACCACCACGGTCATCGAGCCAATGCCTCCCGCTGCAGTTCGGTCAGGGAAGCACAGCCAGCCAGTCCGAGGTCGAGCAGGCGGTCGAGCTGGCCGCGATCAAAAGGTTGCCCCTCCGCGGTGCCCTGCACCTCAACGAATTTCCCCGACCCGGTGGCCACCACATTGAGATCAACCTCAGCGGTGGAGTCTTCGGTATAACAAAGGTCGAGCATCTCGGTGCCCTCGATTACCCCTACCGAGATTGCGGCCACCGAATCAATCAGCGGCTCGCCGACCAGAGCCCCCCGTTCCCGCAGCCAGGAAACCGCGTCGACCAAGGCAACATAGGCACCCGTGATTGCGGCGGTTCGAGTACCGCCATCAGCCTGCAGCACGTCGCAGTCCAACACGATGGTGTTCTCCCCAAGTGCGGCGTAGTCGACCACCGCGCGCAGGCTGCGTCCGATCAAGCGACTGATTTCGTGGGTGCGGCCACCGATCTTGC
>DHWU01000053.1 GCA_002413345.1 Propionibacteriaceae bacterium UBA5174 | reverse complement strand
GCCAGTACCACCGGCTTCTTACTGCGTCGCAGCACGCCAACCACAGCCTCATCGATGTCTTGGGTGCCAACGGTGGCGTCCACTACGAACATCACGACATCTGCGGCGGCGATGGCCAACTCGGCCTGCTCGGAAATCTGAGCTGCCAAGCCTTTGGCATCAGGGGCCCAGCCGCCGGTGTCGACGATCACAAAGTCGCGACCGGCCCATTCGGCGTCGTAGCTCACCCGGTCACGGGTCACCCCGGGAAGATCCTGGACGACAGCTTCGCGCCGTCCAATGATGCGGTTGACCAGCATCGATTTACCAACATTGGGGCGGCCGACGACAGCCACCACCGGCTTGACCACATCTGTGGGGCTGGCCTCAGTCATGGAGTCCCTCTCGGCTCGGCTGCGCGACCAGCAAGGTTACCGCACTGTGGTCCGGCGCTACCGCGTAGCGGCCACCAGGTCAAGCACGGCGGCGATCGTCTCGGCCAAAGTGAGGTCAGAACAATCCAGTCCAGTGACCCCGTCGGCCGCGGTGGTGAAGTTCACCAACTTCGAATCGTCGCGGTCGCGGCGAAGCACCTGGTCGGCCAATTGGGCTGAATCGATCGCCCCACCCAGATCCACCTTGCGCCGCGCCATCCGGATCTCCGGATCGGCAGTGAGCAGGATGCGCACATCGGCATCCGGGGCGACCACCGTGGTGATGTCGCGTCCTTCCGCGATGATTCCGCTGGCCGCACCTTCGATGATGGCGCGCTGCCGGGCTACCAGATCTTGGCGACACTCGGCGATGGTGGAAACCGCGCTCACCTTTGCCGAGATCTCTGGCTGGCGGATCCGCTCAGTGACCTCAACCCCGTTTACAACAACCTTCTCCACCTCAGGGTCAGTGCTGATTTCCAGCTTGGCACCGAGCGTGGCGGCAATCACTGCCTGGGTATCGGACGGGTCGACTCCGGCGTCGAGATAGGCACAGGCGATGGCCCGGTACATCGCGCCGGTGTCCAGGTAGGCCAGCCCCAAAGTCTTGGCGACCCCCTTCGAGGTGGTCGACTTTCCCGACCCGGAAGGGCCGTCGATAGCGATCACCAGGCGATCTGAACTCATTTCACTCCTACTCACAGTTGCGGGTCCCGGTCACGCACCGTCCAGCCCGAATCAGTCATTACCGCAGTCAAATCATCGGCTCGCTCAGGTGCCACCTGCACTGAGAGCCACCCGCGCTCGCGATCAAGATCGTGTTCAATCCGCAAATCTTCGATGTTCACCCCAGCCGCTTCGATGTCGCGGAACAGGCGTCCCAATGCGCCTGGAGCATCGGGAATCTCCACCACCACGTGGGCGAACTCGACCGCGCTCAGCCCATGCTTGCCGGGCAGTGCGCGGGTACCTTCGCGGCCGCGTTCCAAAGTGGCAAGCACGCCGGATTCGGTGTCCAACTCGGCGATGAGCGCATCAAGATTGGTGCGCAACGCGATCAGTTCGGCCAGTACTGCAGTGCCATTGGCCTCGATGATTTGGCTCCACAGCTGCGGGTCTGACCCAGCGATCCGGGTGACATCGCGCAGTCCTTGCCCAGCCAGTCGCAGATGTTCGGGGGGTACCTCGGTGAGTCGCTCGGCGACCAATACTGAAACCAAATGCGGCAGATGCGAAACCTGGGCCACGGCCTCGTCGTGATGGGCGGCCCCCATGCTCACCTTGCGGGCGCCACACAGGTCGGCAACTTCGCCGACGTCCAAAACGGCATGGGCTGAAGAAGTGTCGTGCGGAGTCACCACCCAGGTGCGGTCCACGAAAAGATCAGCGGTGGCGGTGAGTGGGCCAACCCGCTGCGACCCAGCCATCGGATGCGAACCCACATAGCGAGATAGGTCCAACTCGGTGGACCGCAACTGGGCCAGCACAGTGCCCTTTACCGAGCCAACGTCGGTCACGGTCGCCTTCGGGTAAGTGGTCAGCGCCTCCGCGATCACCTTCGGCAAAGCCTTTGGCGGCACCGCAACCACGACCAGTCGTACCTTCTCGGCCACCGGCGGATCAACGGTGCCAGCTCCACGGGAGGCGGCAACCTGAGCATGGCTGGGAACTCGGTCCTGCAAGTGGACGCGCAACCCAGCTCTGGTTAGGGCTTGGGCCACTGAAGCCCCGACCAAACCAGCTCCGATCACCAACACCGGTGATAGCTCGCGCATCTGCACTCGTCCTCCCCTTAACGGCGCCGACAGCTTATCGGGCTTAGCTGGGGTTTCTGGCCTAGGTGGGCTGGTCCACGCCGGGCGGACGCGGCCCGCTGTAATCAGGCCCATAGGCGCCAGGAGCTGGGCGGCGTTTGCGGGTCGGGGCTGTCACCCCAGGAGCTAATCGCCTAGTGAAGATCAGGAAACCGGTATGGCCACTGGTGCCATGCCCAGGACGAATCGCCAAGCCCTCAGCGTGCCAATCACGCACCGAATACTCCCGACCCGAAGGTTCGGTGAAGCCGCCGTGAACCCGAATGGTGTCCATCGTGCGCCCCAGTTGGGTGGTTGTCGCCACATAACAGCACAGCAGACCGCCTGGCACCAGGACTTCGCCGACCGCGTCGAGGCATTCCCAAGGCGCCAACATGTCCAAGACCACGCGATCTACCGGTTCGGGGCCAATAGTGGTGACCAGGTCGCCGACCCGAAGCGTCCACGCTGGGTGCTCGGCGCCGAAGAAGCCCTCCACATTGCGCTGCGCGATCTTGGCAAAATCGTCGCGACGTTCGTAGGAGTAGACCCGCCCGCTGGCGCCAACGGCCCGCAGCAAGAACATAGTCAGGGCGCCGGAACCGACCCCAGCCTCCAGCACTCGGGCGCCGGGAAAGATATCAGTCTGGACCAGAATCTGGGCCGCGTCTTTGGGGTAAATGACAGCCGCGCCGCGAGGCATGGTGACGGTGAATTCCTCTAACAACGGACGGAACGCCAGGTAGGTAGTACCCCCGACTGAGCGCACCACGCTGCCCTCGGGCTGGCCGATCAGTTCGTCGTGACTGATCCCACCCTTGGTGGTGTGAAAGTTTCCTCCCGGTGTCAATACCACCGAGTGTCGCCGACCTTTCGGATCAGACAAGGTGATCCGTTCACCGGCAACGAGTATTCCGGTGCGCACCCCGGTCAGTGCGAGCGGCTGTTCAGGCACGACTGAATCCCATCAAAGCGAGTTGTTGGCCGGCGCCGAACACCGAGCCAACTCGGACGCCTGCCCCAACCAACAACGAGCCATCTTCCTGGCTGACCGGGAGCACCGTGAGGTCAGTCCCGGCCTGCTGCTGAAGCTCGCTTAGATCGGCCGTCCGGTCGGCGCCGGTGGAGTTTTGCGCGTGCGCTTCATAGGCAGACAGCTTTTCCGCGCTGGAAGTCAGCGGTGTGTCCAGATAGCGCTGGAGCCAACCGAAGGCGTTATTTAGCCAAGCCGGATGGCTACTCAAGTACAGGTCAGCGTTGCTGGAAGTGGTGACCCTAACGCTTACACCGTCGAGTTCCTCGATGCGATCTCGAAGCCGGTTGGCAACATCGGCCAGGGTTGGGTCGGAGCTGTCATAGCCGAGAGTCAAGGTGATATGCCCCTTGATCTTGGGCAGTTTAGCTCGGCCGCCAACCGCGAACGCTTTGCTGCGGTCGACCGTGCCCAAGGGCACGATGGAGTCCAGCGTCCGGTCAGGCTGAAGGGCCTTGGAAACTCCATCCCGCAAAGTTGCGTTGTTTCGAGCCGCGCTGTCGGGGTTCCAGAACAATCGGGTGACCTTCATTCCCGTTAAAGCAACTCTGGTGAAGCCACTCGCGGTGCTGCCGCCGTTGGCTGACATCTCGTTGTCGATGCGTTGCTGGGCAGCGTTACCCAGGCAGTTCCAGGCAACGTCGACGCTGCCATCGGCGATTGCTGCCTCGGCTGCAACTGAATCGATGGCCACGTGCAAGCTGATCCGATCAATTTGGCTGCCGTAGGAGCCGATGTAGTCGGCGTACTTCTCAAAGGTGGCGCCGTTGGCGCTCACTTGGGTCAAGCTGTACGCGCCAGATCCAACCGGCAGCGTCTGTAGGTTCAAGGCGGCGTCGGTGCCGTAGACCTGTTCATCCACGATGGAGGTGGCCTGACTGGCCAGGGCATAGCCGAACTGGTTATCCGGGCGCGACAACACAAAGCGCACCGTGCGTGAGCTGGGCACTTCAACTCGGGTCAGTGAGGACAACAATCCGATGGAAGTGTCACTACCGCCAAGTCGGCGTGCCCGCAAAATCGAGAACTGCACATCGCTGGCGTCCAGAACATCACCATTCTGAAAGCGCAAGGTATCTGGCAGGGTGCATTCGTAGGCCAACTCCGAGGTGAAGGCGCAGTCGGTGGCTGCATCTGGCTTCAGTTCTCCTGAAGGCAGCACTTGCATGAGCCGTTGGTAGATCGCGGTGACCAGAATCGAATCGGTGGCTGAGGTGGCCACAGCAGGATCGGCAGTGGAGATTTCCCCGATCACCAGGACGGTGAAGTCACGCGGGGTGGTGGTGCTGGTGGAGAGCTGTGGGCTGCTGGCCGCGCAGCCGCTCAGCAGGCTCAATGAAAGGAGGATCGCCATTCCGGCAAGGGCAGCACGATGCGAAAATGAATTCTCAGTTGGCATTGAAATACTTAGCTTGCTGGTGATGCACGATGATTGCATCGGTTGACTGCTCTGGATGCAACTGAAATTCCTCCGACAAGGTAACCCCGATCCGCTCGGGCTCTAACAGTGACACCAGCCGGGTGCGGTCGGCAAGCTCAGGGCAGGCAGGGTAGCCGAAGGAGAACCTTCCGCCGTGGTAAGCCTGGTTGCGGATCATCTCCTCGATTTTGGCACCCGACTCCAAACCAAGCTCTTCGCGGATCCGCGAATGCCACAATTCGGCGAGCGCCTCAGTGAGTTGGACGCCGAGTCCGTGCAACTCCAGATAATCGCGGTAGGAGTCAGTCGCAAATAGATCAGAAGTGGCCTGGCTAAGCGGGCCCATGGTCACCAATTGCAGGCCGATCACGTCCGGACCTGCGGCCGCTGCTTCGTCCGCGTCGCGGAAGAAGTCGGCAAGGCAGAGATGTCGTCGGTGAGACTGGCGTGGCCAGGTGAACCGGGTCACTTCCTTGGCCGGGTCGGCCGGATCGCCAAGAATCAGTGAGTCACCTTCGGAATGGCAGGGCCAATAGCCATAAACCACAGCCGGTTCGGCGAGCGAATCAGTGTGGATTCGATCCAGCCAGCGGCGTAGCCGGGGTCGTCCTTCGGTCTGGACCAGCTCTTCGTAGCTTGGACCGCCAGCGGTTGGCTTCAGCCCCCACTGCCCCACAAATGTGGCGCGCTCATCGAGCCACTTCGCGATCTCGCTCAACGCGATGCCCTTCACCACCCGTGATCCCCAAAATGGTGGGGTTGGCACCGGCAGCCCCCGTTCGACATCGGAGCGAACCGAAGCGGGCGCAGTGGTAGTAGCGGTGGGTTTGGGCGCAAATTTGCGTCGACGAGGCTCCGGCAGAGCCGCGCCGGGAACGCCACGTTTGACCGCCATCACCTGTTCCATCAGTGCCAGCCCCTCAAAGGCGTCCCGGGCGTAGCGCACCTCACCGGAATACAGATCGTTGAGATCTTCTTCAACAAAGCTGCGGGTAAGGGCGGCGCCACCGAGCAACACCGGGTACTCCCCCAGACCTCGCCGGTCGAGTTCAACCAGATTGTCTTTCATCACCACGGTGGATTTCACCAGCAGACCGGACATGCCAATGGCATCGGCGTTGTGCACCAAAGCCGCATCGATGATCGCGCTCACCGGCTGTTTAATGCCGATATTGACGACTGTGTAGCCGTTGTTGGTCAAGATGATGTCGACCAAATTCTTACCAATGTCGTGAACGTCACCTTTGACCGTGGCGATCACCAAGGTGCCTTTTCCGCCCGCATCGGCCTTGTCTAGATGCGGCTCCAAGTGACTCACCGCGTGCTTCATCACCTCGGCCGAGGCCAGTACGAACGGCAACTGCATCTTGCCTTGGCCGAACAACTCCCCCACCGTCTTCATACCGACCAGCAGGTCGTCGTTGATGATGGCCAGGGCCGGTTTCGTTTCCAGGGCCTGATCAAGGTCGGCTTCCAGGCCGAGAGGTTCACCGTCGATGATCCGACGCTGCAGTCGTTCGTTCACCGGTAACGCGGCAAGTTCGGCCGCCCGGGCCTGCCTATTGCTGGCGGTGGAGACGCCCTCGAACAACTCCAGGAAGGTCGACAGCGGGTCGTAACCGTCGCGCCGCCGGTCGTAAATCAGGTCTTCGGCGACTTGACGCTGCTGCTCCGGGATCCGGGCAATTGGCAAAATCCGGGCCGCGGGCACGATTCCCGAATCTAGGCCGGCGGCCACACATTCGGCCAAGAAGACTGAGTTCAGCACCTGCCGAGCGGCCGGATTCAAGCCGAAGGAGACATTTGAGACGCCCAAAGTGGTGTGAATGCCGGGGTATTTCGCGCTCACCTGCCGAATGGCCTGAATGGTTTCGATGGCATCGCGGCGGGTCTCTTCCTGCCCGGTGGTGATTGGGAAAGTCAGGCAGTCCACGAGGATGTCGGAAACCTGCAGTCCCCACTTGCCAGTCAGTTCGCTGACGAGGCGATCTGCCACCCGCAGCTTCCAGTCAGCCGTTCTGGCCTGGCCTTCCTCGTCGATGGTCAAAGCCACCACGGCCGCGCCATGTTCGGCTACCAGTTCCATCACCTTGGTGAATCTGGAATCCGGGCCGTCGCCGTCCTCGAAGTTGACTGAGTTGATTGCGCAGCGTCCACCCAAATGCTCCAAGCCAACCTGCAGCACGTCCGGATCGGTGGAGTCCAACATGATCGGCAGCGGAACAGCGGTGCCCAATCGGAAGGCCAATTCGGTCATATCCGCAGCGCCATCGCGGCCGACGTAGTCGACACATAGGTCCAGCAGATGGGCTCCGTCCCGGCTTTGCTGCTTGGCGATCTGGACGCAGCCGTCCCAGTTGCCTTCAAGCATCGCTTCCCGGAACGCTTTGGAGCCGTTGGCGTTGGTCCGCTCCCCGATCGACAGATAGCTGGTGTCCTGGTGCAGGGCAACTTCGGAGTACAGCGAGGAAAGCGCTGGGACCGGAGTGGGCTCGCGCACTGGGGCCGGACGGGCGGCAACCGCCTCGGCCAGCTTGGCGATATGGGCCGGGGTGGTGCCGCAGCAGCCGCCAACCAGTCCAAGGCCGAACTCGGTGGTGTATTGCCCTAAGTAATCGACGAATTCGGTGGGCCCCATCGGGTAGCGGGCGCCGTCAGGGGTGATTTCGGGCAGTCCGGCATTCGGCATGCAGCCCAGCGGAATGTCGGAGTAGCGGCTCAACTGCCGAAGATGTTCACTCATCTCAGTCGGACCAGTGCCGCAATTCAGCCCGATCGACTCGATCCCGAGGTGGCCTAGGGCGGTCAACGCTGCGGTGATTTCGGTGCCCAACAACATGGTGCCAGAAGTCTCGATGGTCACATTGACCAGAATCGGCAGGTCGGCACCCAACGCGCTCAGCGCCCGGCGAGCCCCATTAATCGCGGCCTTGGCCTGCAACAAATCCTGGCAGGTCTCTATCTGAAAGCCGTCGATCCCCCCAGCGATCATCGCCTCAGCCTGCATTTGGTAGGCGTTGCGCAGACTGCGGTAATCGATGTGACCCAGGCTGGGCAGCTTGGTGCCCGGCCCCATACTGCCCAGCGCAAACCGTGGACGTTGCGGGGTGGCGGCGGCATCGGCGGCGGCGCGGGCCAGCCGGGCACCGGCCCCGGCAAGCTCAATGATTCGATCAGCCGCGTCGTATTCGGTCAAAGCAGCCAGGTTCGCACCGAAGGTATTGGTCTCGACACAGTCAGCGCCAGCTTCGAAATAGGCGGCGTGGATCGAGCTCACTACATCGGGCCGAGAAACGTTGAGGATCTCGTTGCAGCCCTCCAGGCCCTGAAAGTCGGTCAGGGTGAGATCGTGGCCTTGCAGCATGGTGCCCATGCCGCCGT
>DHWU01000007.1:56399-86132 GCA_002413345.1 Propionibacteriaceae bacterium UBA5174 | reverse complement strand
GAGGATCACAACGGTGAGCCACCTGGGTCGGTGAGGCCGGTGGCGCCGAGTCATGGGCTCAGCGTAGGGCCAGTCACTGCCAGTGTTGTTCGACGATCGCCTGGATGAAACTCATTGCCTTAGCAGAAGCTGCTCTAGCCGACTCTGGCCCCCGAGCTGGATTCGCCGCCGCATTGATCAGACCTGAGGAGGACCTCATCGAACGGCTGTGGACGTCGGTGAACTGAGACAACTTCTGGCCATACTGTTCGACCTTATCGAACTGCCCGCGGGAGCTGTTCTATCGGCCGTCGTCGGCCGGGCCGGATGGCAAATCGTCGAGTCGCTCTCGGCATGTTGGGCAGCAGGGCAGCGAGTCGTGGTCTTGCGTGGGTACGAAGTAGGCACCGCACAGGGCGCGGACGGCCTTGCCTTCGATGGTGTTGCCGGCCAGGTGGCGTCGATGGGTGAAGTGGGCGTGCTGCCCCGGCACGGATTCCTCCAGTGCTTGGCCGGCAACCAGCGCCTCCAGAGCAGTCACACGTGCGGCGAAGTAGCCAGGTTCGGCGATGGTGCTGTAGGTGTCCTTGTATCGGTCCCAGCCCTGTTCGGGCGGGCTGAGTGTGGTTAGGGCTCGCAGGGTTAGGTTCCAGACCAGGTCGCTCCCGGCGTACGCGCGTTCGGCGAGTATCTCCAAGGTGATCTCATCGGCTTGGTAGCCCTCGTCCCGAACTTGAACGACCTCGATGTCGGCGACACAGACCTTCTCACCGGCTCGTACCGGGTGAGGAATGTCGATCCGCGCGGTTCCCCCTGAGTGAATCCTTCGAAGCGTGTCGAGCAGTCGCTTCTGGATGTCCAGTTCCCAGACGGTGACCAGGCGCGCGGCGGTCTCGCGCTTCAGTAGGCGCACGTCGTCCTCGGTCGGCAGCCAGTCCGTGGAGGCGCCGCTATCGTTCTCCCGCTGGACGCGCTGATAGAAGTCGTCGCGGTCCTGGTGTTCACCCTTCGCCAGTCCGGCGGCAACCAGCCAATGGACCCCCGACTCCTCGTCCTGCCACACGCCGCCGCGCCACTGCCCGGCCCGGATCTCCAACAAATGTAGTTGGTTGCTGCTCACGATCAGGCCCGCGTTATTGTCCGCGGTGGCGTCCATGCCGAATGACTCGGCCGCTTTGGCGATGATCGGGTGTGGCAACTCGCTGAGCGGATGCAACTCGTCGAACCGGCCCTCAACCAGAAGCCGGCGGGGTCGCGGTGACGTCCAGTCAGCAGTCAGGTCCTCCGCCAACAGGCGGAGGGTCGGACGAGCTCGACGAGAGTGCACCCTCTGATCATGCCCGAACCGTCCGACACACCGGGCGTCTCCCGCTCGCGTTCAGAGGAGATCGGCCACCTCGTCAACGGCAGCGTCGCGCGTCTGGCGCTGCTTCGCGAAATGTTCGGCAAGCTCGCGGCGATCGCTTTGGCGCTGTTCCTCGAACGCCACGAGATCGGCGACACGGATGCGGCGATCGCGACCTACGCGGTGCGCCACGATCTCGCCTCGATCCAGCAGCTTGTAGAGGTGCGTGCGGCTCATCCCGAGACGCTCGGCTGCCTCCGCTGGGGTTAGCGTGGCAGAGGCCGCTTCGATCACGGCTAGATCCGCACCTTCACTGATGCAGCGGCTCACACTGAGCAGCACGTCTCGCAACTCAGGCCCGGCGGCGTTCTGGACGAACTGCGCGAGAGCCTTGAGCTGCTCAACAGGCACGCTCGAAGTTTGAATGGTTTGCATCACGGACCCACCATAGATGTCGCAACTGACGTAAATGTCACAGATGACACTACCCCACGGCGGGTTGGCTGGACAAGCTGTGCGATATCACAAGGCTCGGGGGCGTCAACCCGAGCAGGCATCGCACTCTCGCTCCAACTATCCTCAGCCATGTCCCTAATCTTGGCGCTTCAGGCTGACAAACCCGCGCACTCATCACGACTACGCCAAAGATCCGAGTGTGACCAGACGGCGCAAAGCCCAAAATGCCCCTCCCGAGTAACCCTCGGAAGGGGCATTTCGCAAAGTCGTGGCGGAGGTGGCGAGATTTGAACTCGCGAGAGGTTTTATCCTCAACCCGCTTAGCAGGCGGGCGCCATAAACCGGGCTAGGCGACACCTCCAAGACCGCGGGTCAGCCTACAAGGGGGCGCGGTCAACGGCAAAGTCACCACAAGCGGGCCTGGAACGGCGAAACGCCGCCTCTAATGAGACGGCGCTTGCACTTGGCGGTGGCGGAGGGATTTGAACCCTCGGAGGGTTGCCCCTCACGCGCTTTCGAGGCGCGCTCTTTCGGCCGCTCAGACACGCCACCGCGGGCGAGTTTAGCTAGTCCGACCACGGTTGGGCCAATCGGTGAATGGACGCTGCGTTGCCTAGTTCAGCAGCCGAAGCTCGACTCGCTCGCCCGCGCTACCGCCGCTGGCTGAAGAACTCCCGCAACAGCGCAGCACACTCGGCCTCAGCGATCCCGCCCACCACTTCAAGGCGGTGATTGAGCCGAGGGTCGCGCACCACGTCCCAAAGTGAAGCCACCGCACCGGCCTTCGGATCGTAGGCGCCGAACACCAACCGCTCCACCCGTGCCGCCACGATCGCCCCGGCACACATGGTGCACGGCTCCAAAGTGGCCACCAGCGTGCAGCCGTCAAGATGCCAGTCACCAACCACTTCAGCGGCTCGACGCAATGCCAACACCTCGGCATGCGCAGTCGGATCCCCGGTCAGTTCGCGCTCATTGTGCGCTGACGCGATCACCGCACCGGCAGGGTCAAGCACAACCGCCCCGATTGGAACATCGCCGTGGTCAAGTGCCGCCTGCGCCTCGATCAACGCGGCCTCGACCGCCGGCTGCCAGCGGTTCACTCGAAACTGGCCAACGCCTTGACGAATGCCGGCCCGAAACTCACTTTGGTAGCGATCCGCTCCAACAAAGTGGTGGTGTCTTCGTCGTAATCCTCGGCCATCGCTTCAAGTTCGAAGTCGGGCAGGCCAGCATCGGCCAAGATGTCCAGGTCTCCCACCGGGTAGCTGTCGTCATCCTCGGGCACCTCAGTGTCCAGGAAATCGACCACATCACGGGCGATCGGCCAGTCAGCGGCAGCAGCAGCATCCGAGCTGAACACCTGCACATGCTTGCCGCGCACTCGCACGATCACGAACACTTCGTCATTCACCGACACAAAACCCACCGCGCCGGCGTCCCCCGGCATCCGACGCAACTCGATGATCAAGGCGTCCAGATCGTTGGCCAAGTCGAGATCCAAGGGCAACGCCACTGGCTCGCCGTCCTCGCGATACAGGGCCACGACTAGGTCGATGTCATCTTCCCCAGCGTCTTCGGGGTAGTCGTCCTCGTCGCCGCCTTCGTCCAGGTCTGGGTCCAACTCATCCAACTCATCCAAGCCGGGACGGTCGTCGCCGCGGTTGGGCAACTCGACCTCGAAATCGTCTGACTCGCTCACCGTTGCCTCCTCACCTGTCGTTGCGGCTCCATAGTCTCAGAAAATCCGGGCCGGAGCACGGCTTGGTCAACAGTGCCGAACTGGCGCGGCTGTGCCAAGGTAGCGGGGTGGAACTTCACGTGATTGAACATCCCCTGGTCGCCCATAAAGTGAGCCTGCTGCGCGAGCAATCAACTGCCAGCGCAACCTTCCGCCAACTGGTCGAAGAATTGGTGACGCTGCTGGCTTACGAAGCCACTCGCGAAGTGCGGGTTGAGCCGATCGAAGTCGTCACCCCGGTCGCCACCACCACTGGAGTTCACCTGAGCCGTCCCCGACCGCTTGTGGTACCGATTCTGCGGGCCGGCTTGGGCATGTTGGAAGGCATGCTTCGGCTGATGCCGACCGCCGAAGTCGGTTTCGTCGGCATGGTGCGCGATGAGGACACCCTGCAGCCTTTTACCTACGCCGAACGGCTCCCCAAAGACCTTTCCGGACGCCAGTGCTACGTCTTGGACCCAATGCTGGCCACCGGCGGTTCGCTGGCTGGGACGGTGCAGTTCCTGGTTGACCGCGGCGCTGACCACATCACCGCAATCTGCCTGATCGCCTCCCCTGAAGGGATCGAGCGGATGCAGAAGCTGGTCGATCCAATCGGAGTGCCTTGCACCTTGGTGTGTGGCGCTCTTGACGAACGTCTCAACGAAGTTGGCTACATCGTGCCTGGGCTAGGCGATGCTGGTGACCGCCTGTACGGCTTGGCTCAGTAGCCAAGCCGTCCAACAACCCGGCGTTACCCCTGGTACCAATCACGCACTACTGAATCGAACCGGCTCAATGCTGACCCGATAGCCATGTGCATATCGAGGTATTGGTAGGTGCCCAGGCGCCCGCCAAAGAGGACCTGCGGTTCGGCCTCGGCGAGCTTGCGATAGCCATCCAGCTTCGTCCGGTCTTCTGGAGTGTTCACCGGGTAGTACGGCTCGTCGCCCTCGCCAGCAAACCGGGAGAACTCCTTCATCGTCACCGTCTTGGGACTGTCGTAGTTCCGCTCGGGATGGAAGTGCCGGAACTCGTGGGTGCGGGTGAACGGAACTTCCAGGTCGGAATAGTTCATTACCGACGTCCCCTGGAAGTCCGGCACCGGCTGCACCTCAAGTTCGAAGTCCAACGTCCGCCACGAAAGCGCGCCGAGCTGATCGGCGAAGTAACGATCCAACGGTCCGGTGTAGACCACCGGCAGGTTTCCGACCGTGGCGTCCTTGTTGAGCGGCTGGGAGTTGTCGAAGAAGTCAGTCTCCAGCTTCACCTCAATATTGGGATGGTCGGCCATTCGCTCCAACCACGGGGTGTAGCCGTCGACCGGCAGACCTTCGTAGGTGTCGGAGAAGTAGCGGTTGTCGTAGGTGAACCGCACCGGCAGCCGGGAAATGATTTCTGGTCCGAGCTTGGCCGGATCGGTCTGCCACTGCTTAGCGGTGTAGTTCATGAAGAACGCCTCATACAGCGGACGCCCGATCAGCGAAATCCCCTTCTCAACGAAGTTGGACGGCTCCTTGCCGCCGAGTTCGGTGGCCTGCTGCGCGATCAGCTCGCGGGCCTGCTCCGGGGAGTAGGCGGCGCGGAAGAACTGGTTGATCGTGCCCAGATTCACCGGCATCGGGAACACCTCACCACGGTGCGTGGCATACACCCGGTGCACATAGTCAGTGAATTTGGTGAACCGATTCACATAAGCCCAGACCGTTTCGTTGGAGGTGTGGAAGAGATGGGCACCGTAGCGGTGGTACTCGATCCCAGTTTCCGGTTCAATCTGGCTGTAAGCATTGCCACCCAAGTGATCGCGTCGATCAATGATGGTGACCTTCAGTCCAAGTTCGGTCGCGGCACGTTCGGCAATCGTCAAACCGAAGAGTCCAGAACCGACAATCAAGAGATCCATTAGTTGGTCAACCTCCCGTGGCGCCCGAGTTGGTGCTTGCGCGCGGCAACCTTAGCGGACCGCTTCACGAACACCGATCGCGGGCGTTCGACACCCCGCAGCACCGCCGCTAAGGTGGCAGGCGGCCAGGGTCGGGAGCGCAACGCGGCACCACTGTTGCTCAACCCTGAGGAGTATGGCGCAACGAGAGGTTGAGGAAACCATGAAGGCAGTGCTGCTAGCCGGTGGCCTGGGTACCCGAATGCGCGAAGAGACTGAGTTTCGCCCCAAGCCGATGGTTGAGATCGGCGGCAAGCCGATCTTGTGGCATTTGATGAAGATCTTCTCCACCCAAGGCATCAACGATTTTGTGATCTGCGCTGGATACAAGGGCGAACAGATCAAGTCCTACTTCCTCAACTACGCCGCTCTGAACGCAGATTTCACGGTGTCGCTGGGTGACCGCGGCAGCCTTCAGGTGCACAACGACCATTTGGAGTCGGAGTGGACGGTGACCGTAGCCGACACCGGCCAGGGCACTCTGACTGCGGGCCGAGTCGAGCGAATCGAGCCCTATATCAACGGCGAACGGTTCATGGTCACCTACGGCGATGGCCTGGCCGACATCAACATCGCCAAGCTGCTGGCCTTCCACGAATCGCACGGAAAGACGGCCTCAATCAGCACCGTCCGCCCGTTGTCTCGCTTTGGTTTGGTGGACGTCGACGACGCCGGAATGGTCACCCGATTCCGCGAGAAGCCACAGATGGACGATTGGGTTTCAGCTGGCTTCTTCGTGTTCGAGCCGGAATTGTTCGATCAAATTCGCAACTCCGACGACATCATGCTCGAACACGAGCCGCTCAACAAACTGGCTGCCGAAGGCCAACTGGGCGCCTACCGCCACGAAGGTTTTTGGCAGCCGATGGACACTTCCCGAGAAGCTCAACTGCTCGGCGAGATGTGGGCCGCAGGTAAGGCCCCATGGAAGGTCTGGGAGTGAAAGGCACCGGCTCCACCACTGGGGCAGCCCGCAAGCTGATTTCGATCATCGTTCCGGCATACAACGAGACTGAGTGCGTCGATGAGCTTGCTCGTCGGCTCGGCGAAGTCTTCGACGCAGAGCCCGCCTACGACTTTGAAGCGATCATCGTCGAAAACGGGTCTGTGGATGACACTTGGGCGAAGCTGCTCACCATTCACGAGATCGATCCTCGGTTCAAGGTGCTCAAGCTGGCTCGGAACTTTCGCATGGACGGTGGACTCACCGCTGGCCTGAACTTCGCCAGTGGCGACGCGGCAGTGTTGATGACCGCCGATCTGCAGGACCCACCGGAGCTCATTCCTGCCTTCCTCCGCAAATGGGAAGAGGGCTACGAGAACGTCTACATGACCGTCAGCGAACGCCAAGGCACCGGCCCGTTGCGTCGTTTCAACTCTGAGGCTTTCTACTGGCTGGCTGGCAAACTCACTGCTGGCGCGATCCCGAAGAATGCGTCCGATTTCCGGCTGGTGGACCGCAAGGTCTACGAGACCGTGGTCACGATGCAGGAGCGCAACCGCTTCGTCCGGGGGCTGTTCGCTTGGGTGGGCTTCAAATCAGTCGGGGTCGAGCATGAGCGTCCACCGCGTTTCGGGGGCGAATCCAAGGCGCACTCGTTGAAGGTGCTCGATCTGGCGTCCAAGGGCATCTTGGCGCACTCGTATCTGCCACTTCGCATGATCACCATCACCGGCATGGTCATCTCGGCGGCGTCCCTGATCGGGCTGGTGGCCGCGGTGATCCAGTTCTTCGTGTTCGGGGTGCCGTTTGCTGGTTACGGCAGCATCATCGGCTTGATGCTGTTGATGTTTGGGCTGATGTTCCTGTTCTTGGGAGTGATCAGTGAGTACATCGCGCTGATCTATGAAGAGGTGAAGCAGCGGCCCAACTATGTGGTCAGCGAGAAGGTCGGACTGTGATCGATCCGGCTGATTCTCCAGCCGACCAAGAGGGGGCGGACGCGCCGCTACAGCGACCGGGGATCCGTCGACGTGCCGAAACGACTATTCGGCATCTGCTGAGCATCCAGATCGTGCGCTTCGGGTTGATCGGAGTGGTCAACACCGCTTTTGGTTACGGACTGTTCATCGCGTTGCAGCTGACTTTGGGCACAGTCACGCACTACTTAGTGGTGTTGGTTGTTTCGACGGTCATTGCCATTGTGCAGGCCTACATCTTGCAGCGCTGGTTGGTGTTCCGCCACAAAGGCAATTGGTGGGCCGGCCTAGCCAGGTTCACGACTGTGTACTTCGGGGCCTTCCTGTTCAACCTTGCCGCACTGCCACTGCTAGTCGAAATCGCGCATCTGCCGGTAATCCCAGCCCAAGGGATCGCAATCGCGGTTCAGGCACTCGGCACATACACCGCCCACAAGCTGTTTACCTTCCGCTCTGGCCCGGCAAACCCCGACCATGGCTCTACCGACGCCAAGAGCTCCGACCCGGGCTCCGGTTCTGACTCTGGTTCGGCCAATCTCAGGGTGGTCTCACTAGCGACTGGCGAGGTGCTTTCATGAATCCAACGAAACCCAGAAATGCCCTGGTCGTCGGGGGCTATGGCGCCCTCGGTTCTGCGATCGCCGAACGGTTGGCCGCCGACGGTTTTCAGGTGCTGCGGTCCAGCCGACACCCTCGTGGCGAAGCCGACGCGGTGGTACTGGACCCAACGCAGTTCGCTTCAATGCCGCAGTTCGATGCCATCTGTTGGGCTCAAGGCGCCAACATCAACGACGCCGCAGATTCCTTCACCGACGAGGGGCTGCTGGGGCTGTTTGAGGCCAATGTGGCCACCGTGGCCAGCCAACTTCGCGATCTTCTAGCTGCCGGAAGAATCCGGCCAGGGGCCTCGCTAGTCGTGCTCAGTTCGATCTGGGAACAGGTGGCCCGACCCGGAAAGTATTCCTACACCATCACCAAGGCCGCAGTCGGTGGCCTGGTGCGGGCGGCCGCTATGGACTTAGCCGCCCAGAGAATCCGGATTAATGCCGTTCTTCCAGGCGTCGTCGATACGCCGATGACTCGGGCCATGTTGAGCGCCGAGCAAATTGCCGACGTCGAGAATGCCACCGGCCATCAGCGGATGGTCACCGCAGCTGAAGTGGCGGCTGCGGTAGCCTCTCTAGCTGACCCGCGAAACGGCATCAGCGGGCAGTCCTTGCTAGTAGATCTGGGGTACACCATTGGTCGAACTATCTGAGTTCACTGTCACCACCTCTACTGGCCAGTACGTGGTGTCAACCGGAGCTGACCAATTGGCTGCAGCGGTAGCGGCTGCGGACGTGGTGCTGATCGATGAAGCGCTGGTCGGCCACCTCCCGGCCGGTGTCGACGCAGTCGTGATTACCCTGACCAGCACCGAAGAGGCCAAAACCCTGGCCGGCTGCGAGCGAATCATCTTGGCGCTTCAGGCTGCTGGAGTTCGCCGCGGGCACCATCTAGTGGCAATCGGCGGCGGCGTCGTCCAAGACGTCGCGACGCTGGTCGCTGATCTCTACATGCGTGGGTTGCCGTGGAGTTACGTTCCCACCACTTTGATGTCCATGGCCGATTCCTGCATCGGCGGCAAGAGTTCGATCAACGTCGGTGAAGTAAAGAACCTAGTCGGCGGGATCTATCCGCCGCAGCAGGTCTACATCGATCCGGTGTTCCTGGACACGCTTCCAGACACTGCACTCGCCTCCGGATTTGCAGAGGCGGTAAAGATTGCGTTTTGCCGCGGTGACGACGCGTTCAACGGCTATCTGGATCGTTTTGCGCGGTTCGATACCGATCCGGCCGCTCTGATCGAGCATGTGCTGCTAGCCAAGAAGTGGTTCATCGAAATCGACGAACACGACAAGTTGGAACGGCGCCTGCTGAACTTTGGTCACACCTTCGGTCACGCATTGGAATCGGCAGTTGATCACGCCATTCCCCACGGTTTGGGCGTCGCGGTCGGCGTCCTGTGTGCCTGCGAGCACCCCGCCGCAGCACGCAATACCAGCACTGAAGCTCTCGCTGCCCATTGCCGCGTGCTGCTCAACATGGCTCCTGAAGTGGTTACGTCCGCCTTGGCTAAGTTCGACCCGGACGTGTACGAACGTGCCTTCCGCTCAGACAAGAAGCACGCCACCGGCTGGTTCCACCTGATCCTGCCCGCCGAGGCTGGCGGAGTGTCCGAAGCCCAGATTGCTGCCGATGCGCATGGTTGGAGTTCCGTCCTGGAAACGACCAACTCGATTTTGGACAGCCTGCGAAAGAAGAGCTCGTGAAGTACTCAGATCTGTTGATGCGCTGGCTCAATGAGCTGGGCTATAGCCATTGCTTCTTTGTCGCCGGGGGCAACTCGATGCATCTGCTCGACGGTGCCCGCCAGACTATGAAGTGCATCCCGGTGGTGCATGAGGTTGCCGCTGGAATCGCGGCCGAGTATTTCAACGAACGCGCCCGAGCTATCGGCAGCCCTGATCGAGCCTTCGCCATGGTGACCGCTGGCCCGGGCCTGACCAACATCCTCACCGCGATGGCTGGCGCCTACCTGGAGAGCCGTGACCTTTTGGTGCTCGGTGGTCAGGTCAAGTCCACCGATTTGGCCGGTCCCACCTTGCGCCAGCGCGGGATCCAAGAGATCGACGGGCTCGCCTTGGCGGCCCCAATATCGGTGCTTTCTGAACGAATCGAACGCCCCATCGACCGGCAAACCTTCGCCAGTTGGGTGACTAAGGGCACCAGCGGACGTCCGGGGCCAGTGTTCATCGAGATCTGCCTGGATGCCCAGGCTGCGCCAGTAGCCGCCGCCGAGCTCGACAACGGTGAACCTCCTGCGATTGCGATTCAGTTTCCGCCGGCGCCGGTTGCTGAGATGAAACAGGCCTTGGCCCGCGCCCAGCGGCCCGTCCTGCTACTCGGTGGCGGCGTTAGTCGGGAGGCAGCCGCGACAGCGTTGCCCGGGTTGCGCGAGCTTTCTCTACCCACGATGACCACTTGGAACGGTGCCGACCGAATCGGGTCTGACGATCCGGTCTTTGCCGGCCGTCCGAATACCTGGGGTCAGCGCGGCGCAAACGTCGCGTTACAGCAGGCCGACCTCGTGCTCGCATTGGGCACTCGACTGGGCCTGCAACAGACCGGGTTCAACTGGCAGGGCTTCGCTCCCCTGGCCACTGTGGTGCAGGTCGACATCGACCCCGCAGAGCTAGCCAAGGGACACCCGAAGGTGGACATTGCGTGGCACGGTGACGCCGACACCGCCCTTGCCGAAATCCTTGCGGCATGCGCAGGGCTGCCAGGTTGGGCACCGTGGTTGGCCGCCTGTAAGCAGATTCGAGCTGACCTGCCCAATGTGGAGGCCAACACAACCGCCGATGGCTACCTTGATCCGTTCAAGCTTGTGGAGGACCTTTCGGCGCTGTGCACCGCCGATGACATCATCGTGCCTTGCAGCAGCGGCGGTGCTTTCACCGTGGCCATGCAGACCTTTGAGCAAAAGCTCGGCCAGACGGTGATAACCGACAAAGGCCTAGCCAGCATGGGCTATGGCCTTTCCGGCGCGATCGGGGCGGCGATCGCCTCGCCCGGCACTCGCACCGTCCACATCGAAGGCGATGGCGGTTTCATCCAGAATCTTCAAGAGATGGCCACCGTCGCGGTGAACGGCCTACCGATCAAGACCTTCATTTTCAGCAATGAGGGCTACGGCTCGATCCGAATGACGCAGCGCAATTATTTCGGTGGCGCCTATTTGGGATGCGACGTCAACACCGGGCTAGGTTTTCCTGATTGGCGCATGCTGGCCAAGGCGTTCGACATCGCCTATCTTGAGTTGACCCAAGATGGGCTGGCCACACCCGGATTCGAGGAGTTGTTCAATTCCAATGCTCCGGCCTTTTTCGTAGTGCCAGTTGACCCTGAACAGACCTACTTCCCTAAGATCAGCTCCAGAGTGACCGAAACCGGCAGCATGGAGTCCAACCCGTTGCACCTAATGTCACCCGACCTAGCACCCGAACTCGCAGCCCGCGTGTTCCATCACCTCGATCCCAAGTAGAAAGCAACTGCTATGAACAAAACCGAAAGGCAGATGGCCGAGATCCTGCGTAAGGGTCGAGAGAAGTACGGCTACGCCTCAGTCAAGGCCGAGTTCGAAGCCGAGGGCACCCGAGTTGACGAGCTCTTGCGTTTGGTGGAGATCGCCCATAAGGCTGGCTTGGAACTCACCGTGAAGATCGGCGGCTGTGAGGCGATCCGTGACCTGCTCGAATCGAAGCAGATCGGCGTGCGCTATGTGGTGGCCCCGATGGTGGAGACCCCGTACGCGCTGAGCAAATACATCGATGCCCGCCACAAGATCTTCAATGAGGACGAGGCGTTGGACACCGACTTCTTGTTCAACATGGAAACCATCACCGCCTACGAACACCGTGAGGCAATCGCCGATTTGGCCGCGTCGCCCCGCGGCGTGAACGGCATCGTGCTGGGTCGAGTCGACTTCTCCGGATCGATGGGTTTGAGCCGCGACAGCATTGAGAGCCCCGAGGTCACCGAGAAGGTGCTCGCGGTATCCCAGCTCTGCAAGGAGAAGGGCCTCGACTTCGTCGTTGGCGGCGCCGTTTCGATCGACGCGCTCCACAACCTGCGCGCCTTCCGCGAGTCCTACCTGACCCGCTTCGAGACCCGTAAGGTCGTCTTCCACGCCGAGGCGCTCGACGGTGACGGGATTCACGATGGACTGCTAAATGCCGTGCACTTCGAACTGCTGTGGCTGATCAACAAGCGGGAGTACTACGGCAGCATTCACACCGAGGATGCCAAGCGGATCGAGATGCTAGAGAGCCGATGGAAGCTGCTGAACGGGCAAGCCTGAGTCCGGTAGAGGTTGTTTGCGGGCTGCTCGAAGCTTCGACAGCCCGGATCGCGATCACCGGGGCAACCGGCTGGTTTGGCCGCACCACCCTTGAGCTGCTTTATCAAGCTCTCGGTGACAGCGCTTCCAGCCGGGTTGAGGCCTACGCAAGTTCAGCCAGGACTCTGCGACTAACAAGTGGACGTACCGTCGAGGTGCGTCCACTTGAGTCAATGCCGCAGGGGTCGGAGCCACTAGATACCGTCTTTCACTTTGCCTTTCTCACTCGGGAGAAAGTGCAGTCGATGGGCCTGGCCAACTACCTGGCGGGCAACCTAGGCATCACCTCCACGGTGCTGCGAGCCCTCGACGCTCGAAGACCGAAGCAGTTGATCGTTACCAGTTCGGGAGCTGTTTACGATCCACACGGTGGCCTTGCCAACGACTTTCAGGGAAATCCCTATGGCACGCTCAAGGTCCAGGACGAAGCCGTCTTCCGTTCAGCGTCGGCTGACCTGGGTATCAATTGCGTGATCCCGCGGGTGTTTTCGGTGGCTGGCCCGTACATGACCCACGCCGCCCACTATGCACTCGGCGACATGATCGCAGCGGCCACTGCTGGCTCGCCCATTATCGTGAAGGCCACCCGTCCAGTGCTCCGCAGCTACTGCGGCGTTGACGAAATCATTGCAGTCAGCTTCTGGGCCGCCCATCACCACCAGGAATTGGTGTTCGACACTGCGGGCCATGAAGTGGAAATGGCACAGTTGGCCAGCGCGGTATCGCAAACGTTCGGCAGCACCTCACCGGTGCAGCGCTCGGTATTCGATCCGGATGCCAACGCTGATCGATATGTCGGCAACGGCACCCAAATGATTGAGATGGCAGACACCTCTGGGCTCGGCCTCCGGGGCCTCGCCGAGCTGATCGGCGACAGCACGGACCGCAACTCCGAGTTCGCGGTGACGCGGCCCGCGAACAAAGCAGCGAGCAAGGAGACTTGATGTCGACCGCACTGAAGAAGATGTCGACACAGGCCCTGGCCCGGCTCAAGTCATACTGGGATGCTGGCGACGGGCCTCGAACCTCGACTTGGGCCAGCCGCTACCTTCAGCTCGCTTTGGTGGCGTTCGTCTTTGCCTTCATCACCATCTGGATTACCAGTTCCTACTTCGCTGTTTCACCCACCGAACTCACCAGCCTTCACCTGAGGGACCTTCATTGCGAGGCGTCTCAGGCCGTGTCAAAGGTGCACTGCTTCTCAGACTTCAGCATCGTGCGCGAGATTTTCGACCGCGCAGATCCTTGGAATGCGGGCAAAGTCTCCACTAGCTACCCACCAATCGCCTGGGCTCCCGCCCTTACTGCGGCAACGATCGGCGATAGCTTTCTCGGCGGCGGCCACGCGGGAACCCTTCTGTATTTGTTCATTGCTGGCATTTGTCTGCTGATTCCAGGGCTTTGGGCTGCCAAGGGACGCTGGCGCACTGACGGGCTGCTGGTTGTGCTGCTGACCTCCATCGGGGCCGCTCCGGCCCTTTCCCTGTTGGACCGCGGCAACAACGTGGCGTTCGCCATACCATTTCTGCTGGTTACCGCCGTTGGCTATCAACGACAAGATTCGCGGTTGCTCTTCATCGGGATCGTGGGCGCGGCACTTCTCAAACCTCAGATGATTGTGCTGGCAGCGTTGCCGCTTGCCCAGCGGCAGTACCGAGTGGCATTCGGGAGCGCGATTACCGCAGGGGTGGTGACGCTGTTAAGTTTCGCCGCCTTCCCAGCACACTTTCCCAAGAACGTCCTCGGCTGGCTGCACACCATGATGGCCTACAACAACTACCAAGAACCCGGCGTCGGCTACCCCTACAACCTATCCGTAGGGCGCAGTGTGGTGACCGTGGCCGACAGCTTCTTCGGCGGGGTGATGAGTGCCGAGTTTAGAGGCGGACTGCTACACATAGTGGACAAAGGCGGCTTCATTGCGGTGCTCGGCTGCCTAGCCCTAAGCATGGCAGTGCTCTGGTTCACGGCGCAGAAAGTGCCCCGCATCTATAGCCTGGCACTCGCCTTCCTGATGGTGATCCTGTCGTCATCAGTGGTGTCGGTCTACTACACCGCGCTGCTCATCGTGATCGCCGCACTGATTCTTCGTGACCCAAATGCCGAGCCTCGATTTTCGGAACGGTTCGGGGTATTGGATGCCTCACCGCAGGTGGGACGCCTCGCACCGTATGTGATTATCATTGTGACCGCCCTGATCCTGGCGCCGGTGATCCTGCCGACAGAAATTCCCGCATTTGTCACCGGATACCACGCCAAACTCACCGGAAGAGTAGTCAGCCTTTACCAACTCTGGCTTGGGCCCCTGCTTCTAGCGCTCTTTGTATTTCTAGTGGCGTATACCCCTTTGCTGGCCCGGCGGCTGGCCCGCGACCCCAGCAGTGACCCCGGCGAACAGTGATCTTGCTTTGGGCTAAGGTGATTGAACCTTCCAGGCGCCGACTATCGCAGTCGGACTTTCCACTACTGACGAAGCGGTGCGTCCAATGAAGCTTCGAACCTCACCGGAGAAGACCTTTCGGCACAACTTGACCATTTTCGTGGGGCCAGTTGTTGTGGTTCTGATCACCGTCATGACTTTCGCGATAGTGACCTTCGGTCCTCGCTCGTCGATCAATGCAGGAACTAGCGCTGTTCGAGACGCCACCCAGGCGCTCATCGAGCCAGCTGATCGGATGGCCCTGGCCAGCTGGTATGCGATCACCATTGCGATCGCACTATTGGCTGTATGGCTGCAGCGACGACTCCCGCGGAAGTTTCAGCCGCAACGGTCACTCAAGGTACTCATCTATGCGTCCACTGCAGTGGTGTTTGCTGCGGTCACCTGGTCGATTGATCCGGCACAGCTCTGGGCTGGGTTACCAGTTACCAATCTGATCCTGGGTTGCGGACTCGCCGCGGGCATTATCGCCAGCGCAGCGAGCGGGTCGTCACGTTGGCACACCCTCACCCAGCTACTCGCTGTGATCATGGTCCTGCTTGCGATCAGCGCTTGGATCGAAACGCCCTCGACGCTGCTGGATTCCTACGACTTTGCTTTCACCTCAGATGAGCTCAGCGCGGTGGCCGCAGGGCATTGGCCGTTAGCCAACTACGCCTCGCAGTACAGCGTCCTATTGCCGTTCTTATTCAACATTCCGCTTCACTTCGCCCCGACTCACGCACCAATGGTCATTTTGGTTGGAATCCTCGCTTTACAACTGCTGGCGGTCGCGATAGCAGTCACTTTCCCCTGCCTCATCGACGGGCGTCGACGCCTTGCACCAGCACTACTAGTGATGCTTCCGCCATTGTTCGCCACGACCGCCTCCGAGAATACCGCAATGTCCTACTTTCAGACCGTCCCGCTCCGGATCGTTCTCCCGCTTGCCACCTTGCTGCTGGCCTTTTGGGTGTTGGGTGGCATCGGTAACGCTCAAAGACACTGGATTCTGAAGTACTTGGGTCTTGGCCTACTCGGTGGAGTAACCGCTTTCAACAACCCGGATTTTGGACTAGTCGCCTTGATTACGGTGGTCGTTGCCACCGCTGCCTCCGCCAGAACGGTGCTGTGGGCGTTGCCCCGGTTAGGGCTGATCCTTGGAGCTGCCGTGGCAGTACCTGCCGGCTACGCTCTAGTCAGCCAGCTTCATGGAACTCCGGTGAACTGGCGACTCCTGTTGATCTTCCAAGACACATTCGGCCTCGCGGGCTACATGAACTATCCGATGTACGCCTTTGGGCTTCAGGTTGCCTTAGCCTCACTCTTTGCGATTGCCAGCATCATCGGTTTCTATCTACTACGCACCTCGCGATCCGACGTCGGGTCGTTCCGGTATCGGCAAGGACTCGCTGCGGCGCTCACCGGTGGTTGGGGCATGTTGACCCTGCCCTATCTTGCTGGCCGTTCACTGCCACCGACATATCTGGGCAGCTATGCATTTACCGCCGGTTTGGTGCTGGCCAGCCTGCTGCCGCTGGTGCTGCGGGCTTGGCGCGCTGCCGGACCTGCTCCAGTAGATTCGGCAGTATTTTCGACCCGGGTTCTGTCGGTGGTGGCGTACGGAGCAGCCCTAGCCTGCCTATTCTATTTGCCCGCGCCTTCAAGACGGGTTGAGGCGATCGCCGCTTCGGGTCCAGTCGAGCTCTATCCAGCATTGGAAGGTCAGAACAATGCGCTGAAGAAAGCCAAGGGGCCCAACGGGCAGTTGCTCCGCGAGGCCACTGCTGGCAAACGCGTCGTCCAGGTGCTGTTGTATGCCAATCTCGAACAGCTCGTCTACCACCGTCGTGCGGCAAACGTATCCAGCTCTCCCGATTACATCGATACCTCGGCCGAATTTGCCAGATTGCAGTGCTCAGTGGCGCTACCAGCGGATACGGAGTACTTCCTGACCAGGCTCACCACCTACCGCTACCTTCAGTCCGAACCCGCTTGCGTCGGCTATGCGCAGTGGGACCAGCAACGAAGCTTCGCAGTCACCCCCACCGTGCCCGACGAACAGGTGTTCGTGCTGGTGCCGGTGGCGAAATGACGAATATGCAGGCCCCGGTTTACCCGCAATGGCGTCCGCGCATGGGTAACCTGGGGCGGTCGTTCGAGTCGGCCGCCAGAGAGGCCCATTGATGCCAGCTGAAGCAGCCACTGCTGTCACGGTTCAAGCTCCACCCGCCACCTGGTCGGCTCGGTACCAGCGAGCGGCGTTGATTGCATTTGGTGTCGCGGTTGCAACCATGTGGATCGCTGCTTCCTACTACGGAGTAACGCCAAGCATCGTGGTCAGCATGGTCCTCAACGATGGTCATTGCGGTCCAACCCAGGGAATAGGCGCCCACTGTTTCGGAGACTTCAGCATCGTGCGAGAGGCCTTTAGCGGCCAGGTGCCGTGGAGCAGCGCCTCCCCCCTCGCGAGCTACCCGCCGATCGGATGGCTGCCCGCGGAACTGTCGGCATGGACTGGCGACCACCTATTCGGAGGCGGGCAAGCAGGACTCACCATCTATCTCGCTCTTTCCGCGCTATCGCTCGTTGCGCCGGCAGTCTGGGCCGCCCGAGGAAGGTGGCGATCCGACGGGCCGCTGCGTTTCATCTTATTGACTATTGGCTGCGCCCCAATCCTCGCGGTCATAGACCGAGGCAACACGCTCGCCTTCACGGTGCCGTGGATATTGATGGCGGCGATCGGGTTCATGAAGGGGGACTCGAAACTGACCTTTGTTGGCATATTGATTGCAGCATTAATCAAGCCTCAGATGATAATCCTGGCGATCCTTCCGCTGTCTCAGCGAAAATACCGCATTGCCTTTGGCAGCGGGGTCAGTGCCGCCGCCCTAACATTGCTGAGCTTTGCGGTATTCCCCCAACACTTCATTGAGTATCTTTCGAATTGGATACAGTCGTTGCGGGCCTACAACTCTTATCAGGATATCGGCGTCGCCTATCCATATAACCTTGGATTCACTCGCGCCATCGTCGCCGCCTACGATCTTCTGCCGGGCGATTTCCTGGGCACCCAGGGGCGACAATCCCTAATCAATAACCTGATGGCAGTTTCTAGTCTAATCGCCGTCGGCATCGTTGGGTTCACTGCCTGCGTGATCATGCTTGCCCATAACAGGGTCCACAAAATGTACACTTTGGCACTCGCTTTGATGATGCTCATCTACATATCGACTGTCACTTACTCCTACTACTTGGTGATATTCACGGCGCTCGCCGCACTCGTCCTGCGCGATCCCGCCACACCTGGAGGCGATCCAAGCGCGCGAGGCGCTCTCGACGCAGGCAAGGGAAGCCGGGTGCTTTCCACAGCCACGGTTGTCGTTTTGGCACTAATTTTCGCACCACTGACGGTGCCCACGAACTATCCGCTATTTAATGTCGGGGTCGGAACTGCGATTCAACAGGTTGGCCTGTGGCAATTGTTCCTCACACCGCTCCTACTGGTCTATTTCCTGACGCTACTCGGCGGCGTAATGATCCTGACCTTCAAATCCTTGAGGACCACTGACCGAGCGGCCGCGGAAGATATCGAAACGAAGCCGTTCGGCGAGGAAGCCCCACCTGCAGCGATCGCGCGCGGAGCCACTTTGCCGAACAAAGACAAGAGTCCCTAGTCTGGACTCCAACCAGATTTGGGGCGTTACAGATTAGACTTTGGACGGTCCATTGAGGGCGATTGCGGCTTGATACCGACAGAAGTCCGGCGTCATCTCGATAGATCTATCGGATTTGCGGGCAGTACTCACACGAGGCAGATTCGGCGTAAGCCGCTGGGAAGGTTTGATTAGGATGAGCACCAAGGTTCTTGTATCGATTGTCACGCCTTGTTTTAACGAGGAAGGCAACGTTAGTCAGTGCGCTGCCGAGGTCGCTGCTGCCATGGCAGCCATCGAAGATCGCTACGACTACGAACACATCTTCTGCGACAACGCCAGCTCTGACGGCACCCTGAGCGAGTTGCGAGCACTTGCCGCTCAGGATCGAAGGATCAAGGTTGTCTGCAACTCAGCAAATGTTGGGCCGTTAAGAAACATCGCAAACGGACTTACCCATACCAGTGGGGCACTCGTCATACCGATGGTGCCAGCCGACGTCCAAGATCCGCCTGAAGTCATTCCTGAGATGCTCGCCGCATTGTCGCCGAACCTGGACGTTGTCTACGGGGTTCGCACCAATCGAAAAGAAGGTCCACTTCTGAAGCTGTTTCGTTCGCTTTACTACTTCACCATCAAATTGGGCGGCGGTGCTGCACCACCCAGCCATGCAGGTGAGTTCCTGTTGGCGCGCCGCCACATCATTGATGCCGTCATCGCCAGCCGCGGCCAAACCTATGTTCGTGGCTTGGTGGCCAGGGCGCAACCTCGGTTCACCACCGTGGCCTACGAGTGGCGGCGGCGCGAACATGGGGTCTCGAAGAACTCATTTCCAGACCTCGTCGACCAAGCCATAACTGGGCTGGTCACGACCGCCAGACGACCCCTACGTTGGGCTCTTTTCCTTGGGATGTTCGTAGCCCTTGCTGGCGTGATAATCGCCGTTGTCAATCTCGTCTTGTTCATCATGGGTGGTCCGAACGTAGCTCAGGGTATCCCGACAATCATCGTGGGCGTGTTCCTACTTGGCGGGCTGCAGCTGTTCCTTACCGGGGTCATCGGAGAATACGTGGTGAGTCTCCACGCTCAGGCCTTTCCATCAGCGACAGTCACCGAACGTGAGTTGATCAACTTCGACCAACCACACCCTCACTCGGCCAGCGGCCACTGAAGTCGACCCGTAGGTCGCGGCTATCCACCGATTTGGAGGCTGTTAACGAGTTCAGCCTCCGATAATTGTGGGGATGGCCGCTCAATCGGCATGTCGAACTCCAACTTGGGAGAGACCGTGGTGAGCCCATCGATGCGCAATTCGACTACACAGTTCCGCAGGGCAGCTACTCGTTCCCGCCACGCATCGTCGGCCAAGTCAGCCTCGCTCAAGCCGACATACGGCACGCCGTACGCTTCGCACAGACTCCTAATCCCTGGGACCAAATAGCCTCCAGCCGCGGTTGTTGCGGCCATGCGGTCTTCAAAATAGAGGTGCTGAAACTGGGTGATCATGCCAAGGGCCTGGTTGTTCAGGACGAACACCTTCACCGGTAGGTCGTATTGCGATACCAGAAGCAATGACTGCAGCGCCATGTGGAACCCGCCGTCGCCAGTGACCGCGTACGTAGTGACTCCAGGCTCTGCAAATGCGCATCCAACTGCTGCTGGCAGCGCGAATCCCATTGTGGCGAGCCCACCGCTGGTGAGGAACCGCTGCCCCTGCGATAACCGAAGAGTCTGGGCCGCCCACATTTGGTTCTGCCCGACGTCTACGCAAACGACGTCATTCTCGCCAGTAAGCAGCCCCATTTGCTCCAAGAAGACGTACGGCGCGGAGATCTCGACGAATCGACTGACTTCCTCAGCCTGTCCATAGCGCTGGGCCAACCCTGTCAAGAACTCATTCCATGGCCCATAGTCACCGAAGCCCACCGGCTCGCCGTCAAGAGATTCAAGAAATTCCTCCACCGACAAATTGACCTTGGTCCTATTCGCCAATCTGTGAGATTCTAATTCCCCTGGATCTAGATCCACATGAATAATCTTCGCCTGCGGCAAAAACCCGTCGAGCATCGCGCCAGTCTGCCTGGTGTCGAGCCTGGAGCCGAGCGCGATCAGCAGATCGGTCTTGGAAACTCCCATATTGGCGCACCTATTCCCATAGGCGCCAATCATTCCCATATACCCATCCAGCGTCTCATCCGCCAGCCCCCGCCCCATCAACGAGGTGACAAATGGCATCTCACTGGAGGCAAGAAGGCGATTGAGCGCGGCCCTCGCCCTCGGCGAGTTGCACCCTCCGCCAACAAGGACCATTGGCCGCACAGCTTGACCAATGAGTCCGGCGGCTTCAACCAACTCAGCAGCCTCACCTGTTCGCGGCTCGACTGGGCAGCCGCTGTAGTGACTGAGCACGCTCGGATCCACTTCAGCTCGCTGCACGTCCATCGGAATATCGAGCAGCACCGGACCAGGGCGCCCCGATGTCGCAATGTCGAACGCTTTTTCCAGCTCGTATTGAATCTGCTCTGGCCGATCAACGAGTTTCACATATTTGACTATTGGTGCGACGAGCTCGCAAACCTGAAGCTCCTGAAACCCCTGCTGCCGGATTGGCTTATCATATTTATACTCGTTGGTGTTTACTTGACCCGTGAGATACACCATGGGTATCGAGTCAAAGTATGCATCCGCAATTCCCGTAATCAGATTGGTCACGCCTGGCCCACTAGTGGCGATAGCAACACCACACTTGCCACTGATTCGCGCATACCCGTCCGCGGCCAAGGCGGCAGATTGTTCATGGTAAGTCTGAATAAATTGAACCTTAGGGTTGCGCTCAATCGAATCAACCAGATGAGTAATAGTCCCACCGATATAGCCGAAGATATAGCCTATCCCCCGGGATTCAATTTGTGAAACTATAAAATCCGATACCTTCAAAAGGTCTCTCCCATTCACACGCCAGCCGGATTGGGTCGCAGCCTATGCTAACAGGGCGTTCGGCCTGCTAGCCATCGTCGAGCTCACCAATACCGCCGCCGCTGGGAGCAGCACCGTGAGCACGATCGAATCGCCACGATCCAGGCATTCTTGTCACCACGCATCGCCCACACTGCGGACGTTGCCATGCAGACCACGGCCAGGCCAGGCAAGGCAAGGCAAGGAACAGCGCTGCACAGAACCCACCACCTTGAGTGTTTTCAGCTCCGAACAGCGGCTCGACAGATATGCTCCGACACGAACTCCCCCGCGTTCAGCTGCCCCGCCTGGCCTGCGCAGCACGCGGGGAATCGGGAGGGGAACCCATGAGCTTCTGGCGCAGCGAACCGGCAAGACTGACTGCCACCGGGGTTTCGTTAACGTTGCTCGCGCTCACCATTTATGGCACTTGGGGGACAATCTTCCCTGCGGGTGTAACCCCAGCCTTGTTCGACATTACGTCCTATCGCGACACCTTGAACGCGGTTGCTGGCGGCGCGTTGATGTTCGACTGGCTTGGCTACCCGCCAGTCGCACTAATCGTGCTGTCCCCACTTCGCGGCCTGCCAGACCTTGCTGGCACCCAGCTTTGGACCGGCCTGGGGATAGTCATGGCGCTAAGCCTGGCGGCAGTAGTGGTGAGCATCTCGCTTGAATCGCGGGGGCGATCATTCAGAAGCAACCAACTCGAATTTCTCACCAGCTTCGCCATAGCGGCAACGCTGCTCCTGATTAGCGCCCCAATGCAGAACCAATTGCTGTGTGGCCAGATCACTCTGATCATCATCACCTTGGCCTTCCTGGACGCTTCGGGAGCCGTGCCTCGTCGATGGCAAGGCAGCCTCGTCGGAATTGCCGCCGCGCTGAAGCTCACGCCCTTGATGTTCTTTCCCTATTACCTAGTCACCAAGCAATGGAGGCAAGCTGCCATGGCGACCGCAGCCTTCGGCGTCGCCACCGGAATCGGGTTCGCACTGTTCCCACGGGATTCGCTCTACTTCTGGACTCACGCCAACAGTTCTGGCCGACTCGAGCCAGGCAGGATCGACAATGCTTCGGTCTTTGGCCTGCTCACTCGCTGGATCCCGAACCCAACTGTTGTGCAGTGGACGTGGGTGGGGTTGGCGCTCGTGATTGGCGCTGCCACCTACTGGCAAGCTCGCAAGCATTTCTTGCGTGGCGAGCAGATCGAAGCCGCACTTGTAGTGGGCATCGCGTCCACCGTGGTCAGCCCAATCGCCTGGCCGCATTACCAAGTCTGGGTCGTGCTGGCCGCACTTTGGCTGTTGTTGTCTAGGCGGGGGGCAATCGTCGCGCTGGGAGTAGGGATCTACCTACTCGTTACGATCCCCTTCGCCGCGTTCGGACGCTACGCCGTGGAAGCGGGCATCCCCGGCATGAACGCATTGTGGGAGCTAACGGTGTTGGTACCAGTAGCGATCAGCGTCCTCGGGCTTCCGCGACGACGGCTTACGCCAGCACCGGTACCTGCCTAGCGGTGCTTCCAGACGTCGATATTCTCGACCGTCCCCAGCTTCACATAGTCGGTTGCCACTAAGCCTTGGACGACCTCCTGGATATCTCGCTGCCCGCTGCGCTGGCCGTTGCGAAACAGGTCTTCGTGAGTCGTCCAGACGTCTTCGCCCATGTTCGTCCAGACGATGATGTCAGGAGGATTCGCGGCCAGGCGACGCGCATCCGCAGATGCCACGGCATCTGGGCAGACATCCCAGTAATGCACGCTCGCGAAGGTGCCCGTATTCAACCTGCCGGTGAGCGTGTTGAAGAGCGTGAGGTGCGGGAAGGTGTAGACCGTCGAATCGACGGTGGTGTTGGTGCGGATCAAATCATCCACCGTCTCAATCGCGGTAGCGGTACGCTGCGAGACCCGGAAGCCCTGAAGCCGATCCACATTGATTGGCACATCATTGGTGCGGGTGATCGGTGGTTCGGCCCAACCCCACCACCAATAGGGCACGGACAGCCGCTGAGCCGTGGTCAGCGGCAGCAACATGAGCACAACCAGCGACACCACAGCAGCCTTGAGCCACATTCCCACCGCTGGCACCGAAAGCAGCACGCAAATCATGATCGGCAACGCCAGCGAAACCGCATGCTCTTCGATGGAACCGGACATGCCGTGAGCCCACATCCAGACCACTGATCCTGCAACCAGGATCCAAAGACCTACGTCGTAGACCGGCTTGCGCCGGGTAACCTGCGACACCAACTGAACCAGGATCATCAGTACCGCAAACAGGAAAGTGAACTCGACCAAGACTCGCTTCAGTTCAAAGAACCCGATGCTGCTGAATAGCGCTTCGCGGGCCGCAGGCGTAGTCACTTCCATGGCCGCGATTCCGGCCACGGCCAGCCCCCCCATGGCCACCATGTAGACCGGCTGGCGATATCGCCGCAGCTTTCCCCACGCGCCGCGCCGAACCGCGAATGCGTCGACCAGCGAGAGCACTCCGGCCACAGCGAGCAACAACAGGTAATACCGAAAGAATGACTTCGACGCATCGGCCCAGAATGCCGAGGTCGGTTTGTAACCAACCGACCACAAAGCAGTCCCGACCATCAAGAGCGCGCAGACCGCAACCGCAACTCGCAACCATCGTTGAGTCCCGGAGTGCTTCTTGGCCCACCACAAGAACACGAGCGCAACTCCCAGCAGCCCGAATGCGACCAACACCCCCGGCTCAAACTGTCGACTCAGGAAGCCAAACAGGACGTCAGCCAGCTGCCCCTTCGAACTCGCTCCGCCGAACACCTGCTCAAAGAAGGGGATCAGGGCATCGTTGGCAGCCAGCCACGAGAAACACACTCCTACCGGCACCAGCATCCCGACGAAGTACCACGCCGTCGCCTTGCGGGTGCCGACCCACTTGCCCCAGATCAGCCAGCCCACAAACAGCACTGATACCGCAACCGCGAAGAGAACTCCAACTGATTGCTTGTAGAGAAAAGTGACGCCCAGCCCGAAGCCGGTGGCCGCAGCCCAATACGCCGACCGAGCACCGCCGCCGACTAGGCTCTCGTAGGTTCGAACCAAAAGCGCGAGGCTGATCGTGGCGACCAAAAGCGACGACTGGTAATAGCCGTAGACGATGTCTTGCATATTGCTGGAATAGACAACCATGCCCACCAAGGTGGCGATCCACACCTGCCACTGCGGAAAGTAGCGCAGCAGAAGCCGGTAGATCATCGCGGCGAGCAGCAGCCGCTGCGCAAGCCCATAGACGCGGAACGCGAGGAATGACCCCTGCGAAACCAGATCAACTAGATGCATCTCCAGCGGAAACAGTGGCGGGATGAACATGTAGAAATCGCGATACATGACTTCACCCCGACTGATCAGGTCCGAGTAATACTGGAACCAGCCCTCTTGCAGGGGAAAGAACCTGTTGATAAAGGTCAGATGAAAAGCGACCAATACTGACAGCAGCAACGCCAGGCCAAGCCAGCCGCCCCGGTCGTTGACGGGCCGATCAAGCACCGCCGTTTCACCCGTTCCCATCGCGCTCCCATCGGAGCCGCCCAGCTGTGGCCTGCCCCGGGGAAGACTGTATCCGGACTGTGAGCATGGCGTGCACCCAGCTAGCCGCATCCCAAAACCCGGGTTAGCGGCAGGCTAACGCCGCAAATCAGCAAACGCGGTGATCTGATCGCCACACACCTGCCGGGGGTCCTCGCCTGCCGAAACCCGCTTAGCCCAATCGACGGTCCAACTGACGGCATCGTCGAAGACCAAGCGATCGTCCCAGCCCAATGCCTGCTTGGCTTTGGTGGCGTCTAAGGCCAACAGACCGGCCTCATGAAGCTCCGGAGCTGGGTCAATCACCACCCCAGCCTTAGTGCCCCAGCGCTCAGCAACTCGACGAGCCACCTCGCCCACCTCAACGAAGGACGCCGGGCCAGGCCCGAAGTTGAACGCCTCGCCCGCCTGTTCGCCAGCTAGGAGCGCGTCGGTGAGAGCCAAATAGCCAGCCAGACAGTCGAGCACGTGCTGCCACGGCCGCACCGCCTGCGGGTAACGCAGATGCACATCGACATCCGCAGAGAAGGCTGCCACTAGATCGACCATCAAACGCTCAGCACAAGCGTCGCCGCCGCCAATCACATTGCCCGCCCGAGCAATCGCTGTCGGTGTCGTGCAGCCTGAGGAGGCAATCCAAGACTGGGTGAGCAGGTCCGCCGCGGCCTTGGACGCCGAGTACGGATCCACCCCGCCCAGCGGCTCGTCCTCGCGATAGCCAGCCACCCGGTTCACATTGCGATAAACCTTGTCAGTGGTGATTACCAGCAGTGCTTTCACCCCACCGGCGTTAGCCACGGCGTCCAGCACGTTGTAGGTGCCATTGACGTTGGTCTCCCAAGTAGTGCGCGGATCCCGATAAGACTCCCGCACCAGTGGCTGTGCGGCGAGGTGAACCACCACCTCGGGGGCAACCTGAGCCACCGCCGCTGCGGTGGCTTCAGCATCGCGAATGTCCACCCGCAGATCATGGACGAGCAACTCCCCCACCTTGGCGCGGGTGAATAGCGCGCCGGACACCGGTTCCAGGGCCAACCCCGAGACCTGATGCCCAGCTGCGGCGAGCATTTGCACCAGCCAGGCACCCTTGAAGCCGGTGTGTCCGGTGACCAGGTAATGCATCAGTGCTTGACCTTGCCAGTGACGAATTCGATGATCGAATCGGCCGCGTAGTCGAGCATGGCTGGCGTCAAACCCGGGTAAGTACCGATCCAGAACGAGCGATTCATCACGGTGTCGGAGTTCTTCAAATCGCCCACCACGCGGTGCTCGATGTCGCGGTAGGCCGGCTGGCGCAGCATGTTGCCAGCGAAAATCAGCCTGGTGCCGATCTTTCGACCCTCAAGGAAACGCATCAGGTCTTCGCGGTCGATCTTGAGATCATCAGCCAAAGTGATCGGGAATCCGAACCAAGCCGGATCCGAATGTGGCGTAGCCACCGGCAAGATCAGACCCTCGACGCCCGCGAAACGCTTGAGCAAGTAAGCGAAGTTTTCCTTGCGGCGAGCCACAAAATGCTCCAGCTTCTTCAACTGGGACAAGCCCAGAGCAGCCTGCATATCGGTGCCCTTGAGGTTGTAGCCGATGTGGCTGTACACGTATTTGTGGTCGTAGCCCTCGGGAAGCTCCCCCAGCTGCCATTCAAACCGCTTGCCACAAGTGTTGTCGCAACCGGTCTCGCAGTAGCAGTCGCGCCCCCAGTCGCGGAAGGACTCCACCTGTCGGGTGATCAGCGGACGCTTGGAAAAGACCGCGCCACCTTCACCGGTGGTGATGTGGTGAGCCGGGTAGAACGAGACCGTCGCGGTGTCACCGAAACTGCCCACCTTCTGCCCGCGATAAGTAGAGCCGAGCGCATCGCAGGAATCCTCGACCAGCCACAGGTCATGTTCCTTGCACAATCGGGTGACTAGATCCAGGTCGAAGGGGTTGCCCAAGGTGTGCGCCATCATGATCGCGCGAGTCTTCGGCCCGATTGCGGCCTCGAGCTGTTCGGCCACTGCGTCGTAGGTGCCGATCTCGACATCGACGAACACCGGCATCATGCGGTTCTGCAGGATCGGGTTAAGTGTGGTTGGAAAGCCGGTGGCCACGGTGACTACTTCGTCACCAGGCTTGAGTGCCTTCTCACCCAGCTTTGGGCTGGTCAGAGCTGACAACGCCACCAGATTGGCGCTGGAACCACTATTCACAAAGGACGCCGAGCGGACGCCAACGAAATCAGCCAAAGCCCGCTGGAAGGCAGTGGTGAAGCGACCAGCGGTCAGCCAGCCGTCCAAGCACGCATCGACCATGGTGGCGATGTCCTCGCCGTCGAGCACCTTGCCCGAGACCGGCACAGCCGACTCTCCGGTGACATACTGCTTGGCCGCCAAGGAGTCGTTGGCAAATGCCCGCACGGCCTCCAAAATCTCACCGCGTTCTGGCACCGGGGCTTCGGGCATTTCGACTCCTATTTGGGCAATTCAGGTCAGCGAGCCCGGGTTGGGCCTGTTTCGGTTAGCGGTTGGCGAGCGCATTTGCGACCCGTCAACAGCCCCGAAGTCTATACCGCCACGCTTGACTGCCTGCGGCGGCCAATTACGAGGGCGGCCACCGCCCAGGCGAGCACCGCGATGCCTGCGGCTACCCCACAGGCCACGGTCAGATTCCACGCTGGCGGACTGAAGGAAAGCGTCACCGTCTTGCCGACATCGGCGGGGCTGACCTCAGCAGTGAGCAGGTAGCCACGCAGCGGTGCCGCGATGACACCAGCCGTGGTCGAGTACCCCGGCCAAGCCAACCTTGAGGTGACGACCTTCCCGCCCTTGGCCGGAGCGGCATCGACCTTGAAGCTCAGCTGACGATCGGTAATCACCACCTCGGAGATCTTCACCCCGTCCTGAACCCAGCTCACGCCGCCGACCTTCGCCGCCTTTGTGTCTCTCTTCCAAAGCACGGAATCACCGTCAGCAGCTTCCCGATGCCAACCAACCGGTGGCTGCCTAGTGACATCTACGCCGTTGACTTTGAGCAGCTGGACGGTGTCTATCGCCAACAGATCCGCCACTGTCTTCCCGGTGGTCGCATCAACAGCGAAGAGTCGATTGACCGAATCGGGACACGAACTCCCATGGGTCTCGATGCACAACTCATTGCCCATGGCTGCGAACCCAACCGGGGTGTAGACGTTGACCGCCGACGCCCCGGTCATCGACCAACCGTTGCCAAAGCTGGTGTAAGTCCAAGGGTTCTTGAGATGCCGCGGGTCACCAACAACGAACAGCGAACCGCTGCCGTTAGGCACGATTCCGCGATAGGCGGAGGCCTTCGCTGGCAGACCGAAGTCAGGCAACGGCGACTTCGGCGCAGAAAGCACCTGCAACCCCATAGCCAAACCGGTCGCCAATACGATCACCACTGGTACCAACAGCTGCCGCCGAGATTGCGCCCAAACCAGCAACACCACCGCCCCACCGGCCAACCCGACTGAGGCAAGTTGCCCGACCACCCCCGAGGGCAGCTCGGCAAAACTGAACCAGAATCCAACCGCAGCCACCGCGGCCAGGATTCCCAGCCGGCCACGGGCAAACACCAGCGGCAATCGGCTCACCACGACCATCGTCAAAATCAGCGTGGCCAAACCCAAGTAAGGCAGCAGCCGAATCGGGTAGCGCAGCGGGCCCATCGTTGACGGGCCGAAGATCAGCACAAACGAGACCAGCCAGATAGCCACCGGGGCGGCGTAAGGACGCCACCCCAGATTGAGTTGGCGCCAGTTCACAAAGATCAGCAGCAACGGCAGCCACGAGATATAGGCCAACGGCGCACCGATAGGTCCAGTGGCCCAACGCGCAATCAGCCAAGGCTGATAGTCCGCCACAAAGGACGCCGCCAGCACGCTCGGATCCGGCGAAAGGATGTTGTCATTGGCCACCCCCTGAGCGGTGCGCCAGGTGACCCCCGAAGACAGCAGGCTGGGCAAGAAGATGAAGACCGCGACCAGCCCCAGAATCGCCCCGAGACCCAACAGCCGCAGGGCCGCGCCACGATCTCGCTCCAACCATGCCTCGACAATCAGCCCAAGGATCAATACGGCCAACATCAAGGTGCCGTGCACATAGCCGATGCTGACCACCGAGTAGCCCAACAGGAACGGCAGAATCGGCAACCCTTTGACGATCCGGAACCGCCGCAGTGACCACCACGTCCAGCTCAGCCCGGCGAACACCCACAGTCCGGTTACCCAGGACGCGGCGTCGAAGTAGGTGGTGAAACCGATGAAAGGCGCAGCCACCCCCGCAGCCATTGCCCAGCGCATCTCAACGCCGTAGGACCGCACGGTCAGATAGACCCCGCCAGCAAGTGCCACCAAGCTCACCACTTTGACCGCGGTGGCGACCAACAACAGGTTTCCGCTGTAGAAGGTGATCAAACCCAGGGCCAACACCAACGGGTTGAAAGTTGCCCACTGGCCTTCAACTGGAATATTGCCGGCCATGTACCGATCCGGCAGCAGAAAAGGAACCGTCCCTTGCTGCACCAGGTAGCGACCGGTCTCCCACCAGACTCCGACGGCGCTGCTCTGGGTGTCATCAAAGAAGTAGAACCGCCGCTGCCGGAGCAACGGGACCAGAGCGATTACGCCAGCGACCGTCATGGTCAACAACAGGTATCGGGCGCCAGCCGAACTCGCCTTAGCCCACGCGGCGGTTGGCGTGCCAGCTTCGGTTGCCACCCCATCAGTTCTCGCGGTCACAGCAATTCGTCCCTTCGGCTGCTGGGTTTGCGCCCCTGGCGGGCCCGAATGACGCTCATAATCAGGCTGCTCCGGGCGCCAGTGAGCCTATACGCACTGATC
>DHWU01000007.1:38984-56118 GCA_002413345.1 Propionibacteriaceae bacterium UBA5174 | reverse complement strand
TAGTAGTAGGGGAACTTCGACCAGTTTGGTGGACGTTTCTCCAAGAACGAATCCCGGCCCTCCACCGCCTCGTCGGTCATGTACGCCAACCGGGTGGTCTCTCCAGCGAAGACTTGCTGACCGATCAGGCCGTCATCAACGGCGTTGAAGGCGAACTTGAGCATCCGTTGCGCCGTTGGACTCTTCGCACAGATCTTGGCCGCCCACTCCAACCCAACTGATTCCAGTTCGGCATGCGGCACCACCAGGTTCACCGCTCCCATTTCGTAGGCCCGCTGAGCGTCATAGGTCTCGCCAAGGAAGAAGATCTCCCGAGCGACCTTCTGGCCCACTTGCCTGGCCAGATAAGCCGAGCCGAACCCGGCATCAAAAGAACCCACATCAGCATCGGTCTGCTTGAATCTCGCCTGCTCGGCCGATGCGATAGTCAAATCACAAACCACATGCAACGAATGCCCGCCACCAGCCGCCCAGCCATTCACCAACGCGATCACCACTTTTGGCATGAACCGGATCAGCCGCTGCACCTCCAAGATGTGCAACCTGCCACCCTCGGCTGCCGCGCGCCGGGCGTCCACGGTGTCAGCAGTGTCGCCGTCGGCGTACTGGTAACCCGAGCGTCCCCGGATCCGCTGATCGCCACCAGAGCAAAAAGCCCACCCGCCATCTTTGGTCGAGGGCCCATTGCCGGTCAGCAGCACGCAGCCAACATCCGAACTCGTCCGAGCGTGATCGAGTGCGGTGTACAACTCGTCCACTGTCTGCGGACGAAATGCATTGCGCACCTCGGGTCGGTTAAAGGCGACCCGCACCGCCGGTACGTCCAGGGCACGGTGGTAGGTGATGTCAGTGAAGTCGAATCCCGGCACCGGTTCCCAGCGCTCAGGCTGCCACGCAGATGTCATAGGTTCACAGTAAGGCAGCCAGCGTCCACAGCGTCCACCGCTACGATTGGCGAGTTGGGGCCAGGAGCGCCTGACTGGTTCATCACCAATCCAGAAAGCACGTAGTAAATGACTTTGTCGCATCCGGCGGACGCAGCGACCAGCCCAGAGCTGGCTTATCTGCCCGGCACCAAAGCGGGGGCCGGTAGTGCCGGTTCGAGATCGGTAACCATCTTCCTGGCCACCCGCGAGCATGGGCTGCCGATGTGTGTGGCAATCGCGGAAAGGCTTGGCGTACCAGTCGCTGAACGGATTCTGGTGGCCTCAGACACCAGCGATACCTACGAAGCCCAGCCGTCCTTTCCCCTGGAGCAGCGGACGGCCTACGCCGACCAATTCGCGCAAGTGATCGACTGGAACCAGATGATCTGGCCCGACCGTCCCCATGGCTGGCTGTGTGAGCCGGGCAGTAGTGGCGCCCGGATGGCCCGCGCGCTACTGGTGCCAGACCCCGAAGCCGCAGTCCGCCTGGTGCTGGAGTCGGTGCAGGTGCCGCCAGCAACCGCCCTGATGAACGTCTTCCCCGGTGCGGAAGTGCACCTCTACTCCGATGGATTGATGACCTATGGGGGGCGAAGCCTTCCCCTGACGATTACCGCCCGGGTGCAGGCAATGCACTACCGCGATCTCCTGCCACCGATACATCCGCGGCTGGTCGACCACAAGACTGACGTGAGGTACCACTCCTACCTATTCGAGGAGATCGAGCAGCATTCAGTTCCCGCACAGCTGCCCGAGATTTCGATTACCGGGCCGACCGGCGTGGTGTTGCTGCAGTACTTGTCTCACCTGGGGCTAGTCAGCCCGGCCGAGGAACTCAAACTCACCAAGCAAATGATTGCCGCCGCTGTGGCCGCCGGTTGCACGACCGTACTTGTGAAGGCTCACCCGGCACACCGTGGCGCACTGGGCGCGCTCACCGACCCCCGCACCGACGGCGTTATCGTTCACGATTTCCCCGGCTGGGCGCCGCTGGAATCATGGCTACTCAGCCTGTCTGAAGCCGACCGGGCCCAAGTGACCGTGGTCAGCTGCTTCTCGACCGCGCTGCCAGGCGCGATTCAACTCGGTGCCCGCGGTATCGCGGTGGGCACCGACGCACTGCTGTCCCGAGTGCCGCGGGTTAATGGCAACTACGTGCCGTTGGTGGTGTGTGATTCGATCTGCGAAACCGTTCCACTCCACGGCCAGCCGACGCCGCAACCAGCCAGAATCGACCCCCGGCAGCCACAGCCAGTGGACATCACCTTGGAGGTGTTGTCCCACACCCTCGCTCCGGGCGCACATTGGCGCACACGCACCGACCTGGCCGCACGGGTGAAGAACCTCAGCCGCGCTGACTTGGATCACCTACACCGCTACGTTTCCACCGCAGAGATCAATGGCTCCGGTCTGACCGCGGACGCTGACATCTCACCGGATGCTCCCAGCGTCCGCTTTGAACCGATTGCGGCACCATTGGTCGCTGATGAGTTCAAACTGAGCGTGGTGGTGCCTGCCTACAACATCGCCGCCTTCGCTGAAAGCCTGAGCTCAAGCATTCGAGCCAACTCTGCGTCCGACATCGAATGGGTGCTAATCAACGATGGCTCCACTGACGCCACCAGCGCGGAGCTAACTCGGATGGCTAGCGAACTCGCAAATGTAACGGTGCTCACCCACCCCAAATCAAAAGGACCCTCGGCAGCTCGCAATACTGGCATTCTGGCCGCCAAAGGCACCTACGTTGGGTTCATGGACGCCGATGATTGGCTTCGGCCCGGTTATCTGCACGAAGTCCGCGATCAAGCTGAGGCCCACCAAGTCGATCTACTGCGGTTCGGGTTCGTGGAAGTGAACGGCACCACAGCCACATTCCGTCCCCAACCCGTGATCATTCTCGATACGGTGATTTCGCCGCGCGACCACATCATGCCGGTCGATCAAAGCACTGCAGTCGATCTACCTAACCCCTGGCTGAGTGTGTGTAACCGGAAGTTCCTCTACGAGCACGGACTGCTCTTCGACGCAGATTTGCACACCGCTGAGGACCGGGAATGGACTTGGCGACTGTTCGTCGCGGCCACCACCATGGTGGTGGCCAGCACCGTCGGCTATTACTGGCGTCGCGGCGTTTCCGATTCACTCACCCAAGTCGGTGATGAACGCCAACTCCACTTCATCGACGCCTACGCCCGGGTGGCCGACCTACTCAGTGGCACAGCTGATGAGGTCTTCTTACCCAAGGTGTATCGCACCACCATCGCCATTGGCATGGTGCACCTGACCCGGAAGGATCGGCTGCCACCCCGTCTCCGGTTCCAGGCCGCCCGAGACCTGCGCCGCACCGTGCGTCGAATTCCGGCAAACGAACTGGCTTTGTCGATGTCCCGGTTCCGCGCTGGGGCTCGAACCACCCTGACGCTACTGCGGGCTCGCGGCGTCCCCATTGCCGCGATCCCGGTTCTCATTCGACTCCGCCCGCTACTCAAGGCCGCCGCCGCCATTCCTGGCGCGACAGCACTATTCAAGGTCAAGTGAGGCCAGTGACTCCGAAAGGCAAAGTGGAACCAATGGCTAGCGACACCCCGCCAAGACTTCGCGTCGCGATAGTTGCCGACACCGACAGTCGATGGAAATGGGCGGTCTCAACCGCCGGGTTGTTGGACGATCCCGAACTGCACTACTTCCTGATCGAGACTTCGGCCACTCCCAACGAGCGCCAGCTCCGCGAAGCCGGAGTTGACCCGAGCAAGGTGAGCGCGATCACTATCGCCGACGTCCCTGCAGCGCTAGCTCGCTGCGGCGCCGACGTGGCCTTGGTTTCGTTGCCCGGCGGGGGTGGCCAGGCTGTCCTGCACGCCCTAGGCGCGTCACCAGTGCCGAACCGTCCCATTGTCGTCACCGGGTACGTGGGCGTCGTCTACGAGAAGATTCTCGAAGGTCTGCTGCTGCGTGCTGGCTCTGACATTGTGCTGGCCAACAGCCCCGCCGACGCTCGAGCGTTCCAGCAATACTTCCGCGAATACGGAGCCGATCCAGCGTCCATCGTGATCTCGCCGTTGGCCTACCTCACCCACCCAAAACAACTCGAGACGAATGACCACCCCTTCACCGTCACCTTCGCCGCCCAACCGAGCGTCCCGGAAACCTCAAGGTCGCGGGAGTACCTGATTCGCCGTCTCGTTCAGCATGCGCGACTGCATCCAGAACGCGAAGTGGTTTTGAAGCTGCGCGGGCTTCCCGGCGAGCGCGTCACCCACCCAGAGCCGTTCCCCTACTCCAAATATGTGGCCAAGATCAAAGATCTCCCGCCGAACTTTTCGATGGTCGGCGGGCCGATGGGCACTGTGTTGGCCCGCACCGACTTGATGGTCACTGTCTCCAGCACCGCCGCGGTGGAAGCGATTCAGGCCGGGGTGGCCACTGCGATCCTGACCGATTTTGGAGTCAATGATCAGCTCGGTACCCCTTATTACGCGGGCTCGGGCTGCCTGGCCTCCTTTGACGAAATCGACGAAGGGCTAGCTCCGGTGGCTCATCCTGAGTGGGCCCTCGACAACGGCTTGATCGAGATGAACCGTGATGCCTTTCCCGCGAAGGTCGCCGAGCTTCTCGCCGCCGGTCCGCTGCCCCCGGTGGCGCCTTATTACACCTTGAGCAGAGCTGGGTTCTACCTGCCGTGGCTCTTGTCGGGCTATGGACTTACCCCTGACGGCCGGGCTCGTTCGCTATCTCGACTGCAGAAGAGCCGGATCGGACGTAGGATCCGTCGGGGCGCAAATGACGCCTATCGCTACGGAGTCACTCGGGTGGCTCCGCTGCTTCGCAAGATGGGAGCGATGTGACCGGGTCCGGCATAGTGACCAAACCGGCAGTCTTGGCAGTGATTCCTGCCCGCGGCGGCTCGAAAGGGGTGCCTAACAAGAACGTCACCCCGGTGGCTGGCGTGCCCTTGGTGGTCAGGGCGATCAGCGCCTGCCTCGCTGCCAAGCGGGTAACCGATGTAGTGGTCTCCACCGATGACGACCACATCGCCGAAGTCGCTGCCGCGGCCGGAGCCAAGATTGTGCGCCGGCCCGACGAACTGGCCAACGACACCGCCACCAGTGAGTCCGCGCTGCTCCACGCCCTGGACTCTTGCTACCCCAATGGACCCGAAGCCGAAGTGGTGATGCTGGTGCAGTGCACCAGCCCATTCCTCACCTCAGCCGAGATCGACACCGCGGCTAGCGCCATCCTCGATGGCGGATTCGACAGCGCTTTCACTGCGGTCGAATCCCATGGCTTCTTATGGCGCATCGACGAGTCCGGGTCGGCCTACGGAGTCAACCACGATCAACGCGGACGTCCGCGCCGACAGGACCGTCCCAAGGAATACCTGGAAACCGGCGCCGCGTATGCAATGCGCACCGAGGGCTTCCGAACCGCCAAGCACCGCTTTTTCGGGACAATCAAGGCCATTCCCACCGATCCGGCCCGGGTGCTGGAGATCGATGAGCCCACCGACCTGGCGCGGGCCAATCTGCTGGCACAGCTGATCGACAATCCGCCACAGATCAATCGATCTTTGGTCGACGCTGCCATCTTCGACTTCGACGGCACGATGACCGACGACCGAGTGTGGATCGCCGCCGACGGAACCGAACAAGTCGCCACTCACCGCGGCGACGGTATGGGCGTAGCCGCACTGCGACGCTCTGGCCTGCCGATGCTGATCTTGTCCAGTGAAGTCAACAATGTCGTCACAGCTCGCGCCAAGAAACTTCAGATTGACTGCATTCATGGCGTCGAGGACAAGACCGAGTCACTCAAGCAGTGGTGCGAGCGCAACAGCGTTGACCTGAGCCGCGTGCTCTACGTCGGCAACGACTTAAACGATTTGCCTTGTATGCGGCTAGTTGGCTGGCCGATAGCAGTCGCCTCTGCCCATGACTCAGTCAAGGCAGCGGCCGTGTTGACGACCACCACACCCGGTGGTTACGGTGCCGTGCGGGAAGTGGCCTCTTGGCTGCTGGGAAAGGAACTTGGAAAATGACCACCGAAATCGCCAGCCAGCGGCTGCGCAACATCGGGGACCGGCCAGTAGGCCCGGGCCATCCGGTTTACATCATCGGCGAGATCGGAATCAACCACAACGGCGATCTGAACAACGCCTTTGCGCTGATCGACCATGCTCAGGAAGCTGGCATGGACGCCGTCAAGTTCCAGAAGCGGACGCCGGAGGTGTGTACCCCCAAGGACCAGTGGCAGATCGAGCGCGACACTCCCTGGGGCCGGATGACCTACATCGACTACCGCTACCGCGTGGAGTTCAATGAGGACGACTACTCCGCCATCGACGCTTACTGCCGCAAGGTCGGTATTCAGTGGTTCGCTTCCCCGTGGGATGTGCCCAGCGTGGAGTTCTTGGCGAAGTTCGATTCGCCGGTTTACAAGATCGCCTCGGCCTCGTTGACTGACGATGAGCTGCTAATCGCAGCCCGCGACACCGGCAAGCCAGTCATCCAGTCCACTGGCATGTCGACCCCGGAACAGATTGCGCACGCCGTTGAGGTGTTGGGTAGCTCCAACACCCTGCTGATGCACGCCAACAGCACCTACCCGGCGCCGATCGACGAGCTCAACCTGCGGATGATTCAGACCCTGATGGCCGAATACCCAGACATTCCCGTCGGCTACTCCGGTCACGAAACTGGCCTGCAGACCACAATCGCCGCCGTTGCGCTGGGCGCAACCAGCATCGAACGGCACATCACGTTGGACCGCACAATGTGGGGTTCCGATCAGGCAGCCTCGGTCGAGCCAGCTGGCATGCATCGCCTAGTCCGCGATGTTCGCGCCATCGAAGCCGCCCTCGGTGACGGGGTCAAGCACGTTTACCCCGGCGAACTCGCCGCAATGAAGAAGCTGCGCCGCGTTGGCGGCAACGCCTGAGCTCTAGCTCAGGATCACCGCGGTTGACGGTGAATCGGTGAAGTAGCCGTCTACACCGGCTTCGACTAGCCGATTCACCTCAGCCGGACGGTTAGCCACCCAGGCGCGCACCTTTAGCCCCTGATCGCGCGCCGCCCGGACCAGCGCAGCGCTGCTGCGTAACCGTGGCGGATGTAGTGCGGTCGCCCCCAGGGCGACCGCCCGTCGCCAGGGCCTGAAGATCAGTTCGTTGGGTTCGAACAGCAGACCCACTTCAAGATCGGTGAGGTCGGCCAGCCGAGCCACCGAAGCCTGGCTAAACGAAGAGAGCACGACCCGGTCGGCCATCCCCGCTTCCTGTACCGCCGCCAGCACGATCTCTTCCAGCCCCGGATAGGCGACTACAGAGTTCTTCAACTCGATGTTGGCCCACAGCCCAGAGGGAGCCAATAGCGCCAGCACTTCAGCCAGTCTCGGAATCGGTTCGCCGGCGAAGCCCGGACGCCCCGCTGATGCGTCCAATTGCGCCAGTTGTGCCCAGGTGTGATCGACCACTCGTCCAGTGCCGTTTGTGGTGCGTTCCAAGGTCTCGTCGTGGATTACCACTGGTTGGGCGTCACTGCTGAGCTGGACGTCAAACTCGACTCCGTAGGCCCCGGCTTGGACAGCCTTGCCGAAGGCCTTCAGAGTGTTCTCTGGTGCGTGCACGCTGTCGCCTCGATGGGCCCAGACCTCAATCACGCCGACCTCCTTCAGCCGAGGTGATCCTAAGCGAACCAAACCACGGGCAGGCGTTATGGTCTAGGCGTGAACGCACGCCAACCCAGCCCGATCGATGCAATCGCTGAGGCCCACACCACCCGCCTGGCGGAAATGTGCCCAGTCGATGCCACCTTCATGGGCATCGCCGGCCACGATCATCAGTTGAATGACTACTCCCCCGACGGGCTGGCAGCCTTCGCCCAGCTCAATCGCGACACCTTGGGCGAACTTGCCCAGGCCACCCCAGTCGATGACACCGACCGGGTCACTCTGGCCGCAATGCGCGACCGCCTAGAACTCGACGTCGAGTTGTACGAATCTGGCGCCCGACACGCAGATTTGAATGTGCTCGCCTGCCCGCTGCAGAACTTGCGCGACGTCTTCGACATGATGCCAACCGCCACTGCGGACGACTGGGGCAATATCGCCTCTCGACTGCGCCTCATGCCCCAGGCGATCACCGGCTACATCGCTTCGCTACGGGACGGCGCCGCCCGCGGACTGGTGCCCGCCCGGCTGCAAGTCGAAGAAGGAATCAAGCAAGCAGCCGACCTTGGCGATCCCGAAACCTCCTTCTTCGTCGAGTTGGTGGCTAACGCTGACTTCAACGCAGTTCCGATTCCGGATGGCTTGGCCACTGACCTGGCCACTGCGGCCCGGCGCGCGGCGCAGGCGTACGACGAACTCACCACCTTCCTCGCCGACGATCTGGCCGGGCTGGCCCCGACAGACGACGCCGTCGGACGTGATCGCTATGCCCTGCACTCGCGCGAGTTCGTCGGGGCCAGAGTCGACCTAGATGAGACCTACGCCTGGGGATTAGCTGAACTGGAACGAGTGTCCACTGAGCAGCAGCGGGTCATTGAACAAATCGCTGGCTCCGGGGCGGACATGGCTGACGCGGTGCGAGTCCTGGACCAGGATCGGTCCCAGGTGCTTCAGGGCACCGAAGCACTCCAACGTTGGATGCAGGAAACCGCCGATGCAGCGATCGCCAATCTTGACGGAGTGCACTTCGACATTCCCGAAGCCGTACGAACCATCGAATGTCGAATCGCCCCCACTGAGACCGGCGGAATCTACTACACCGGTCCCAGTGACGACTTTTCGAGGCCAGGTCGAATGTGGTGGTCGGTGCCACCAGGAGTCACAGAATTCGCCACCTGGCGAGAAAAGACCACGGTCTATCACGAAGGCGTTCCAGGCCATCACCTGCAGATTGCCCAAGCTGTGCTGAACCGAACCCAGCTCAACTCTTGGCGACGGTTAGCAAGTTGGAGTTCTGGCCATGGCGAAGGCTGGGCGCTCTACGCCGAGCGACTAATGGAAGAGTTCGGATTCATGAATGCACCCGGCGACCGACTGGGGTTACTCGACGGCCAGCGGCTGCGAGCGGCGCGAGTGGTAGTTGACATTGGCGTTCACTGCCGGCTGGCGGCCCCCGAACGTTGGGGCGGCGGAGTCTGGAATGCGGCCAAGGCTTGGGCGCTGCTTCAAGCCAATGTGAACCTCGATGAGGCGTCCTTGCGGTTCGAGTTGAACCGCTATTTGGGCTGGCCTGGCCAAGCGCCGTCGTACAAGATCGGCCAGCGGCTCTGGGAACAGGCGCGCGCAACTGCCAACCGCAAAGCCGGAGCGTCTTTCGACCTGAAGGCCTGGCATACCAAGGCACTAAACCTGGGATCAGTGCCACTGGCTGTGCTTTCTGACGCTCTTCACTAAAGCCCGAGAAAAGACTTATTCACCAACCAAACGGTTCAGCAACCTGGCCGCTTGTAAACTGGTTAACTAGATATTGTGAGCGATCAATTAGCAGTCACCCTGCATGAGCTCGTCCATGCGATGGATTCTCTTGCCGACGAAGTGTTGCGCAAACGTTTTGGCATTGATGTCGGCCTGTTTGTCTTTCTGACTCCACTGGCCAACACCACGATGGATATCACCAGGCTTGCGGAATCGCTACACCTGACCCGGGCCGCGGTGAGCAAACGGGTACCAACTCTGGAGCGGGACGGCTGGCTCACGACCGCATCGGATCCAAATCACGGCCGGCGGGTGCTGTTAACGCTCACGCCAACGGGCACCGAACTCATCGAAGCTGGCCGGGCCAGGCTGACTCGCGCTTTCAACACGGTAGTCAGCGACATCGAGGTGGATGGGGATGCGCTAAACAGCCAACTTCAAGTGATTCTCGACGCCGTACGAATGATCGACTTGGACACCTATTACGCCGCCAATCACTCAACTGCCCAGAGTTGAGCTAATTGCCGCCTCAGCTGGCGGCCGCTCCCGGTGGCACCACAGACACTCCCAGTTCCGCAAATGCGGCCAGCGACTCGGCTGCCGACTGAGCGTCCAAGAGCTGCATGGCGAAACCGTTTTGCAGCAGCACGTAGTCACCCACCTCGGCTTCGGGCAGGTAGACCACACAGCACTCGACCTCTTCGCCGCCCACCAATACCCGAGCCATTGGCATCAGTCCCGGTTTGATCGCCACAATCTTGGCTGGCATCCCAATACACATCTCAGTCACCCTCACCCAACGAGACCGTGTCCACCTGAAGACCCATCGCCCCGACTGGCGCCGAACTGCACGGCAGGCAAGGATCCGCCTCGTGCACAGCATCCTCCATCGCGGCGGTGTCGGTCGAATTGGCGGCCGCAGCAGTGAGCAGTTCAGCCAACCAGGGCTCATTCTGGGCAGTTGGGGTAAGGATCTGGGCACTGGCGAGGCGTCCGTCGGATCCGCTTTGATAGCGATGCACCAACAGCCCCCGCGGCCCGTCTACCCAACCCACCCCGACAAGGTCTGGACCGAAATCAGCAACCGGCACGGCAACTTCACCAGCGACCAATGCCGGGTCGGCGAGCAGCGCCATCATCTCCTCGGCGGCCTGGACGCACATGATCGCCCTAGCCGCTCCAGCATCACCGCCAGCAGCCAGCCAGCGAGCCTGCAAGCCAGCTGCCACCGAACCACACAGCGGACCAACCCGTAGTTGGGCTACCGGACCGACGCGATAGCGTCCTTGCCCTGGCCCGAGCGCCACCAGATAGGGACGCGGCGCCGGGGATCCGGGGAATTCTTCAGCAATCAGATTGTCCCAACCCGACGCGGCCGCACCAGACAGCAAGGTGCTGCCGGAAGCCGACACCGCCCGTAGCCGGGCACCGACCACATCGGGGCAGCCGTCCACCGACACCAATGCCACGTCGGCGCCACTGAACGCCGGAAGCTTGATCCCCTTGGAAAGCTCCTGCTCGGCCACTGCCACCGTGCGAGTCAGGACGTCACCCGCGTCGCGAGAAAGTTCGTCGCGAGCCGCCACGGACACAGCCTCCCGCACGCCACCAGGCACCGCGGTGGTGGGAAAATGTCCAGGCGATCCGGCTGCGGCCATTGCGGCCTTACCGAACCGCCGCAGCGTTATCGCAGCCTCCCGATCAGTGGCCAGGAGTCTGGGAGCGTGGGTCTCCAGCGCCGATCCCAGGTGAAGTAATCGCCGCACCGCCACCGCAGTCGGCGTGAGTTCAGTGATCCGGCTGAGGGCCTCCAACGCCTGCACCCCGGCGAGGTGATGCGCAGCTGGGCAGATACCGCAGAGCTTCTCGACCAGATTCGGCACTTCAGTGGTGAGCTGCCCGGCCAGCAACGCGTCCACCCGAGGCAGTCCGGTCAAATCGAAACGCGCGGAACTGACGGTGCCATCGCTGGCCCGTTCAACCAGCACTTTCGCGCCAAAAGGATCAACGATCTCGTCCAACACCCAACGTTGCGTCATCGCTCGCCTTCAGGCGGTGCTGGCATGATTGGGGAGTGCATGAACTCGGACTCCTGACCTCGGTAGTCGCTGCGGTCGAAAAGGCCACCGCCCAAACCGACGCCCCCATCGAGGTGGTGGGACTGCGAGTCGGCACTATGTCCGGCGCAGTCCCCGAGGCCCTCCAAGGCTCCTGGCCCATCGCAACCGCAGGCACTCGGCTGACCACTGCCCGCCTCGAGATAGAGGTTGTTACAGCACAAATTCTGTGCACCGCTTGCGGGCTGACTCAAGAGATTGATGAGTTCTATGCGCTCACGTGCCCGGCGTGCGGCGTCGGCTGCGGCAACCTCATCCACGGACGAGAATTCGAGGTTGCCTATGCCGAATTGGCCACTGGCACCTGAGGTAGGCACTCAGTCCTCGCTCACGCCAAGATCGCCCAACCAGCGATCCAGCACTCCGCAGGCGGCGGCCACTGCTTCGTCCACCGCGGCGGACACTGGAGCACTCAGCTCCAGCCCCAAATCAACTCCTTGGGGCACGATGCCAACGACTTCAACCTCGCGTGGTTCAGTGCCCAACAACCGCGAGGCCGCAAAGAGATCGAGCAAGCCAACCTGGTGCGGTGACAATTTGGTAGCTAACAACCGCGGCACCTGATCGCCCGAAATGGTGACCACAGTGCCAGCCTCAGTCCCGGCCACTGCGTCCAGGATCAACAGCCGCTCAGCATCCTGAACCACCGGGAGCAACTCCATGCCGCCAGTGGCGCCGTCAACATAGGAGATCCGGACGTCGTCCCGCTCTGCTTGAAGCCGCCCCAATAGGGCCAATCCGACGCCGTCATCGCTCATGATCAGGTTCCCCACCCCTAACACCGTGATCGGCGTCTTCGCGGGTTCAAAAGGCGGACGCACATCGGCGCTCGCCGGACGGATACGAGTGCTGTTCGCCACAGGGGGGTTGGCGCTGGATGTCATGTTGTCCTCGTCCTATTCGGCCTGAAACGGGTTGCTCCCCGGACCCGGCAATACCGGGACCCGGGGAGCATTGTAGGTATTGATCATCCGATCTTTGGTGCGTCGATCGGCTTGGAGCCGCGACGGATCCACACACCACCGTTGATCATCGAAGAAATGCCGCCGTGGCGCTCCAACGAATCTGCCCGGATGGCCAGGTAGATGTGCATGATCACAAACATCCAGATCAGGAACATCATCATGGCGTGGAAGACCCGCACCGGGCCCACTCCGAACCAAACAATCGGGCTGGAAACCAGGCCCCAGAACCAACTGGTGTTCATCGACGCCATGCCGTACAGCGCAAACCCAGCGATCATCTGGAAGAACCCGGCAACGTACATCCCGGTGTAGCCCAACTGCTGAAGCGGATTGTGCGCCAGGTACAGCGGGGTTTCATCGCTCAAGAAGGCGTAATGCCCAAGAACCTCACCGAGATGCTTGAAGTCCTCCTTCTTCTTCAGCGGCCACAGCATCGGCCAACGTAGATACCGATCCCGCGAACGCAGTGCCGAAACGACCCGGGCGATGCCAACCAGTAGCCAAAGGAAGGCTGCGGTGAAGTGAATCACCCGAACCCAGCCCATCAGGTATCCCGCCTGTTGGGCGTTGTCGGTTGCCGACGGCCCGAAGAAGGGATCCATGATGAAGTAGCCGGTCAAGCTGAGGGTGAAGATCAACAACACATTCGCCCAGTGCTGCAGACGCAACGATGCCGACCACACATTCACCCGCGCCCAAGAATCGGGACTGGCTGCCACGTCATCAGCGAAGTTGCCCGCGGCGGTGGGCCGCAGTTCGATGAACCCGTGCAGTTGAAAAGGACCAACGTGGTCATTCTCGTCCACCAAGGCATCTGCCACCGCCAATGCCCGGTTGCCCCGGCGCGAAGACAAATCGGCGTTCTTGATCACAACCGCGCGCTCTTCGCGGCCAATCTTCACCTCTTTGAGTACCGACGCCAGGTCGCCGCGCATCACTACGACATCACGGTGGCCCTTCTGAGCCGGACGCTGCAGATTGCGAACCCGGGTGAGGCTGTAGCGCCGATCGATCCGGGCCGGATCAACATCTTCGGCAGCCACGTTGACCGCGGGGATGTCGGGACGCTCAGCAGCCAACTGCTGAGCCAACACCAGGTCCACCGGATCGGTGCTGCCTGGGGCTGCCGCAGCGGCGGCCATAGCCAACACTCGACCCGAGTTCAGGGTGCTGGCGCAGAAGACCGAGCCAACAGTCAGTTTGGCCGAGCCAGTCTCGGCAGGCGCAGCGGCCTGTTCTTCGACCGTCATGACACCACTACCTGAACTTCTTTGCCCTCCGGGTCGAGCAGGTGCACTGCACACGACATGCACGGATCGAAGGAGTGGATGGTACGCAGCACTTCCAGCGGCTGATCGTTGATCGCTAGCGGATGCTGCTGGTTGCCCGACAGTGCGTACTCATAAGGGCCGATGTTGCCCTCTTTGTCCCGACCGCCAGCCAACCAGGTGGTGGGTACCACTGCCTGGTAGTGCGAGATCTTGCCGTCCTTGATGCCCACCCAGTGGCTGAGGTTGCCGCGGGCCACCTCAACGAAGGAGTAGCCGGTGGCCTCGGCTGGCCAACTGGACGGCTCCCACTTCGTGGAGTCGAAAATGTCGTAGTCGCGGCCCTTCACACCAGCCACGAAGGTCTTGAAGATCTCACTCAAAGACTCCACCGAGGTGACTGCCTCAACACAGCGCGACAGCGCCCGGCCGGCGGTTGAGTTGATCTGCGGCAGGGTGATGCCGAGCTTGCTGACCGCCAAATCAACCAATGCCTTGGTTCGCTCGTGGCCCCGGGCGTAAGCCAAGACCACTCGGGCGACCGGCCCAACCTGCATCACCTTGCCGTCGTAGCGCGGCGCCTTGCTCCAGGTGTACTGATCGTGATCAGCGACCCAGGTGTAAGGCACCGCGGGGCCGGTGTAGTTGACCTTAGTTTCGCCCTCAGCCGGGGGCAGGCCGATGTCTCCACCCTCGTAGCTGTACCAAGCCGACGACACCCATTCGGTGATCTTGGCCGGATCAAACTCGGCCACATTGGCGAAGTCATTGTTGAAGATCACGCCAGGTTTGACCTTGGAGTGTGGAGAGGTGGAGCTGGCCGTCCGCGGGTCACCGGCATAAGTCGCGCCCGACATGCCCACGGCAAAGTAGTTGGGCACCGAGGCACCAATGGAGAAGTACTCCTTGTAGACCCCCACGATGGCCAAAGCGTCAGGCAGGTACACCTTGTGCACGAACTCCTCGGCCTCAGCGATCCAGTCGGCAATCTGATCGATCTGCACCTGGTTGATCGACTCCGACTTGTCGCGATCAATAGTGCAAGCCATGCCGCCAACCAGGAAGTTCGGGTGCGGGTTCTTCCCACCAAAGACGGTGACAATGCGGATCATCGAACGCTGGAACTCCAGAGCGTCGAGGTAGTGCGCCACCGCCATCAGGTTTGCCGCAGGCGGCAGCTTGTAGGCGGGATGGCCCCAGTAGCCACCAGTGAAGATGCTCAGCTGGCCGGAGTCCACGATCGCCTTAACGGTGGCCTGCACCTCAGCGAAACGCTCGACGGTGTTGCCCTTCCAGGAATCAACCCCGGCCGATTTGGCGATCTTCTGCGCAAAGGCCAGCGTCTCGGCCGGATCAGCCTTCAGCGCGCTAACCACGTCTACCCAGTCCAAGGCGTGCAGGTGGTAGAAGTGAATGACGTGGTCCTGCACCTCTTGGGCGGTCAGCACCAGATCACGAATTGCCTTGGCCTGGGGCGGCGGGTTAGAGCCGATCGCGTTCTCGACCGCAGTGACCGAAGCGATGGCATGCACCGAGGTGCAAACGCCGCAGATGCGCTGCACGAAGGCCCACGCATCCCGCGGGTCGCGGCCCAGAACGATCTCTTCAATGCCGCGGTACTGAGTGCTTTCGCTCCACGCTTTGGTGATCTTCTTGTTTTCCACCTCAAGCTCGATGCGCAGGTGTCCTTCGATCCGAGTGATTGGATCAATCGCTACTTGCTCGGCCATGTCTTACTCCGCCTTCTTCGAATCGTCACTGGTGGTGTCCGCACTCGGTGCGTCCGGGGTTTCGGCTTCGACCTTCTTCGGGTTTGGCAACCAAACCCGCTCGGAATCACCGAATGCTTGCAGCGGCTCGTTACCCTCGGCCGACTTGCGGCTGGCAGCGTGCTTGGCCGCAGTCACGCCGGCATGAATGCCAACCGCGGCGACAGTCGCACCCACCAAACCCCAGCCAACCTTCTCCGCAGTGCTTTCAACCCCGAAGGCGCCAACATTGGGCAGCTCTTGGTAGAAGGGCGTGTAGTTGTCGAAGAAGTTCTTCTCGGTGCAACCCAGGCACGGGTGCCCGGCACCGATCGGCCAGCTAGTGCCCTGGTTCCACTTGACGATCGGACACGGTGCGAAGGTATCCGGCCCCTTGCAGCCCATCTCGTAAAGGCACCAGCCGTTGCGAGCACCGTCGTCATCAAAGGTGCGCACATACTGCCCGGCGTCAAAGTGGGCGCGGCGGGTGCAGGAGTCGTGGATCCGCTGGTCGTAGGCGAACAGCGGTCGGCCTTGCGAATCCAGCTTCGGCGCCTCGCCGTAGGTCAACAGGTAGGCGATGGTGGCAGTGATCACTTCGCCAATGGGCGGGCAGCCAGCCACGTTGACCACCGGTTTGCCCTTAATGATCGAATCCACGCCAACTGCGCCGGTCGGGTACGGCTTGGAAGCTTGCACCGAGCCCCACACCGCACAAGCACCGACCGCGATGATCGCGCTGGCATTCGCGGCCGACTTCTCCAAGATCATCTGGGCAGATTCGCCGTTGATAGTGCAGTAGATGCCACCGTCCTTGGTCGGGATCGAACCGTTAACCACCAGGATGTGATCTTTGGCGTTCGCGTCGTCCAACGCCTTATTGGCCGCCCCACCCGCCGCTGGCATGACCAGTTCGTTGTACTCCACCGACAGCAGCTTCAGCACCGCTTCTTCGATAGTGGTGCCGCCGGAGCGCAACACGCTCTCCATGCAGCCGGTGCATTCCTGCAGCTGCAGCCAAACCACTACCGGTTTGGTCACCGAACCCAGGCTCTTGGCAACCACCTCGGCGGTGGGTGCGGCAGTGGCGGTGGTCGCCGAACCGAGGGCCGTCCCGCCCACGGCGAAGACCGCGGCCAGTTCGCCGCAGTACTTCAGAAAGTCTCGGCGGTCGAAGCCCGCCCGGACCAGGTTCTCTTCGAGGGTCGGTTCTACCCAACCACTGAATTCGTCTAACACGAGCGTGCTCTCCCTTTTGCTCTGACGGATCGGAGACGCCCCCGCCCGCTTGGTTTCACCGCAACCGAGGTGCGCAAGATTACGGATGAGACCGCACGCATCATAGCCACGCCGCTAGGTCTTTTGCACTAGCTTCGGCCGATATTTAGCCAACACGCTCAACCTGACCGCTCAGCAGCCAGGAAATCCACTCCTCAACTCCTTCGCCAGTACGCGCCGAAAGCTCAAACACCCTAGCCAGCGGGTTGACTGCAGCCAGGTTTCGGTTGAACAACTCCATATCAAAATCGAGGTAAGGCGCCAGGTCCATTTTGTTAATACAAATCGCTTCGACTGACCTAAACATGACCGGATACTTCAAGGGTTTGTCTTCACCTTCGGTAATTGCATAGACCATTGCCTTAGCATGCTCACCCACCTCGAATTCTGCCGGGCAGACCAGGTTGCCGACGT
>DHWU01000007.1:35975-38734 GCA_002413345.1 Propionibacteriaceae bacterium UBA5174 | reverse complement strand
AGGTTGCCGACGTTCTCGATCACCACGAGATCGAGGGTCGCCAAGTCCAGATCACGCACCGCCCGAGCGATCATCGGAGCGTCCAAGTGACACTCGCCACCGAAGCCGTTCCCGGTGTTCAACAACGAAATCTGCGCCCCGTAACCACCCAGTCGTTCGGCGTCCAGTGGAGTCTCGATATCGCCCTCGATCACCCCGACGCGCACTTTGCCCTCAAGAGCGGCCAGGGTGCGTTGCAGCAGCGTGGTCTTGCCCGAGCCCGGCGAGCTCATCAGGTTGATCACCCGCACCCCGGACGCGTCGAACGCGGCCCGGTTCGCCTCAGCCAGCTTGTCGTTCTCGGCGTAGATATCTTCGAGAATCTCGATCCGCTCCCGACCAGTTTCGTAGCCGGAGTGGTCACCGATCAGCTCGGCCAGCGCCTCATCGTGAGCATGGTCGTGCGGCTCGTGCGAATGCACCTGGCCGTGGTCATGGTCGTGGGAGTGGCCATGGTCGTGGGAATGAACAGTGCCGTCATCATGGCGGTGGAAACGACCCATCAGGGTTCTCCTTTCGTGGCTCCGATTTCGGAGACATCGATAGCGGTCAGAGTGAATTCCTCACCACTGACCAGTTGAGTATGCGACGAGCCGCAGGAATGGCAAGCGAAGCCAAGCTCTGGCCCCAGCTCGCTACGCGTCTCGCAGTCCTGGCAGGCCAGCACTGCGGGGATCGAGTTCAGCCGCAGCTGAGCACCGTGTAGTGCAGTGTCGCGCACCACGAACGTCCAGGCGTGCAACATCGCCTCTGGCACCACCTGGCGCAGTTGACCAACATCAACGTGGATCGCCTCAACCTGGCGACCGCGAGCAGCTCGACTGACGGCCGAGGCCAGCGAGCGACACAGCGACACCTCGTGCAACGCTGGCCTCCTTCCGCTACCCAGACCCAACTTGGGGATGCGACGCCGCATAGTGTTCCACACCGGCGTTTTTGCACCGAACTCAGTACCGAATCGGCCCCGCTCATCGCATACTTGGCCCATGGCCACCCGACGCGAGTATCTGCTGCGCGGCGTCGTGCAAGGGGTGGGCTTCCGCCCGCACGTGGCCGCGGTGGCGGCTCAGCACCCGATCACCGGTTTCGTCGGCAATGACGATCGCCAGGTATTCATCGAAGCGCAAGGCACCCCCGAATCACTGGACGCCTTCATCGCTGAGGTCCTGGGCAGTGCGCCGCCAATGGCGAAAGTGGTCGGTCTCAGTTCGCGGGAGTTGCCGGTGATCAGCGAGCACAGCTTCCGGATCGCACCCAGCAGACATCTCACTGGCGCCCGGACGCTGATCGCCCCGGACGTGGCCACCTGCGCGGATTGTCTGGCCGAAATGTGTGACCCCGCAAACCGACGCTACGGCTACCCGTTCATCACCTGCACCAACTGCGGACCCCGGCTCACCATCATCGAAGACCTGCCCTACGACCGGCCAGCCACCACCATGCGGGTCTTCGAGATGTGCCCAGCTTGCGCAGCCGAATACACCAACCCCCACGATCGGCGTTTTCACGCCCAACCGATTAGCTGTTTTGACTGCGGGCCAACGCTTTGGCTCGTGGACGCCAAGGACGCTGCCGCTTTCCGCCCGGCACAGGCGTCAACCCCTGAATCACAAGGGGAAATAGTTGCCGACACCAAGCGGCGCCTGGCAGCCGGACAGATCTTGGCGGTGAAGGGTCTGGGTGGCTTCCACCTGATGTGTGATGCCAGGAATGCCGGCGCAGTTGCCAGACTCCGCGAACGCAAACGCCGCTCCGGCAAGCCTTTCGCCGTAATGGTGGCCGATGCTGCAGCCGCGTCCCGATTGGCCGAGCTATCTGCTGAACAATTGTCGATGCTCACCTCGCCAGCTCGTCCGATTCTGATCGCACCGATGGCGCCGAGCTACGACCTGGCCGACGAAGTTGCTCCCGGGCTAGCCAACCTGGGCCTGATGCTGCCGTATGCCCCGCTGCACCACCTGCTGCTCGAACCGGGACTGGCACTGGTGGCCACCTCCGGCAATCTCAGCGACGAGCCACTGTGTTTTACCAACCCCGATGCCCTGGATCGCTTAGCCCACCTGGCCGACGCCTTCTTGCTGCACGACCGCGAGATTTATGTACCCGTTGAGGATTCGGTGCTCCTGGCCGTCGGTACCAGCACCTTGCCGATCCGGCGCTCGCGGGGTTTCGCACCAATGCCGGTTACGCTCCCACCACCAGCTGGCCCGGTGGTGCTCGGCGTCGGCGGTGAGTTGAAGAACACCTTCACCTTGGCCCTAGACGATCTAGCTTTCGTCTCGGCCCACATTGGCGACATGGGCTCGTTGGCTGCCCAGCAGGGCTTCGAGGCGTCCGTCGCGCAGCTGCTGAACATTCAGCGTCGCGAACCTGAGGTTGTGGTCTGTGATCTGCATCCTGGCTACGCCACCACCGCCTGGGCCGAGCGCTACGTGGACGCCCATCTGGGCGTCCGGCTGGTTCGGGTGCAGCACCACTATGCGCACGCGCTGGCGCTGCTGGCCGAACATGGCATCGCGTCCGGGCCGGTGGTCGTGGCCGCCCTAGATGGCACTGGCTACGGCAACGACGCCACCATCTGGGGCGGCGAGATCCTTACCCTCGGGGTTGGCGGCGCCTCGCCGGCAAGTTGGGAGCGAACCTGGCATCTGCCCACTTTCTCCCTGGTCGGCGGGGACCGGGCGATTAGGCAGCCATGGCGCATCGCCCAGGGTCTGGCA
>DHWU01000007.1:27741-35654 GCA_002413345.1 Propionibacteriaceae bacterium UBA5174 | reverse complement strand
GCCGAGCTGCGATTGGTGCGCTCCCAGCTCGAATCCGGGACGGGCGTGGTCGCCACCAGCTCAGCCGGACGCCTGTTCGACGCTGCCGCAGCCGTGCTCGGGCTGTGTCTGGAGGCAACCTACGAGGCCCACGCCGCGATGGCGTTGGAACGCGCCGCCTCTGATTGGGCGCGCGTTCGTGGCGTCCCCCGCCCCGAGGCGCGCCGCCCGGATAGCCCGGCCGAGGCCTTCACTAACCTCCTCGCCCACCCGCAGCGTTCCGCCGGCGAGCGAGCCTGGCTCTTTCACCACGATCTGGCTTCGGTATTCGCCGACCAACTCGCTGCTGCCGCCACCCTGGCCGCCACGACCACCGTTGGTCTCACCGGAGGTGTCGTGGTGAACCGGATCTTTACCGCCGCGCTGGTGGCCGATCTTCAAGCCCGCGGGTTCACCGTGCTCACTCATCGGGTCGTTCCGCCAACTGATGGTGGACTGAGTCTGGGCCAAGCCTGGGCGGGGCGTCTGCTCAGATGACTGAGCGGGGAGTCCCTAGCGCAATCTCGGTTCCCGGCCCCACCCGCGTGAACCAACATCGGCGCTGCGGGCAATACCGGTCGTGAGCACACCGAACCTGATAGCCGAACTCTTCGACGCACATGCCGCCGAGCTCTACCGCTATCTCGCCCGGCGCGCTGGACACACCGTGGCCGAGGAAGTCTTGTCGCAAACCTTCCTCATCGCCGTGGAGCAGCAGCATCGCTACGACTCCGAACGCGGTGGGCCTCGAGCCTGGTTGTACGGGATCGCGGCCAATCTGCTGCGTCACCACTACCGCAGTGAAACCCGAAAGTGGCAGGCCTACGCCAGATTCCCGCTGGGGTTGGTCGAGGACGCCGCCGACACCGCTGCCAGCAGAGCGGATGCCACCGCAGCCCAACGCAGCCTGGCCCGGCCAATCGCCGAACTCAGTGCAGCCGACCGAGATGTGCTGCTGCTCTACGCGTGGGCCGATTTGTCCTACGCCGAGATCGCCGCAGCTTTGAACATCCCCGTCGGCACAGTGCGCTCACGCCTCAACCGAGCGCGGTCCCAACTAAAGGCCGCCCTTGCCGACAATCCCATTCAGGAGAACGTGTCATGACTCAACTCCACGACGACCTCGAGCTGGAGGTCCTGCGTTCCATCAACTCCGATGTGAGTGCCAACCCAGCGGCTTTGGCACGGGTACGTACCCGCACCCTTGGTGCACCAAAGCCGCCTCCCAGCTGGCGTCCGCGCTGGACGAAGCTGGCCATCGTCGCGGTATCTGCGCTGGCCGTGGGGGTGACTGCTGCCGTGGCACTGCCAAAGACTGGAAGCTCGGCTCCGGCGTCCACAACTACGGGGCAGCAAGCGCCGCTAACAGCAGGCCAGTTCACCTCCGCCGCAGCAGAGGCGAGCCTGCTTCGCGCCCCACTGCGCCCAAATCCGGGTCAGTATCGAAAGGTGACGTCAACCTGGGAGGTAGTCAAGGGCGCCAACGTGACGGGTGACCAGTCGTACCGGCAGCAGTCGATCCAGACAACGTGGGTGCCTGCAAATCCAGACGACACTTGGGTGCGCACCAGCGAGACTTGGCTACTACCCACTGATGACGCATCCAAGAAGTATTTGGCCGATCACCCAGCCTTCAAAACCCATGAAGTGGGCCCCACTGAACGGGCCAAACGAGGCGCGTTCAACGCCGCTGCTGCTGGCGATGAAACCGGCGATTGGGGCTCACCGACGACGAGTTTCGCGAACCAGCTTCCGCGGGATCCAGACGCGTTATTGGCCAGCGCCAAGGAATGGAACCTGGGTCATGGGACGAAGGACGACGGCGCGGACCTGCTAACAACACTGACCGGCATGCTGGTTCCCGAGATCGATGATCCCGAACTCCGCTCAGCCATCTTCACTGCGATTGGCAAGGTCAGCGGCGTCGAAGTCAACCAAGCGGCGCACATCGGCGAGCAAAGCGGCATTTCGCTGCGGGGCACGAGCAGCGAGAATTCGGCCAACTGGGGTGAAGTGCTGTTCAGCGCCGACTACCAAGTCCTTGCGACCGAATGGCACACCACGTCGATCGGCACCGGGGAAGAGCTGGTAGACCGAGTTACCTATCGCAGCGAGATTGTCGATTCCGCACCCTGACTCGCCCAGCTCATCGGTCGCAAAGTATTTGGCTCATTCCACTCGCAGGCCGAGCCGGGCGGCCATGATCGGAGCCAGATCGAAGAGCTGATCAGTGGAAACGGTTGCCCCCCGCAGGCCTTCCAGCCCGGCAACATCAGCGAAGGTGGCGCCACGCAGGTCGAAATCTTCAAGTCGGCTGTGGCTCAGTTCGAGGCGTTGGATCCGGCACCCGGATAGCGAAACCCGTTTCGCTTTGGCACGCATCAGGTCGAGGTCCTCGATCAGGCAGTCGGTGAAGGCCACATCTGCCAGATCGGCGTCGCGCAGGTTTACGTAGCCCAGCTTGCAGCCGGCGAAAGTCACCCGGCGCAGGTTGGCCTGATGCAGTTCAGCGGCTCCGATCCGACTGGCCTGGACGGCAACATCGCGCCAGCCAGATTCGGGTGCCAACAACGAAAGCACATCGAGTTGATTCAACCTCGAATCAAAGAAGGCCGATCCCCTGGCCCGCCAGCGTCCCAACTTGACCTCGTCCAGTCGGGACGCATCCAGGCGGCGCCGGCCGTCCCACCGCACCTCGTCGAACTCTTCGCCGACCAGCTCGATACCGTCCAGGTCATCGCCGTCGACCAAGGCGAACTCTCCTGGCAAAATCGCGCGCAACTCACCGAGCCTCACCGAACTGAGTTTCGGCGCCACGGTGTTCGAGGGACGGGTTGCCATGCCCGAACCCTAGTCGCCGTGACCGACAGACTCGCGCTGCCCGCAACAGCCACCTCGGTCGGGCAGTCAGGCCGTGCGGACTCCATCCTCGTAGTGGAAGTGCAGCATCGCCGCGGAGGTGAAGCGGCCAACGAAGGCGGCGTCGATCACCTTGCCTGGTCTTGGCGTGAACACGCCTCGTGTCACGGCCCAGTCATAAACGCCGACTCCCACCGGGTACTCGGTCAGCACTCCCGACAACTGGTTCTTCGCAATCCACTGGTCGGCTTGCTCCAGGGAGCCAAACACCCCTGAGGGAAAGGTCGCCTCAGGTGCAACAAAGACCCACACCGTCGACTCAGCCATGGTTTGCCCCTTCGACGTTGAACGCCAGCGCCAGCTCAGTTCAGCAGATCCGCGGCAGCGGATCGCCGACGAGCATGTCGACCATCCGGGTGCCGCCGAAGCCGGTGACCAGAACTACCGCAGCGGCCGGTTCGACCACGATCCGGCCCACCAAGGTAGCTTCTTCGCCACCGGGTAGCGCCTGCACTGCCGCCAACGCCACCTCAGCTTCGTCAGCGGGCACCACCGCCACAAAGGTTCCCTCGTTGGCCACATAGAGCGGATCGATGCCGAGCATGTCGCAGGCACCTCGAGTCATGTCGTGGACGCGCACGGCCTCGTCCTCGACGACCACGCCAAGCCCAGTGGCCTGGGCCAACTCATTGAGCACCGTGCCCAACCCGCCGCGGGTGGCATCGCGCATCCAGCGGGTGTTCGGCGCGGCAGCCAAGAGGGCTTCGGTCAGGTGATTGACCGCACGAGTATCGGATTGAATCGGCGCATCAATGGCCAAGTCACCACGGGCCAGCATCACTGCCATGCCGTGGTCGGCGATCGCGCCGGAAAGCAGAATCTTGTCGCCGCGCTGCACCTGGGCGGCCCCCAACACTCGACCGGCTGGCACCACACCAACGCCCGCGGTAGTGATGAACAGCTGATCGGCCGCCCCGCGAGGTACCACTTTGGTATCGCCGGTAACGATCCGCACCCCTGCCGCCTCAGCAGCGGCTCGCATCGCCGCCACTTCCTGGCGCAGAGTCTGCACGCTCAAACCCTCTTCGATCACGAAAGCCGCCGAAATCGCGGCGGGCACCGCGCCGGAGACGGCCAGGTCGTTGACCGTTCCGTTTACGGCCAATTCACCGATCGAGCCGCCGGGAAACCTGATCGGGGAAACCACATAGGAGTCGGTGGACATCGCCAACCTGGCACCGTCGGCCAACTCAGCCAGGCCCACAACGCCAGCGTCCCCCAGCTCAGCGAGAACGTCATTTCCGTAGCCATCTAGGAAGACCGAATCCACCAACGCTGCGGAGGCCTTGCCACCGGCTCCGTGGGCCAAAGTGACGTGTTCATCAGTGAGTTTGGGACGACGAGCCCGCACCTGCTCGATCCGGGCGTTCACCAGTGCCTCGTCATCGTTGAGACGATTCTTGGGATCCATCTTGCGCTCCACTCAGTCAGCAAGCGACGGGGCTGCGGCCTGGGCACAAACCCTCGTCGGCGGTCATGATAGCCGTGGTTAGGCGAGCAACCAGTTAGCGAAGTTGGTCCGGGTTTGCCGGATCGGGTGTCGGCAGGTCGGCCGTGTCGGCCCAGCGGTTGGCCAGATACGGCGCCGGCGCTGCCCCTAAGGCTGGCAAACCCATCAGCTCTCTGGCTTTCGCCAGTGCTGCGGCTAGGTCAACGCGAGCAAGATCGGCTTGGCTTTGATCGAGTTCATAACGCCGGCGAGAAACCAACCGATTCACTTTGTCCTCGGCATTTGCAACCTTCAGTAACGCGGTGTGCAACGCAGGCAGTTCAGCGTCAGCGCGCTGACCGGCGTCCACTTCCGTCAGCGCCTGCTGCCACAGCTGGGTGGACGTGCGCCCCTTGCCCGCAACTCGGCGTCCGCTGAGTGAATAGACGCTGCGCCCGCCGATTCGATTCGGGCTCACTGCCGGAATCAGGAATAGCCACGGCACCAGGATCAACAGCAGACTCAGTCGGTTCAAGAAACCGAGACCGAACACCAGTGCAGCGATTCCAATTGAAGCCGCTGCCACGATCGGGACACTCATTAGTTTGGTGCTCCGGGTGGTCTTGGTCTCGACTGCGTAGCCATGTTGAATCGCTGACTGAACTTGGTCGATGAGTTCTTTGGGTAGGCCATCAGCGGATCGGAAAGCGGGCGGGCGCACTAGGTCAGTGCAGCGCTCTCCGACTGTGATTTCCAGCCTGCCGTACCGCATCGCCACCCCCGCTGGAGCGCACTTCATTCGGACCGGACATCACTCCGGCTAGCGCTAAGCCCCATTCGAGAGCCATGATAGCCAGGCACCGACGACTGTCGGCCAAAGCTAGGAGAGCACATGTGCTTGGGTATTCCCGCTGAAGTGGTGGCGATCCCTGACCAGGAGATTCCTCGGGCGCGGGTTGCGATCAGCGGAGTCGAGCGGGTGGTTTCGACTGATCTGCTTCTCGACGAAGCGCTGACGGTCGGCGACTGGGTTCTGGTCCATGTCGGTTTCGCGTTGAGCAAGATCGATGCCGACGAAGCCGCGGCCACTCTCGACCAGATCAAGCGCTTGGGTAACAACACCTTCGAAGACGAGTTGGAGTCGTTCTCCGGATCGGCAATCGAGTGAAGTACGTCGACGAATACCGCGATCCGGCTGCCGCCAAGGCACTGCTGGCCACCATTGAAGCGCAGGCAGCCAAGTTGGATCGCCCAATTGCGGTGATGGAGATCTGCGGCGGGCACACCCACACCATTTACCGTCATGGGCTTGAACATTTGCTGCCTGAATCCATCGAGCTGATCCATGGGCCGGGCTGCCCGGTGTGCGTGATCCCAATGGGACGGGTCGACGACGCCATGTGGTTGGCGCGTCAGCCGGGCGTGATTCTGACCACTTTCGGCGACATGATGCGGGTGCCGGGCTCGGCTGGGCAATCGCTACTTGATGTGCGCGCCGCCGGTGCCGACGTCCGCTTTGTTTATTCACCTCTGGACGCACTGAAGATCGCCCAGCAGAACCCCGAGGCTGAGGTGGTCTTCTTCGCGGTCGGGTTCGAAACCACTGCGCCGTCCACTGCGGTGACCTTGGAACGGGCTCGAATCGAGAACGTCACCAACTTTTCGGTGTTTTCCAACCACGTCACCATCGAGCCGCCGCTGCGGGCAATCGTCAACGGCGGCCAGACCCGGGTCGACGCCTTCATCGGTCCGGGCCACGTCGCCGCGGTCATCGGAACCGATGCGTTCGAGTTCTTGCCAGGCGAGTTCAATCTGCCGGTGGTTGTGACCGGCTTCGAACCGTTGGACATTTTGCAGGCAATCGCAATGATCGGCGAACAGTTCGTCAGCGGCGATGTCGCGATCGGGAAAGCATCAGTCGGCAACCAGTACGCCCGAGTGGTACGTCCGGTTGGCAACAAGGCTGCTTTGGCCCTAATGGGACGCACTTTCACGCTGAGGGAGACCTTCGAATGGCGGGGGCTCGGCTGGATTCCCAAATCTGGTCTGGGTATCTCACCGGCCTACTCCGCCTGGGATGCCGAGGCGAAGTTCGCCGTGCCAGGGGTTCGAGTCGAAGACCCAGCTGCCTGCGAATGTGGCGCAGTCCTGACCGGACGGATCAAGCCCTGGGAATGCCAGGTCTTCGGCACCGCCTGTACCCCGGCAACTCCGATCGGCACTTGCATGGTCTCACCAGAAGGTGCCTGCGCGGCCTATTACAACTTCGGCCGGATTGACCGGACGACAGCTCAAGCAGTTGCCATCCAGGACTGAATCACTCAGAACCTAACCACCACTGGGCGGAAGGCCACTTCGCTGTTCGTCACGTCCAATGTTCCGGCTGCCAGATCTTGGGCAAGTTGACTGGCCGCCTCCAAGCCAGTCCAAACCCGCTTCCAGTTCAATGCGGCCGTGGCCGGATTCGGAGAACGCAGTCGCATCTCCAATTGATTTTCGAAACTTGCTCGGTAGAACTCATTTGCCAGCACGCTTCCGGCCTGCACCACGGTGATTCCAGCGGCCAACTCTTCATCAAGGAAATGCCGTCGCAGACCGACCGCCAGAAGGTCGGCAAGAGCTTCAGCCTCGGCCTTTACTATGTTTTGCGCCACGACATCGCCAAGCTCAGCAGCCGCACACACCGAGGCGGCGAATCGGGCAATACTGCGCTTGGTCGACTGGTCATTGACGGCCAAGCCATAGGCCTTCTCGATCAGCGCCGCTGAGTCGTGCTGCTGAACCCCGTAGGCCAGATAGAGGCGCTCGAGCAACGCCGATTCTCTGCCGCTCTCCAGATCCTTATAGGCCTGTCGGATACCAGTCAGGCCGATCCAAAATCCTGAACCCTGGTCACAGGCAACCCAGTCATGACCACCAATCTGCACATACCCCGACCTTGGGGCGAGCAAGATACTGGAGCCCGTACCTGCGATCACTGCCGCAGCAGCGCGCGAGCCCAGGATCAGGTTCACCGCGTCATTCGCCGCCCCCGCGGCGGCGATCCGTCCACCCAGATGATCTGGGCAAACCTGCTGCAAGATCGTCACGAACTCAGCTCGGGACGCAACCGAAAAGCCCGCCGCCCCGATGAATAGGTACGCCTTGACCTCGGCCGGGGCGCTCGCCGCGATCACCGCATCTGCCCTCGTCAAGATGTTATGCAGCACCCCTGGATAGGCCTTCGAGCTGACCGCTCCACTCAAGGATTCAGCCACCTCATAATCTGCACTGATCCCTAGATCCGCGCTGGAGGTGATGACCACATTGGTTCGCGTCGCCCCTGAGTCGATGCCGACGAAGATGCTGCTCTCATCCATCAGATCTCGATCCATTCGGTGGCGATTTGTAGCTGCGGCGCTGATCATTGCTCATCGACTAGCCACCACGCGCAACTCAGGACCCCAAAGCCTAGGCCTACCCAACCGACAACCGACGCCTTCGTCGCCGCCGCTAGGCGCCGATCAAACTTGGAACGGGCGCTCGAACCTTTTACGATTCGAGCGCC
>DHWU01000007.1:0-27501 GCA_002413345.1 Propionibacteriaceae bacterium UBA5174 | reverse complement strand
CCTTTTACGATTCGAGCGCCCGCCAGCGAACCGGCTTCGACTGGGGAGCCAAGCTCAGTCCGCGACTCGGCCACGCCTAGCGAACAGCAGGCCGCCACCTGCTGCCACACCTAACGCACCGAGAGCCATTGCCGTCCAGGCATTTGTAGCTGCTACTTCAACCACTCCACTCGAGGTCGCCCAACCTCCCCCAACGGATGTTTCCAACCCGTCGGCGGCAATGCTTTGCCCGACAACCGGACCGCCGCCTGAGTGGGTCATGCTGAATCCCACCCCAGTCCACATCAACGCCGCCAAACCCAGCGTCGCAGCGCCCCGCAAAACCATCGATTGACCGGTTTCCCCAGCCATCCCCCCGCGGATGCCCACCGAAATCTCCCCCATCTGATTGACACCTGAGCGCCAAGCGCAACCAAGCAACATCCCCCAATGTGCCCGACAAGCTCGCGCATATCTTATCCAGACGCTAACCTGTTTCAAGTTGAGCGCCCAAATAGTTGATCCCGATCAACTATTTCCCCCCCAAACGGGTACGTAGTGAAGTGAGTGAGCATGAGCGTGGAAGATGCCGTCTCTGGACATGCCCTTCGCAGTTTGCGGCTTCTGCTGGAAGCCTATGCAGCTGCCGAGTTGCCCCAATGGGATCTGTTCGCGGCCAATGTGAAGATGGTGCGTGCCGAGCCCGGCTCAGTGCTCTTCTCTGAAGGAGAGCACCATCCGTACGTGTATTTCGTCCAACACGGCCTGCTGAAAGCGCAGATGAGCGTCGAAGGCGGACGGCGCAAAGCAACAGTCTTCTTTCCCGAGGACGGCGATGTGCTCGCCTCGATGACGGCTTTGGGCATGGAGGGGGTGCGCAAGACTGCGGCCCGCGGACTGCACCCGCGTTCAAATACCATCCAAGCTGCGGTGGATGCCCGGACGATCCACACCGTGACCGCGTTGGAAGCGAGCTTGCTGGCCCGAGTGAGCTTCCGAGTAATCGAACATCTGGCTGCCCAACATCTGGCCTGGTCTCAACTGATCGCGGCAATTTCGGTGATGCACGCGACCACCCTCCAAGCCGATGTCGCCTGGCTTCGCAGCACACCTGAACAGCGGTATCGAGACTTGCTGGTGGAACACCCAGGATTGGTCAGCCGAGTCACGCAACGAGATCTCGCCAGTTTCCTAAACATCACCGATGTCGCGTTGAGTCGAATCGCCAAACGGGTGCGCAATGAAGCAGCGCAGGCCGCCGAGCAGGCGGTATCTGAAAGCTGACATGCGGGTGCGAGATCCTGCACAGCTGGTGCACACCTGAGCGGCTCACCCTGACGGTATGAGTCCGCTACCTTCCGAGAGTCGTTATCTCAGGCCAGCCCAACTGGCTGGAGTCGGTCTTGGCCTGGCTGGGGCAACTTTCGGCTGGGCATCTGGCTGGTTCACCCATAGTGCCGAACCGGCGACGTCCTCCTGGACCTATGTAGTCACCGAGCCTGCCAATGCCGTCACCGCAACCGCCACTGCTGCCCAAACCTTGACCGTACACACTCGATCCGGACGACGCTGAGATGGTAGCCAGCGATCGCTGGGACGCCACCGACACTTGGTGTGAGGTACTCACCATGGCGGCAGCCGATCTACCTTTGGTGTCTGAACTTGCCCATGAGCGAGTAGCGGCAGTCGAACGGGCTTGCTCACGCAAGTCTTGCGAATCCGAACTCAACGCTCTGATCCCCGGCGAGCCACAGCAAATCAGCACCATCCTCGCCGCAGTGGTGGCGTCCGGGCTGCGGGCCACCGAAATCAGCGGCGGCCTGGTCAGGTCAGTGGCCAGCTCTCCGGACACTGGTGACGATGAATCTGCCGATCCGGGTCCGGCCATCCTGCTTGACCGAAACCAGGGAACGCTGCTGCTTCGCCCGGGGGTGCAACTCGACCTGGGGGAAATTGTCTGGGCCTGGGCCGCAGACTGGATTGCCGAGTCTTGTCGCACTGAACTGGGGATCGGCTGTCTGGTGAACCTCGGCGGCGACATCGCCGTACGCGGCGAGCAACCCGCCGGTGGTTGGCGGATCCAGATCGCCGATGGGCAGCCATCTTCCAGCGGTGATGCGAACATCACCATGTCATGGCCAGGTGGCCTGGCCAGCACCACCAACGTCTCTCGCCCAAGTCAGCCGCACGCTGAGCCCAGCCAATGGCGCACCGTCACGGTGGCCGCGCATAGCTGCGAACGCGCCAAAGCCGCAAGTTTGGCAGCCCTGGCTTTGGGCGACAGCGCACCTCGTTGGCTGACTCAACGTGAGTTACCGGCCCGCCTAGTCCACACGGCCGGGGTGACGATTCAGACCCCAGGCTGGCCCGCCTAGATTGCCCAAAAGGTCCTAGCCTCTTGTGATCCGTGCCCCCGGCTTCGCTTTCGAACCGATCAGTTCCGGCACGGTCACCAGCACATACCCTCGCGCTTGGAGTTGCTCGACAATCCCTGCTACTGCTGCCCTGGAGGTGGGGTGGATGTCGTGCATCAACACAATCGAATTGCGCCGGACGGCGCTGAGCACGCGTTTGGTGACCACCTTGGTGTTGCGATCCTTCCAGTCCAGGGGATCAACACTCCACAGGATCACTGGTGCACCGATGCCCGCCACCACCTGGCGGACGCGCTTGTTATCGTCCCCATAGGGTGGACGCACCAGCGGCTGATGCTTCCCAATCGCTCGGGTGATTGCCTTCTCGGTGCCGACTAGCTGATTCCTGATCGCCTTCGAACTCAATCTGGAAAACATTGGATGGCTCCAAGAGTGATCACCCACGGCGTTACCCCCAGCCGCCATCCGGCGCAGGATCTCGGGGTGCGCTTGGGCTTGTTTACCGAGAACGAAAAAGGTGGCCCGGGCTCCGTGCCGCGCCAAGGTATCCACCACTGCCACGGTCTGCGGCACCGGACCATCGTCGAAGGTCAGCGCCACACACTTGACCTTGCGACAGTTCACCGACGTAGGCGCGGTGACCTTGGCTTGCCCAACAGGGGCCGCAACAACCGCGCCAACCTTCGAGACCTGCTGGGATTCTTGATTCGGGACTGCGCTGGGAAGCCCGCCGGCGGCACCGATCGGGCGTGATCCGAGCATCCCGGACATTCCAATCACAGCTGCCACTCCGGCCGCCAGCATCGCTTTCGAAGCAGTCACAGTTTGAGCATAGGTCCAAGGACGAAACCCGCACCCCACTCAGCTCAGGATGTTGCACCAACTGCTGGCATTGTTGCCACCGGTGCGGATTGAGTCGGAAGCGAACTCGCGTCGGGCACCGTGGTCGCAGGCGCGGTGGCGGTAGCGGGCGCCGTGCTGGCACCTGCCGAGGCGCTCTGGGTCACTGTGACCGTGGTCGTCGTTGGCTGCACGGAAGCAGTGGCGGCAACCGTTGCGGTAGCATTCGCCCGCGGTTGGGCGATCTGCCCAACCGTGGTGCCGCCGATTCCGCTGAGGGAACGGCCCAGGGCTAGTTCAAGGGCCGTCACCAACACCACCGCCACCACGAAGGTCGCCGCGATGGTGAGTCCCATTCGAATCCACATCCGTGGCCGACTTTTGGGTGAATCTGGGTCTTGGTTAGGTGAAGAATCGGCTTGCCCAGTGAGGGACGCTGAACCAGCAGAATCGGCCAGAGTCTTGATCTCAGCTGCGACTTCCACCGCGGTGGCGGCTGAAATAGAGCCAGACTCCTGCTCGTGGTCGAGGGTCGTTTGCGCGGCAGCGGCACTGCGTCGAAGCGCTCTGGAGACCTTCCGGTGCGTCCGATCAATTCCGGCGCTGTAGATGGTGCCAGCTACCCCGCCGACGACGCTGGCCACGGCAGCGCCGAGGATCGTGCCAGCCACCCCAATCTGGGAGCCAACAGCTGCAGCCGTGGCTGCCGCCAAGGCGCCGCCAATTACCTGGGGAACCGAAAAACTGACCTTGTCCGGTTCGGCATGGTTGTCTTTGGGCGTTTTGGTGTGCAACTCCTGCGGCAAGTGAAACTACTCCTTAACTCAACTTTCGAGAGTAGTCGCTGCTCCTGAGAGGCTCCTTTGGGTTGCCCGTGGACCAGCTCACGCCAGGTCGCGCACACCCAACTCATCGGCGAGCAGCCGAGCGATCTCCACCGACGCATTTGGGCGGGCCGCCCGGGCGCTGGCCGCGGCCACTTGGGCCCGAGCCTGGGGGTCTGCGATCCAGTCACGCAACACCTCCACCACCTCGCGCGGACGCGGCGCCCACACTCCAGCGCCTTGATCCACCACATAGCTGACGTTGCCGTCCTCTTGACCAGCCAATCGGGCGTAGATCACGATCGGCAGGCCAGCGATGAAGGCCTCGCTGATCGATCCTGGACCGGCCTTGGTCACCACCATGTCGGCGGCCGCCATTAAGGCGGCCATGTCGGCGGTGAACCCCAGCAGTTGAACCGGGATCTGCCAGTTGACCTTCTCCAGATCGTGTCTAAGTTCAGCGTTACGACCGCAGATCACCACCAAGGACGCCTCAAGCCCCGCCTCATTGATGGCTTTAGCGACTCGCTTCACCGGGCCCATGCCGTCGCCGCCGCTAACCAACAGGATCACGGGGCGGTCGTTTACCCACCCGTGCTCGGCTCGCCACGCCGCCCGATCCGGCAGCGGAGTGTTGAATGAATTGGACACCGGCAAGCCGATCACCCGCAGGTTCCCCTCGGCGATCCCGTATCCAATCGCCTTCTGCCTGGCCTGCTCGGTGGCCACCACCACGAGATCGGCGCGCCGGTCAAACCAGAAGGCGTGCGTCGACACCAAGTCGGTAACCACCGTGATGTAGGGACGCGGCGAATGCCGCATCGCCCGCATGATGGTGTTATTCACCAGCGGATGGACGCTCACGATCAGATCTGTCGGATTTTCCTGAAGCAATCGACGCATCGCCCGCCGCACATACGGATAGGCCAGAGTGCTGACCGCCCGAATCCGGCTCTTGCCATCAGACGCCTTGTAGGACAACGCCCAAGCCTTGGGCACTCGCGAGATCGGCGGGTACAGCTCCGGGGCAAACTTCAACGGTCGCGGATAGTACTGGCGAAAGAAGTCCACCATCCGCGTTTCGAAGCGTCCCGGGAACTCTGCGTTGAGCGCTTCGATCATCGCCTCAGTCGCTGAACGATGCCCGCCGCCGGTGTCGGAAAACAAAAACAGAATGCGCTTCTTGGTTGCCTCGCTAGGCACCTCAGTCATCCCCGCTCCGTCTTAACTCGGCTGTCTACTACGTCCGGATCTGCGCAGCCAGCATCGCAGATCCGTGCGGGAGCTGCACTTCGCGACCGCGGTTTAGAACGAGGTAACCTCAGGCTTTGAACACGACCTTGGACTTCGCGCCTGGCAACTCGATGAAGGTTCTTCCTGGCGCGACCTTGAGTGGCGTGCCGTCGGCGACGGTGAACTTGAATACCTCGTTCACTGCGCCTTTTGTCCAAGTGCCGCTGACGTATTTGCCACCATGGGCGTAATGGAAGGCGCCAGTGCCGTTGACGATTCGATATACCGGCTCGGGGTGCGAACCGCCTTCGGTAATCGTTCCATCCGTAGTGATCATGCCCTCAACTTTCTCGGCCAAGATCACCAGTACGTTGTCAGTGGTCACCCGAGTACCATTCAGCAACTTATGCGGGCCCCAAGGCACGGAGCGCAGGTAGACCTGCTTCTTGGCGTCCCAGGTGTATTTCATCTCGTAGGTCATCTTCAGGGTCCAAGGCACTTGGATCGACCCGGCTGCTTGCCCGTTGACCGTACTCACCTCGGCATCGCTGGACGCCCACGGCAGATAGTTCTGCGGCGGCCCATCCTGAAATTCCTTGGTGAGCTTGGCGATCAGTTTCGGATGCGCCACCACCGAGCGCCAGCTCGTCTTCGAGGCTTCGTGGGTGTACTCCTTGCCGGGGACCTTGATGTCTTCGTACTTGGTAACCAAGTACTTGCTGAAGGAGGCCATGTACTTCTGCACCCAGCCGGTCCCGCCAGAACTACCGATGATGCCAGTGATCGGCGAGAGTAATGCCGCATCAACTGGACGCATCGACCGCACTGGCTGCTCAGCTTCGGCGTAAGTGCTGTGGAAGACTGCCGCGAGCCGAGTTTCCGACTCACCAGTTGGCAAGTCGTGGTACCCGTCGGCCCCCACGAAGACGATGTCGGCCTCGTTGAGGCCCCGGTTTAGCGGGTCGGCTTTAGTCGATGCGACTTTCACGGTGACAGCGATGCGTTTGGGACTTTCGCCGTCTTTCAGCGGAACACCGGTGAGCGGCCAGCGCGGCGTGGTGTCGACACTGACTGAAGGGGTCGGAGAAGCTGCTGGGGTCGCGGCTGGCGTGGCGGCGGCACAACCGGTGAGGCTGGCGCCTGCAACGCCAGCGGCGCCAGCGAGAATCGAGCGCCTAGAGAGGGGTTCCATCACATCTACCTTCTGCATGGCCCGCGCGGGGCGCCAAGGGGACTGTGCACATCCTAGGCGCCAAAACGGTGCCACGCTGGCACCACCTAGCTACCCGGGTACCATTCCGGCATGACCACCTACGGGGTTGGGCCAACCAAGCCACCCTCACTACCCGTAGGCCTGGTATTCAAACAGGCTTTCCAGCTCTCCCGTCCGCTGGTTCCACTGCTGGGCTTGGCCGCCATTCCGGTAGCGATCCAGATCCTGACCGCAGTCGTCACCTTGCTGGTCGGTTTGCCGCGACTGCGGGTCGACTATTACACCGGGAGCTTTGCCTCTCTGTTCGTCTTGGTGCCAGCAATCATTGTGGGTGGTGGGCTGCTGTCCGGGCTGGCCAGCACCCACCTCGGCGCGCTCGCCGCAGTGCGTGCCTCCGCTGCCGCCGACCGGCGGCCCAGCTCACTTTCTGAAGCGTTCACCAAGACCAAGACGGTGGCGATCCGAGTGCTTCCGGCTTGGCTGCTGCTCGGGCTGTTCAAGTGGCTGGGCTTCGCTGGGGTGGGCTGGCTACTTAGAAGCCTTCGAAGGTCTGATCCTTCGGATCCGACCCTGCCGAGCCGGATCATTATGGGATTCCTGATGATCCTGCTCACAGCCCTGGGCTTAGGCGTCGGATCGATGCTGTTACGGGTCAAGTTGTTTTTGTTCGCGCCAGTCGCAGGATTCGAAAAAGCCGAAGGATTCTCCGCACTGCTGCGTTCCTGGCAGCTGACCCGCGGCGCGTTCGGACCAATTCTGGTCTTCACCCTGGCGGTCGGCGCGGTCACGGGTTTAACGGGTGCCTTCACCATTGGGGCATGGTTCTCGGTCCTTCAAAACCTGTCGGACGGCCTGGCCGGTGTCCCGGCCACGACCTACCTGGTGCTGGCGGTGTGGCTGGGGATCAGTGCAGTGGTGTCACTATTCACCACTCCGCTGTTGTGGATGTGCGCCACTGGGGTCTACCGAATGCAGACTGGAATGGCGCCAATACCACGTCCGCCGCTGGCTCCGGTAAGCTACGGCTATCCCGTACCGCCGTCGTGGGCGCCCCAACCAGGCACCCCCTTCCCACCACCGTCCGCACGCCAGCCGGGAAACTGGTAACCATCGAGCCTCGTTCAGTCATGGTCCGCGCTGAAGTATGCACGCGCGCCCGTGTCCGAATGTAGGCTCAATCTTGACGCGGAGGTGTCATGAGCACTCGGGCTGAACGACGCGAAATCACCCAACGGGCAATCCTTGAAGCCAGCAGCCAACTGTTGGCGACCGGCGGACAGGAAGCGCTCACTGTGCGCGGCCTAGCGCGGGAGCTTGGGCTTGTCCCGTCGGCCCTCTACCGGTACGTGACCAGCCGCGAAGACCTGCTGAATATCTTGTTCCACCACGTCTACAACGACATGGCTGACGCGGTCGAGGCCGCCCACAGCGCAGTGCCGGCCGCCGATATTCGCGGACGCTGGCGGGCCTTCGCCTATGCCTTGCGCAGTTGGAGCAATGCCCACCCACACGAGTGGATCCTGATCAACGGCACCCCACCCCATGGCTACCAGGTTCCGACCACCGAAACTCTGTCCTCGGGCATCCGGCTACACCTATTGCTAGTCAAACTCGCTGCCGACGCCGAAGCCGTCGGCGTCTTTCCGCGGGTGATGAAGGGTGAGTACCCCGCAGATCTCAGCGCGATGCAGAAATTCGTGACCGAGGCCGGCGTCGACGTACACCCAGAGACCCTGGTGGCTGGAGTTGCCGCTTGGCACATGCTGATGGGCATCCTGCTCACCGAACGTTTCGAGTTTTGGGGCTATGACACCATCGAGCCCGGCCATTACTACGACCTGATCGTGGCAGCTTCAGAGAAACTCTTGTTCGGCGACGAGGACTAGGCCCAACTGCGCGACGCAATCAGAGCTGGTAGTCCACGCAGATCCGGTCAGTGCGCACCTGCGAAATGAACCTGCCAACCTCGACGTGTTCTGGATGACTCGCATAAGCAGCCAACGATTCGGGCGAATCAAATTCTGAGTACAGCACCAAGTCGTAGCTGTGCTCGAATGGTTCGCTTGGAATCACCACTTCCAGCTTCTCCATGCCGGGCACCAAGCCGGCCAAAGCGGCCAGTTTGTCCATAGCAATCTGCAGGTTGGCAGCCCGGTGCGCGCCAGCAGCGTGCTCGGCGAAGCTCCACATCACGATGTGCTTGATCACGATTTCAGCCTAGCGGCCAGCTCAGGGAGCCGAGTCACCAGCCTGCTCGGCGAACACCAAAGCGAGTAGGTCGTGCCAGTCCTCGATCTTGGTCCGTTCCCGGCCCCGCAGATTGCCCCGTCCAATCTCGGCGTCGTCGATGCGGCGCCAGTCAGCCAAGGTGCTGGGCTGGATGCCCCGCGAAGCCATCAGCTGATCGGGGTCGGCCAACTGGCGTTGCGGCGCCACTGCCAGATCGGCCAGCAGGCTGCCGACTGTCTCGGTGGCATCCTTTTTGTTGGCTCCAATCAGACCAGTCGGCCCGCGCTTGATCCAGCCCACGGCATATTCACCAGGACGATCACTGCCATCTACTTCAGTTACCCGGCCTTCCAAGTTCGGAATCCGACCTTCAGCGAAGGGGACGCCCGGCAGCGGCACCCCGTAGTAACCGATCGACCGCATCACCAGATCAGCGGGAACCTCGATCCGGGAGCCATCAAGATTTGATTCGAACTCGACCGCTTCGACCTTGGTCAGGCCCTTAATCGCGACCGGACGGTGGTTGAACAGCAGATGCAGATGCCGCTTGGCGCCTGGTACTGGCTCGGAGATGGCCTTAGCGATCGACTCAACGTTGGAGCGGGCTTTACGATCCAAGCCGTCGGTGTCGATAGATTCCACCGACGCACCGATCAGGTCAACGTCCATCCCCGACAGCCCCAAGAGTTCACGAAGCTCCGTATTGGTGAAGGCAGCACTTTCGGGTCCGCGCCGCCCGACCAGCCAGACGTGTTCGATCTCGGTGGAACGCAACTCGGCCAGCACTGATTCGGGCATGTCGGTAACGCTGAGTTCGGCCGGGTCTTTCAACAAGATCCGGGAAACGTCCACAGCCACATTGCCCACACCGACCACCACCGCGTTGCGGATGCCAGCCAAATTCTGTGGGTGGGCATCGGGGTGCCCGGAATACCAGGAAACGAACTCGCGAGCGGAGCGGCTACCGTTCAGCTCTTCACCGGGAATGCCGAGCTTGCGATCCAGCTCAGCACCGTAGGCGTAAACCACCGCGTCGTAACACTCCAACAACTGGGACGCCCTCACCTGGGTGCCAACTTCCACCAGCCCACAGAACCGCACCCGCGGCGAATCGAAAGCCGCAGCGAGGGTCTTGGCCACCGCTTTGATGCTGTCGTGGTCGGGGGCCACGCCGTAGCGGAGCAGCCCGAACGGCGTCGGCAGCCGGTCGTAGAGATCGATGGCTACCTCGATCTGATTTTGGCTGGCCAACTGTCCTGCGGCGAACAGGCCCGACGGGCCTGCACCGACAATGGCAACTCTGCGCATCTAGTCCTCCTAGGTCTGACCCCGATTGTGCCGCCTACCGGCGTTTGCCGTGGGCAATATCTCATCTGCCGCAACTGCCGACAGGTCTGCTTTATTCGATCACCAAGATCACCCTTCGACCCCGACCTACCTGCCCGATGGCCACAGCGATTCCTTGGATCGGCCACCACCGCACCGCAACGAAGCCGTGGCGAGAAGATGACCCCAAGTGGTCACGAGCTCAGGCACCACTTCGCTGGCATGAGCCTGATCAACGCTGCGATTCGGCTTTCATCACCCAGTTAACCTCGACACGCCGACGACACGCCGAGCTAGCGAATTTTCCTGGAATTCACTCGACGGAAACTATTGCGGTAACCCGGTTGGAGGACTAGAAAATTGGTTACCAGATCACCTCGGTGATTCGGTGATCGGAAACAAGAAGTCAACCATCTAGCGGTTCGCCGCTGGGGTCCCCGGTGATGCGTGGGGCGCGCTGGCTGGTCGTTTCCGATCCTTCGGAACTGGCCATCACGCTTGATCCGAGGGGGCCCCGGAGACTCATACTCACCGGGGCCTTTCCCTTGTCCTCAGCGTTTGCCGCCGCTGGCGGAGGCTCGGCCCCGAGTGGTTAAAGGCCTTGTTGAAGCGCCTCGGCCAGCAGCTCTTCTCGGCTAGTTGCTTTGAGCTTGCGATACAGGTTGGCTCGGTGGAACTTGATGGTGTTGACCGATACAAACAACTCGCGGGCGATAGCTGAGTTGGTCAGGCCGCGACGCACACCGTCAAGAACCTCCAACTCTCTGGCCCCCAGTTGAAGGGCGTGACTCGTGTCCACCGGCACACCGACGTAAGACTGCGCGAACGCCAGACTCGTCCTAATCACCGGCGGCGTCTTCGCTGGCAACCAGTCGTTGAGATCGCGAATCTCCTCACCGGTCGCCACCACCAAGGCAATGGGTGCATTGGGGTACCTGAGATCACGCGCGCCCCGCAGCATCACAGAGACGGCGGTGGCGCCTTCGCCGGCTCGAAGACTAACCAAGGCGACCAGCAGCACGAGTTGCCAGGCCATTCGCGGAGGAAACGGTTCTAATTCGGTATCGGTGGGTACTCCAAGGCCACGTAACGCACCGCTGCCGGCGAGGATGGCGGTTTCCAATAGCCGCTGGCCCCAAGCGGGCCAACGATGCTTCGCTCCCGGTAGCAGCGCCTTCACGTGGGCCAACAACTCCACTAGCGACCGGGGTCCGCGCCGCAAGGTAATCGCGGTCAAAATCTCCAGCCCATAGGCAAATAGCCCCGGCGCCTCTAGGTGGTACTGCCATGCCTGCCACCGGGACGACACCTGAAGTTGATCGTCGAGCACTTCCAGGTTGTCCCGGTCGCCCAATGCCAACAGTGAGATAGCCCGCAGGAAGATCAGCACGGACCATTCCAGCGGCGAAGCCACCCGCAACATCGCCACTCTGGTGAACGCTTCGGCACTGACTAGATCCCCACGATCCAATGCCTCACACGCATCGATGACCGCGTGCATCACCAAGTCGAAGTCCTGGTTGTACTGCCGCGGTGCCAGCTGTACGGATCGCGTCTCCGCCCTGGATAACCCCAAAAGCGTTGAGGCCATCCGCACGGACGTATGCAGTGAACTCACCCTGGAACTTCGAATGCCTCCGACCTGGTCGGGCAACCGCCGCAAAGCCGACAACAAAGCAGCGGCGACCGGCGACACCAGATCTATCCGATCCAGTTGCACCAAAGCTCGCACCACTGACAGCCCATCGGAGACTAATTCGGGATCTACTTGCGCCTTCCAACTCTCAGGCTTGGTCAGGATCAGACTTGCCCAGCGCACCGCAGCCCGCACACCAACTCCGAGTTCGCCGATTCCCAAGGCCACGGTCGCCGCCTTTGCGAGAGTCGAAAGCTGCTCGCGGATCCCGCCCCCGATCGTTGTTGCGAGCATCGATTGCTGCACAGCGGCCAGTTCGGGGTCGTCGGAAGGCGCACCCCTGCCTGGCAGAAGCAAAGTTGCGGCCGCCAGGAGGCTAGGCCGGGTAGTGAACGACTGCGGGTCTATCGCCGAAAAGTGCTCCGCCACCAAGTCGGCGTCAGCATCGGTCAACTCCCACAACCACTGCGCACATAGCTTCTCGGCCTCGTCAAGATCCCGGTTCGCAACCAGCATCGCCAAAGCCAGTTCAGCATCGTGACTCAACTGTGCGCATTCGGCCAGACGAGCCCGATCCGCGTGAAACTGTTCGATCGACTCATCGGCATGCCACACCTGGATCACGTACCGCCGCACGGCCGGCATCCAGGTGAAGATTCGGCCACCACTGATGGGTTCGCTCATCGTCCCAACGCCAAGCTTCGGAAACCGGGCGAACAAGTATTCGCCGCGCTCGGCCCCATACATGCAGGTGAGCAGCTCCAGGTTGAATCGTGGCGCTTGGCTCAGTTCCCGAAGCTGCGCCCGGAACTCACGGGCTCCGACTCGCTCCGGCATCCAGCCGCCCAAGGCTTGCTCTGCATCTACAGTTCCCGCCAGACATTCCTGAGGAAACAGCGAGACCACCCGTTCAACCAACGCGGGGTTCCCATGGGTCGCGTCCAGGACCGCACGTACGGTGCTGTCACCAGCACCTGGCAGTTCAGCGGTCAAGAATTCGGCCACTTCAGCGAAGTCATAGGTCAGATCGTCGTCGCCGATCACCAGGTGCCCGATTCCGGCTGCGCCTGCCTCAGTAACGAGTCTTTGAGCATCGACCGCACTGGCGACCAGGCGGAATCCGGGCATGGACCCAGTGGCCTCGATCAGCATCTTGGACGCCGCGATTGGCAGCTCGTCCATTCGAACCACACCGAGAGTCAATGGCCCGCCGAATTCGTCCAACGCGACTTCGATCTGATCGACCAACGCATCCCAAGAACTGGGGCTAGTCAATTCGGGGACCGCCACTCCGGCCAACGCCAGCCGGTAGGCCAACTGTTGGATCACCGCTGCCGGCGTGAGCTGTCGTTGGTCAAACTCCACCAGCACTCGCAGTTCGGCAGCTGGCGCTTGCACCCAATCGGTCAACAGTGCGCTCTTATGTGTGCCAGCACCGCCCTCGATGAATACCGCAGGTATTGCCGGGTTGAGCAGAGCCAGCAAACGTTCGCGCGTCGATGCTGTCAGGGTCTACTCCTCGCGCCCACGTTCCACAACCCCCTCGACCAACCCTTGGCCCGGGGCTCATTCTGCCGGAATGGGCCCCGGCACCGGAACCGACACAGGCTGGCCCGGGGCAGAAGTCGGACCTTGCGGTTGAGAATTGACTCACGAATGGGTTCCGTGGCCGGACCGCCGCATCGGTCCGGCCACGGAAGACTGCGGGGCGACCCTTGGGGACGGCTGGGTCGCCCCGACCGAAGTCACCTAGATGAGCAGATCGCCATTGATCGCCACCGGTGTCCTCGGCGCTTCCGCTCACCTATCCACGCATCATGGTGTTGCCTTGGGCTGCAATGGCGGTGTTCGGTATCGGATTTGAATATGCCAACTGGGCACCCCTCAGCACTCCGAAGATCAAAGCTAGAAGGGCACCCAGAAGAGCAACAGTCAGGAGCAGCCAAGGGCGCAACAGGGAACGCCGGCGCGAAAGCGACGCCCCGTCCAAGTTTGGTGCGGCCGAAACGGTCACCCAAACCACCCCCCTCACTGATCCTGTTGTCTGCACACCGTCGCGTGCGGACGGCATGACTCTAGGTAAGCCGCACCCACTTAGGGGAGGGGCCGCGGGCTGAGCCACCCAAGGACTATCACTGAGCTACCCCGCCGCCTACCCGCCGCCTACCCACCCCCAATGCCGCGGCCAGTAACCAGATGCCGGGCAACCTCGGGAGCCGACGACATGGGCCGGCCAGCAATTCGGGAGGAAAGACGGGAAAGGGCCCTGGCGAGTATGAGTCGCCAGGGCCCTTCCCAACGTCAGCGTGATGACCGACGCCGAACCGAAGCAACCAGCCGACCCGCCCCGCACCACCGGGGCCGTCCCGAGCAAAAAGCTCGACCTGGATCGACTTCCTTCTTCTGTTCTTCGGACCACCGAGGCGGCCTAATTAACAGAATGTTTAGCCTGGCCGACTACTTCAGGGCAAGGGCTTCAAGCGTCAGAGATTGATGATCTGACAACGGCCCGGCGTGTCGTCGGCGTGTCGAGTTACAGCTGTGACGAAGGCCAGCCTGCCCTGCCACCAGCCCAGGCGATCAGGATGTCTTCGCTCGAGCCATCGCCGCCAGCATCACTTCTGCACTGCGCCGCATCACTTCGAGTTCCTCCAGGCTCATCACCTGGATCACTTTCATCATCGCCCGGCCCAGCAGGGAGTCGGCCTCTCGCATCAAGAGTTGACCATCCTCGGTTACATACAGTCGACGCACCCGGCGGTCGTCGGGATCATCAACTCGCCGCACCAAGCCCTTATCCACCAACCGGTCGACCAAGCCGCTCGCCGTGGGAGCACTCACCCCGAGACGCTGTCCCAGAGTGTGCCCAGACAGCCCTGGCTCCTTGACCACAAATCCGAGCACCCGAAGCTGCTGCGTGGTCAGTTCACGCGACTGTGGGATCGGTCCAGCAACCATCAGTGCCTGGTCATGCACCTGCCCGTGCAGGGCAAGCACCTGTCGAACCAGCTCAGCCCGGTCAGCGTCGAGGCCGAGCGCCTCAAGATCAACTGACCGATGCACGGCTACCCCCTGAGGTGTGAAATTACTTAGTGCTAGGCTAACCGATGTGGCAGCGGTTCGGCCACCATCTGGCGACCAATTGAAGGGTTTCTGCGCTGTGATCCGTCTTACCAAAGGCAGTCTTGCCCAGCGCAGCGTAGTGCTGCTACTCAGCCTGCTTGTGATCGGGGTCGGCGTCTACGCCGCTGGTGCGCTCAAACAGGAGTTGATCCCCTCGATCGACCTGCCCCGCGGCACGGTGCTGTCGGTATATGCCGGTGCCTCGCCCGAAGTTGTCGAAGCCCAAGTCTCCAAACCGATCGAATCGGCCGTGAAAGCGGTTGGCGGCGTCACCGACGTGACTTCGAAGAGTTCCTCTGGGGTCTCCCAGATCAGCGTTACCTGGGATTACGGCCTCAAGCCAGACGAGATGTCGAACAAGATTCGCAGCGCCATCGATTCGATTTCGTCAACCTTGCCCAGCAACGTAGATCCGAAAGTGATCACCGGAAGTTTTGACGACATTCCGGTACTCGCGCTTGCCGTGTCGAGTTCGGACAACGTCACCGACCTGACCAATAAGGTCAACCAAATCGTCGTGCCTGCCCTTAAAGGTGTGGCTGGCGTGCGAGAAGTGACCGTTGGCGGCGAAGAGACCCACGAGATAGTGATCACCTACGACGCCGCCAAACTCAACAAACTGAGCATCGACCCCGCCACTGTGGCGCAGCTATTTGCCGCCAACTCAACCGCAATCCCATCCGGGACGATCAACACCCCCGGCGCCAATCTCGACGTCCAAACTGGCACCACTTACAGTTCAGCCGCACAGATCGCGGACCTGCAGATCCCAACCGCGGACGGCAGCGTTCGCCTCGGTGATGTGGCCACCGTCGTTGAACAGCCAGTAGCCACCACCAGCATCTCCCGGGTGAACGGGAAATCGGCGCTCACCTTGTCCATCGTCAAAGAGGCCGGTGCCAATACGGTCACCGTTTCAAAGGACGCAGCCGCGCTACTGCCGGGGCTAGAAGCTCAACTCGGCAATGACGCCAGCTTCTCCACGGTATTCGACCAGGCGCCCTACATTGAGCAGTCGATCCACGACCTGAGCGTCGAAGGTGGGATCGGGCTGGCCATGGCCGTGCTGGTGATCATGATCTTCCTCGGCTCGATCCGACCGACCATCATCACCGCAATCTCCATTCCACTGTCGCTGTTGATTGCCCTAGTCGGCCTGTGGCTGGGTGGCTACACCCTGAACATCCTCACCCTGGCCGCCTTGACCGTGGCCATCGGACGAGTGGTCGATGACTCAATCGTGGTGATCGAGAACATCAAACGCCATCAAAGCATCGGCGAATCAGGTAGCCAGTCAATCCTTGGCGCTGTCAAAGAGGTGGCTGGCGCGGTGACGAGCTCCACTCTCACCACAGTGGCCGTGTTCCTGCCGATCGGGCTGGTTGGCGGACAGGCTGGCGAGATCTTCCGGCCGTTCGCCCTGACCGTGGTGATCGCCTTGGGCGCCTCGCTGCTGGTGGCCCTGACTGTGGTGCCAGTGCTGGCCTCAGTGTTCATGCGACCGAACACCAAGCAGGCAGCGGCTTCGTCCGCAAAAGAAGAAATCGAGCGGGAAACCTGGCTCCACAGGGCCTATCTGCCAGTGCTGAACTGGGGGTTGGCCCATCGCTGGATCACCTTGGGGATTGCCTTCGTGATCTTCGCTGGCACGGTGGCCCTCACTCCCCTGCTGAAGACTGATTTCCTCGGCGACCAAGGCAACGAGTCGCTGGCGATCAGTCAAAAACTACCCGCCGGCACTTCCTTGGCACAGACCGACGCCGCCGCTCAGAAAGTCGAATCCGCCCTGGCTGCGGATCCCGCTGTGCTGACCTACTCCACCACCATTGGCGGGGGAGCCAGCACCTTCATGGGTTCTCAGTCGGACACCAATCAGGCCAACTACACCGTCCCCCTCAAAGCCGGAAACTCGGCCAAGGAAGTTGTGTCCAGGATCAGGGCGAACCTGAATGCCCTCGGACCCGACGTCGGCACCATCGAGGTGAGCGTGGGCAACAGCAGTTCCTCGGTGGTGGTCTACGTCGAGGGTTCAGACGAGGCGAAACTTGCTGCCGCCAACGAACAGGTGACGGCGATGATGAAGCAGGTGCCTGACTTGGTCAACGTCACCTCCGATCTCAGCGAAGCCCGCGAACAACTCTCGGTACAGGTGGACGGCAAGGCCGCCGCTGATCTGGGCATGACCCAGATGTCTGTCGGTCAAGCGGTGACGCGCGCGGTGCGCGGGCAACTAATCGGTACCTTGGCCTCCGGCGACGACACTTTGAACGTCTACCTGCGTTCCCAGACTCCGGTGAAATCAATCGCCGAGTTGCGCCAGATCAAGTTGCCAGTGACCCAGGTGATGAACGGCAACGCCAAGTCCGATGCCGCCGACGCGGTGAGCGCGAAGTCGGACAAGCTGCAGGCCGACGGCAAGGCAGCAGCAACTGATGCCTACAACCAACAGGTGGCAGCGCTCAAGAAGGGCAAGTCCCAAGCCGCCGCGGCCGCCAAGAATCTGGACAGCCAAGTGGCCGCTACCAAGAAGCAGCTGATCGCCGCTCAGACGGCCTTGGCTCAGGCCGAAGCCAGCGCCACCCCCAGCGATCCAGCTGTCACCCAGACCGTCTTTGACCTCACTCAGCTAGTTTCGGGTTTGAGCTCCAAACTGGCGCAGTTGTCCAGTGCGGCAAGCTCGGCCGCGAGCGGTGCGGCCAGCGTCGACAAGCAACTTGATGCCTTGGCGACGTCCCGGTCCAAGACCCTGGAATCCCAGGCTAAGACCGAAGCAATCACCACCGAATCCAAAAACGCTGCCGATGCGACAGCAACGCCGGTCATTCTCAGCGCAGTGGCCACGGTGTCCACGGTCCAAGCCCCCGCCACCATCACTCGAGTGGACGGGGTGCGGGCGGCTACCATCAGCGCCAGCTCCGAATCGTCCAACCTCAGCGCTACCACCGCCCAGATCACAGCTGGCTTGGAAGCCCTCGATCTTCCCGATGGTGTCACCTACCGAATCGGTGGAGTCTCGCAGCAACAGACCGACTCCTTCGCCCAACTCGGCCTGGCCATGGTGGTAGCGATCGCTGTGGTCTACCTGATCATGGTGGCCACTTTCGGATCGCTGTTGCAGCCGCTAATGCTGCTGGTGTCGATCCCCTTCGCGGCCACTGGTGCGTTAGTGCTGTCGCTGGTCACCGACACGCCTTTGGGACTACCCAGCATGATCGGCCTGCTGATGCTGATCGGCATCGTGGTGACAAACGCGATTGTGCTGATCGACCTGATCAATCAGAAACGCAAGGCCGGACTGAGCGTGGCCGACTCTATTGAGCACGGCGCCCGGCTGCGGGTGCGTCCGATCATCATGACTGCCCTGGCTACCGTGTTCGCACTCATCCCGATGGCCCTGGGGCTGACCGGCGGCGGCGTGTTCATCTCCAAACCGCTGGCGATCGTGGTGATCGGCGGTCTACTGAGTTCAACCATGCTCACCTTGGTGCTCGTACCGGTGCTGTACAGCCTGTTGGAGACCTGGCGGGAGCGTCGGGCCGGGGGCTCACCAGGTCGGCGAGCCAATACCGATCGCGATGTCGTCGGCGAGCCCGCCTGAAATTTCGAGTCAGGCACCGCGGCGGACTTGTCAGTTCGTCGTGGCAGAGTTTGACCATGGGCAAAGTCGGTCGTGAGCGGAGTCCGGCATGAGCAACGACGTGTTGGGGCGGTTTTCGGCAGCCACTCGTGAATGGTTCGCCAGCAACTTTGCCGCACCCACGCCAGCCCAATCCGAAGCCTGGCAGGCGATTTCATCTGGGGAACACACGTTGGTGGTTGCGCCGACCGGCTCAGGCAAGACCCTGGCGGCCTTCTTGTGGGCGCTGGATCAACTGGCCACCCAACCGGTTCCTCAACCGGCGCAGCGTTGCCGGGTGCTCTACATTTCTCCGCTGAAAGCACTGGCTGTTGACGTAGAACGCAACCTTCGTGAGCCATTAGTCGGCATTGGCCAGGCTGCGCAACGCCTCGGTTCGACACCTCCCCCGGTGTCAGTGGCGGTGCGTACCGGCGACACTTCACCACAAGAACGTCGCGCCTTCGCCCGCGGTGGCAGCGACATCTTGGTAACCACCCCAGAATCGTTGTTTCTGTTACTAACCTCGGCTGCCCGCGAATCACTGCGCGGCGTCCAAACGGTGATTGTCGATGAGATTCATGCCCTAGCTGGTACCAAACGTGGCGCCCATCTAGCCCTCAGCTTGGAGCGCTTGGACGCACAGTTGGCGCGCCCGGCCCAACGCGTGGGGTTGTCCGCCACGGTGAAGCCGATCGAGGAAGTCGCCAGATTTCTGGCTGGCGGACGCCCGGTCACCCAGGTGACCCCCAGCTCACCGAAACAGTGGGACCTTTCGGTGGTGGTACCGGTGGCTGACCTGAATGATCTCGCCGCGGCCAAGATTGGTGAACCTGCAGCGCCGGAAGCTACAGCGCAAGGACCTGCAGCGTCAACGGCCGATCCCCGTCAGGTGTCGGCCCAAGCCTCAATTTGGCCCCATGTCGAGGAACGCATCGTCGACGCCATCGCAGCCCACCACTCGACCCTGGTCTTTGTGAACGCTCGCCGAGTAGCCGAACGGTTGACCTCCCGGTTGAACGAAATCTGGGTCGAACGCCTCGGGCTCGAACCGCAGGTAACCGGCAATACCCCCACCCGCTTACCTGCGGAGGTGATGGCCCAATCTGCCATCAGCCACGGCGCCCCAGCGGTGCTGGCCCGCGCCCACCACGGTTCGATCAGTCGCGAGCAACGCAGTCAGACCGAGGAAGACCTCAAGGCCGGGCGGCTGCCCGCTGTGGTGGCCACTTCCTCCCTTGAGCTTGGTATTGACATGGGTGCGATCGACCTAGTGATTCAGGTGGAAGCGCCACTTTCGGTGGCCTCGGGGCTGCAACGCGTAGGCCGAGCCGGACATCAAGTGGGCGCAGTCTCTCGAGGGATCTTCTTTCCCAAATTCCGTGGCGACCTCGTGCAAACTGCGGTGGCCGTGGAACGGATGCGCAGCGGCCAGATCGAGACTTTGCAGATCCCGGCAAACCCCTTGGATGTATTGGCCCAACAGATCGTGGCAATGGTGGCGATGGACACCATCACTGTGGCCGAGCTAGCCGTGCTCGTTCGCCGGTCAGCGCCGTTTGCCACCCTCACCGATCAGGTGCTGGAGGCAGTGTTGGACATGCTCGCCGGACGCTATCCGAGCGAAGAATTCGCCGAGCTTCGCCCGCGCCTTATCTGGGATCGCACCACCAATACCCTCACTGGCCGACGCAATGCCCAACGACTGGCAGTGACATCGGGGGGCACCATTCCCGACCGCGGGCTGTTCGCGGTGTTTATCGCTGGCACGGACACCGCAGCGACCACCGGCGGACGCCGGGTTGGTGAACTAGATGAAGAAATGGTCTACGAATCTCGGGTCGGTGACGTGATTGCTCTGGGCACCAGCAGCTGGTTAATCACCGAGATCACCCATGATCAGGTGCTGGTCACCCCAGCCCCGGGACAAGCCGCCCGATTGCCCTTCTGGAAGGGTGATTCGTTGGGGCGTCCGGCCGAATTCGGCAAGGCGGTAGGCGCCTTCGTCCGCGAGCTTTCGGCGTTGGAACCGGCTGCGGCCCGAACTCGACTCACCCAGCTCGGCCTGGATGAATGGGCCAGCGACAACCTGCTGGGTTATTTGCGCGAACAGACCGAGGCGATCGGTCGCTTGCCCCACGATCGGCAAATCGTGGTGGAACGCTTCCGTGACGAACTCGGCGATTGGCGAGTCGTTGTGCATTCGCCCTATGGCGCTGGCGTCCACGCCCCCTGGGCGTTAGTTGTCGCCGCCCGGCTTCGCGAGCGCTACAAAGTTGATGTGCAGGCGATGCATGCCGACGACGGCATGGTGTTCCGGATCCCCGACACCGACTGGGACGCCGAAGCTAGCGGCGCCACGACCGGGTTGACCGAGCTACTCACCTTGGTCTTTCCGGATCCCGAAGAGGTCCCCGCCCAAGTACAAGCCCAATTGGGCGGCTCTGCGTTGTTCGCCGCCCGTTTTCGTGAATGTGCCGGACGGGCCTTGCTGCTGCCGAATCGGCGTCCAGGAAAGCGTCAGGCGTTGTGGCAACAGCGACTCCGCGCCTCCCAGCTACTGGCCGTGGCGAGCACCTATCCAGATTTTCCGATCGTGCTGGAGACAATGCGCGAGTGCGTCAACGACGTCTTCGATGTGCCAGCCCTCACCGAGGTCTTAACCGATATTCGGGCTCGCAAGATCAACACCGTGGCCGTCGAAACCGACCGTCCCTCGCCGTTCGCAGCGTCTTTGCAGTTCGGTTATGTGGCCCAATTTCTTTATGAGGGCGACTCCCCACTCGCTGAACGACGAGCCGCAGCTTTGGCGCTGGATCCCTCACTGCTGGCCCAACTCCTGGGCACTAACGACGGGCTCGCGCTGTCTGAGTTGTTGGACCCAGAGACCCTCACCACCACCGAAATTCAGCTGCAATATCTCAGCTCGGACCGCAAAGCTCGCGATGCCGACGAACTCAGTGACCTATTGCGGGTATTGGCCCCACTGAGCATCGAAGAGCTCAGTCTCCGCAGCCAAGATCCCGCCTCGGTGCCTGCCCAACTATCCGAGTTGGCCGCACAACACCGCATCTTCCAACTGCCGGACGCCCGGTGGGCGGTGGTTGAAGATGCTGGCCGGTTACGCGACGCCCTCGGCATCGCCGTGCCGAATTGGCTGCCTGAATCTCTACTGGCCCCGACTAACGACCCAATTGGCGACCTGCTCTCGCGCTACGCCCGCGGGCACACCGTTTTCGACGCAGGCGAGGTCGCCGACTGGCTGGGAATCCCGGTGACCGCCGCTCGCGAGGGCTTGCGCCGGTTGGTCAGCGCCAAACGACTTGCCGAAGGCGATTTGCGTCCATCCGGTTGGACCTCGCCAGTACCCCGACGGCAACCCGGCGGCGGTGAAGTGATCGGGTATTGCGATGCTGAGGGGTTGCGACTGCTGCGCCGGCGTTCGTTGGCCGCACTGCGCCACAGCGTCGAACCGGTCACCGCAACGGACTTCGCTCGCTTCTTGCCGTCCTGGCAGGGAATCGGCGCACACCGCGGCGTCGATGGCGTGCTGCAAGTGGCTGAACAACTCGCTGGCGTCGCTGTGCCTGCCAGTGCGTTGGAATCGCTGATTCTGCCTGCCCGAGTGATCGACTACTCGCCGGCCATGCTGGACGAACTCACCTCTTCGGGAGAGTTGCTGTGGCAAGGCCATGGTTCAATCGGGGCCACCGACGGCTGGGTCAGCCTGCACCCGGCCGAGACCGCCGCGCTGACCTTGGACGAGCCGAGCGCCCCAACCAGCCCAGAGGCTTCACAACTGTTGGCAGCCATCGGTGGCGGTGGCCATTTCTTTTCCGCCCTCACCGCCGCCAGCGGCTTATCCGAGGGCCAATTGGCTCCTGCGCTGTGGGAGTTGGTCTGGTGTGGGCAGCTGACCAACGACACCCTCGCCGCGCTGCGCGTCCGGTTGGGTCAAGGGCACTCCACCCATCGCACTCGGGCCGGCACGCACCGCGGGCGACACCGTCCGGCGCTCAGCACGGCGGCTTTGACCCGACGGATTTCTCCGCCGGAAACGGCTGGCCGATGGTCCGCGCTGCCGGTGGCCAAGCCTGACCTCACCACGCGTCTAGTGGCCAAGGGTGAGCTTCTATTGGATCGCTACGGCATTCTCACTCGGGGCAGCGTCGCTGCAGAGAGCATCGAGGGTGGTTTTGCTGGAATCTATCCGGTGTTGGCCGCTGCCGAGGATGCCGGACGGGTCCGTCGCGGCTACTTCATCGAAGGCTTGGGAGCGGCCCAATTTGGCACGACTGGCGCCGTGGACCGGCTCCGCGACCGCGCCCAGGATCCGAAAGTGACCGGCTCCGCTGCGGCGCTCGTGCTGGCCGCCACCGATCCGGCCAATCCGTACGGAGCCGCGCTGGCTTGGCCGCAGCGTTTGGGCGGGCATCAGCCTGGGCGCAAGGCCGGGGCGGTGGTGGTGCTCATCGACGGGCAGTTGGTGCTGTACGTCGAACGCGGCGGGCATAGCGTCCTGTCTTGGGCTAATGACTTGGCGCTGCTCGATTCAGCTGCAAAGGCTCTAGCTGAGGCCACCCGCCAGCGAATTCTGAGCAATGCGACCCTCACCAAACTCAATGACGAACCGGCCCTCGGCTCAGCCCAGCCTTTGGCCGTGGCTTTGGCCAGCGCCGGATTCGTCATGACCCCAAAAGGTCTGCGACTGACTCGCTAATCGACCTTCACAACACTTTGACTCCCCCCAAATCCGCGGTTGCGACGGGGTTCGGAATCTTCGCCTCCCGCTACTGACCAGCGGAGATGCCAACGCCCTGGACGACTGTCCGAAGGCGGCCATCCAGGGCGCAGCTAGTGCCTTCAGTCGCGGGTGATCACGACCTTGAGCGCCTGGGTTTCGGCAGCCCGGGAGAAGGTGTCGTAGGCCTCCATCATCTGATCTAGCGTGAAGTAGTGGGTGGCAAACAACTCCGCGGGCAACTTCTTGCTGGCCACTAGGTTGAGTAACATCGGAGTGGTGTTGGTGTTCACCAAACCCATCGAAATGTTGATGTTTTGAATCCACAGATCCTGGAGCGGCAAGTCCACCGACTTGCCGTGAACTCCCACATTGGCCACGTTGCCTCCCGGCCGGACGATCTTGAGGCAGGCATCGAAGGTTTGCGGAATGCCGACCGCCTCGATTGCTACGTCCACACCAAGCCCGTCGGTCAAGGCCATCACCTGCTCGCGCCAGTCAGGTGCAGCGGCATCCACATCGTGCGTGGCGCCGAACTTGTGTGCTTGTTCGCGGCGGTTGGCGTCCAAGTCAATGGAGATTACCCGCGCCGCACCATACAGAGCAGAGGTCATGATCACTGCCAGGCCGACTGGGCCCGCACCGACCACCGCGATCGTGTCGCCGGGTTTGACTTGGCCGGCACGCACCCCGATCTCGAAGCCGGTCGGCAGGATGTCGCTCAGCATGACTGCTTCGGCATCCGGGACGCCTTCGGGAACCTTGTAAACCGAAGTCTCGGCGTAGGGAACCCGAAGGTATTCAGCCTGGGTGCCATCGATCAAATGCCCGAAGACCCAGCCCATGCCGGAAGCGCCTTCATCTCCCAGACAGTGCGAAAAGAGACCCTCTTTGCAGAAGGAGCACTTTCCACATGACTTGATGCAAGACACGATTACCCGGTCCCCCACCTTCAAAGTGGTCACCCCATCGCCAATCTCGGTGATCGTGCCGACCCCCTCGTGGCCAAGCACCCGGCCAGGCGCAACCGAGGCCACATCACCTTTGAGGATGTGCAGATCTGATCCACAGATGGTCGTGGTGTCGATTTGGACGATGACATCACTCGGCTGCTGAATCTTTGGGTCAGGTACGTCTTCCCAGGCCTTTTGACCGGGTCCGTGATACACGAGCGCTTTCATGAAACTCCTCCTTGAGTGTTCTGCTGCACCATCGTTTGCCTACCCTGCAGTCAACTGCGGCACAGTCGAAAATTCGATCACCAACCGCAGAAGTGCCCACCATCTGGGCACCTCTGCAATCAACCCCGAAGCCCAGCGCTCCTGGCCGGGGTTGCTGTTCGGGGTCAACCAGCACGACGACCAGCACTGGATTGTCTGGCGTGGTGCCGATCAGACCGTTGGCGAGATCGATAGTGATGATCCAACAGATCGCGGGCATGCTGTACTTGGCGATCGCAGTTTCGCGGATCGTTGGACTCACCCTTGGTCGGGGCAGGAGATAACCATGAAGCAGCTCACCAACGAAGTGTGTTGGCTCACCGATTCGGTGGGATCACGTTGTTATTGGATCGATCTGGGTCCAGAACAGGTAGCCATCGTCGACCCGGGCACCTTGGCTGGTCTGAACCGAGTCGCCCGCGAGCTTCGCCGCGCTGGACGTTCGCCCTACGAAGTGACCGACATCTTGCTCACCCATGGCGACGTTGACCATGCCCAGGCCGCTGCCGAATGGCAGCGCCGCACCGGTGCTCGGGTGTGGTTGGGCGAAGCCGATGCGCAAATTCTCAGCGGTTTGAACCAACCCGAATCCAGGATCCGCAAGGTGACTTCTCGGCTCAGCGCTTCCGAATTGCCGGACAACCTGCAGCTACTGAACGGCGACGCCGAGATTGCCCCAGGCCTGACCGCACTCTGGACGCGCGGTCACACCGCGGGCCACCACAGCTTCCACTATCGCGCCGTGTTGTTGGCTGGGGATGCGGCCCGTTGCACTGAGGGGCAGTTGGTGCCGATGTGGGGGTTGCTGAATGACAATCCCAGTCAAGCCGCAGCCTCGCTTGCCCGGCTACGGGCGATAGAGGCCGACTGGTACTGCTGCGGGCACAGCGACCCGGCCAAGCGCCGCTAAAGGCCTTCACTTAGCCGATTCAGATCGCGGCGGGTTCCCGATCTTGATCGCAGGCAACTGACTTCCCGCTTCGGCCAAGAAGAACTCCCACAGCGCCGTTGTGGTTGGCGAGAATGCTCGACGAGCCATTCGCAGCACCAGCCAATTGCGACAAATCGGCAGTCCGGCCACATCCAAGACGGCCAGGCGTCCATCTTGGACTTCACCAGCGATGGTGTGAGCCGAGATCAAGGCCACTCCCATTCCGGCCATTACTGCTTGCTTGATGGTCTCGTTCGAGCTGAGTTCCATGCCGATGTTCGGCTCCTGACCAACCGAGGCGAACAGTGAGTCCAGATGCAGTCGGGTGCCGGAACCATGCTCGCGGGCTAAGACGACTTCAGCCAGCACTTCGGCCAACGGTAACCGGCGTCCAGTTCGAGCTTGGCGCAGCACCAACGGACTATCCGGAGCAGCGATGATCACGTAAGGGTGTTTGCCGAACGTCGCCTGTTCCACCTCCAGCCCCGCTGGTGGCCGTCCCATCACCGCCAAGTCGATTTCATAGTTTTCCAACAATGTGAGCACTTCGTCCCGGTTGCCGATTCGCAAAGCGATTTTGACATCGGGATGGGCGCGTTTGAAGGCGGCCAAGACGAACGGGGCGAAGTACTTTGCTGTGCTCACGGCTCCCAAAGTGACGTGCCCAGAACCCGATGCGCGAAGGGTTTCCAACCGCTCGGTGCATGACGCCAGTTCGGCATCGATTCGGATCGAGGATTCCACCAGCAATCGGCCGGCCTCGGTTGCGCGCTGACCACCAGGGCCGCGCTCGATCAAGGCCAGGCCCACCGCTCGTTCCAACAGCCGCACCTGAGCGGCGATCGCCGGTGCGGTCAGGTGCAAGTGCTCGGCGGCCGCAGCCAGCGACCCAGTGCGGACCACCTCAGCTAGGAACCGCAGCTGTCGCAAGGTGACGTCTTTCACATACAAAGCCTAGCAAATGTTTGCATCACCGAAGAAAAGTGTGCCTTCCCTTTGCTTCACTGCGGCCCCACACTTGCCCCATGAGAGCCGATCAACTGTCCCTGACCTCAGCGCTGGACCGCTGGAGCGACAACGCCGCCGACAAGCGGGCGCTGGTCGCGGTGGTTCACGCAATTGCCGAGGCGGGAATTCGGCTGTCGGGCGCGGTCGCCGTCGCACCGCTGGAAGCCGCCTTGGCTAACCTCTCGCCAACCAGCCGGGACGGCGAGGCCAGCATCAATGCCAGTGGCGACGAGCAGAAGCCGTTAGACCTGTACGCCGAGAAGATGGTCGTCGATGCGCTGGCTGGCCTGGACATCGCCGCAATCTGTTCAGAGGAGTCTGCCGAACCGATCCTGATGACCCCCGGTGGCAGCTTTGTGGTGGCCATAGACCCGGTCGACGGCTCGTCCAATATCGACGTGAACGCACCAATCGGCACCATCTTTTCGGTCCTGCCAAGCCTAGACAGCGCCGATCCGACCGCCGCCTTACTTCAGCCCGGACGCCACCAGCTGGCCGCCGGGATGATCATCTACGGTGCGGCCACGATCATGGTGCTGACTCTGGGCTCGGGCACTGACGTGTTCGTCCTGGACCCACGCACTCGCTATTTCCGGCTGGTCCGGCACCACATCGAGCTGCCCGCCGATTCCCGAGAGTACGCAATCAATGCCGCCAACGCCCGACACTGGGGCCCCGGCATCAGTGAGTACATCACCGATCTGGTCAGCGGCGAGCACGGCCCTCGAGAGCGCAGTTTCAACATGCGCTGGCTGGCCTCTCTGGTTGCCGAGGCCTACCGGATCCTGACTCGCGGGGGCATTTTCTTGTACCCGGCAGACAGCCGTCCCGGCTATGCCGACGGACGGATCCGACTGCTTTACGAGGCCAACCCGATCAGCTTCTTGATTGAGCAGGCTGGCGGCATGGCCACTGATGGCGTTGATCCGATCCTCGACTTGATTCCACAACAACTGCATCAGCAGGTGCCCTTCGTTTTTGGCTCGCAAGCCAAAGTCGAGCGGGTAAAGCGTTACCTGGTCGATCCGGAACTGCACCAAGCCGAATCACCCCTGTTTTCCTCCCGCGGGCTCTTCCGCACCAGGCGGGGCGAATGACCCGCCGCCTGTCAGCAAACGATTCCCGTCCAGCTCCAAGTCCAAGGAGGCAGCCATGTCAGTGAAACACCCGATCATCGTGGTCACCGGATCGTCCGGCGCCGGCACCA
>DHWU01000080.1:28231-39420 GCA_002413345.1 Propionibacteriaceae bacterium UBA5174 | reverse complement strand
GGTTCCTGTTGATGTGTCTGGGCTTCGCGGTGGTGTGACTGCTATCGCCGCCGGCAGCTATCACACGTGTGCGTTGACTAGTGCTGGTGGCGTCAAATGTTGGGGCGACAACTACAGCGGCCAGTTGGGTGATGGCACCACCGGCCGGACGGTTCCTGTTGATGTGTCTGGGCTTGGCAGTGGTGTGACTGCTATCGCCGCCGGCGGGTCTCACACGTGTGCGTTGACTAGTGCTGGTGGCGTCAAATGTTGGGGCTACAACGGCTACGGCGAGTTGGGTGATGGCACCACCACCGACAGCACGACTCCTGTTGATGTGACCGGGTTCGGTGGCTGACGACCCGGCCGGGATCATTCGCTTGGTGGTTCACCGCGCTGATGGTCGCTCCGGCAAGGCCTGGCCTTGCCGATCGGCTCGTGGTTGAAGAGCCGCCGGGCTGAACATCCAGTGCGGCATGCGAGCACCTACGCCATCGGCCCGAACTCCGATGTTGGCCGGTACAACCTTCAGCAATGCGTGCGCGCAAAGAAGCACCAAGAGCGGGCCGATCGCACTCTCGGAGTCCTTCTCGACCAACGCGGCGAGCCAATGATCGCGATGTGGCTCGCGCACGAGCCGGATGAGGACCCAGGGCTGGACGAGCTAGCCCGTCAGATGCGGCTTCGTCTGCCCGGCTTCTCGTCCTTACGTCCGCCCGCAGCGAAGAGGCGCAAGAGCCGCAAGCGTCGACACCGGCGGTGGATGCGCCAGCTGCAGCAGGGCGAGACCGGCTTCAATAGTTGAGTAAGCAGCGCTCAAGTCTCATTTTGTCCGTCGAAGACGTCGCCGAGCCTCATCAAGTCTCAATTCGCCGGTCCAATTCTCATTTCACCGCGTGCCGGACAACACATCACACATGTCCGGCCTGAACGAAAACGAGACTCGGACGCGCTCACGCGCGGCAATCTGAGACGCCCTCGGTGCAGTGATAACGAGACGGACGTTGTTATGACATTCATCCTTCCCCGTGGCTTGACGAATGAGGGCCTTATCCTCGCGGGGCTCGTTTGTTAGCGCAATGACCCTGCGCGGGCTGATGGGCCAGAGGATGAGCGGGGCGGAGACGGTGTCAGGGCGTGCGTTTCGGCGGAACGGTGTTAGCACGGGGGCCAGGCTTGGGCTGTGCCCTTGAGCACGCGAGCGGTCAAATGCACGCTGGCGCCGCCCATGAGATCGAAATTAAGCGTCTTGCCTTCGATTCTGACGGCATCGCGAACGGCGGTGCTCCCGAGCCAGAGAAGCTGGCCGAGGTCGAGGCGGAGCGTATTTTCGGCGTCTCCTTCTACCTCGAACTCAACAATTGGTCGGCCGAGTTCGGGTACTTCGACGTGGGTGACCTCCATCTGCTGGGGAGTCCCGTAGAGCGCGAGTTCACTGAAGACATCGCAGGCCGTCAAGGTCAGAAGTGCGTGGACGCTGTCGAACGCGTCGGCATAGGACATCGCTGCTCCAGTCAGTGCTGCGGTGATGTCTTCGGTGATGCTGACGCGGTATTGCGATCGGGGCAGCGCAAGCGTGGGTTCGTGGTCGTCGAGGCGTTCGCGCGACAGCCGCTGCTTCAACTGAAGCCGGGCCTGGCGGAGTTCGCCTTTGGCTTGGTCGTCCAGGGCGGACGCGGCGTGCGTGAACGTCTGCCAAACGGGTGATTGGCTGAGCTGGGCGGCGACGGTTCGGGCGGCTTGGTCGAGTGCGGCGCCGGTTGTGGCGTCGGTTCCGAGTAGTTCGGGCACGCGAGGTGGCGCCGGCAACAAGGCCAGTCCGGAGGACAGTTCCTGCTTGGTCCAGATGAACTGGGTGGAGGTCTCGAGGGTGGTGAGCGGGGTTTCGGGGGCGAGTTGGGGTGCGCGGAGGAGGGGGTACCCGGAGAGAGAGGAGCGGAGCCACTCCAGAGTGCGGCGGTGCGCTGCCTCCAGTCGTCTAGCGTTGTGAAGCCATTCGGCCAGCTCTGATTCGTCGACATGTGGCATGCCGAGGTTGGCGATGAGCGGCTCGTTGACTAGGCCGGGAATGCGCGATCCGTACGTGAACGGGTGCATCATCCCGCCGGCGCACACGTGGAGGTGGTGGAGGAGTGCCGGGAGTTCAGATGTGCTCGCCGACATGCTCTTGGCTGGCCTGTTGCGAGGGAGACTTCGAGCGACTTCCTGTGCGACGGGGGTCAGGGACCAGACTTTGGCCAATGCCCAGACGGCTTCCCACAGTTTCGGTGGGGTTTCAGCTGATACGTGGTTCATGGTCGTCTTTCAGTTGGCCGGACCTAGAGCCAGCGACTATGGGCTAGCTCATTGATCGCGCCGGCTATTCGCTTGGAGGCGGTTTGCTCCGGCGATGCCGACAGAAGGCTCCTGACGTCCGCGGTGCTGTTGTACTTATTGATGTCGTCCTCCGCAGGATAGACGTCACTGTCAGCGGTCACGAGATTCGTGGTTGCTGATTGGCGATAGTTCACAGACCATCCGTGGGGATAAATGCCGCCGATCGAGTCTTCACACACAGTACCCGTCATCCCGGACAGTCCGACGGTTTGGCGGAGTCGCTGCGCGGCGCATCTGGGAGCCACTGCGCCGATGATGTGTTCGAGTGCCACCGCCGTCTCTGCGGCATGTGCGGCGAGTTGCAGACACGCCTCTTGACCGGATTGCGGTGATCTGGGCGGGAGACGCTTCTGGCTCAGGAGGCGCTGCCTTAGGACCAGGCGCCACAGCCGGACGGCGATCGTCACTGGCCCATCAGTGGGTTCGGCGATGGTGCTAACGCCGGCGAACAGGTCTGGCGCTTGGGCCAGAGTGATCCAGCCCGTGAAGGATGTGGTGATCTGGGCAGTGGCGCGGTCCTGATCCCGCCACATGGTGACGTGACATGGATCGCCGTCTGGCAGCACGGTCCCTAGAAGCGCGGAGACCAGGTCAGGGCTGCGATCGTCGAGAGGGCGATGGTCTGACTCGCTCATACGTACCAACGCGAATGGGGCCTGCGCCGCGACCTTCAAGCACTCCTCGTTGCTGAGCATCTTCATCTGTGCGGAGAGGAGAAGTCGATTCTCGTCGTTTTCCACCAGCGTGCTAGGCAGCACAACCAAGCCGTCGGCATGTGCTCGTGCCGCAAAGTAGTCTGCAAACGAGTCGTGCACGGGGGCGAGAAGCTGTGTCCTTCCGATACCTTCCACGGCAGCGTTAACGAGCCCGCTCCGCATTAGCGACTCGCGGACCCCATCAGCGACGGTCAAGGCTCCGCGCGCCTCGAGGTGACCAATCGCCTGACTTAGTAGCCGCTCCCATTCGAGCGGGTTCGCATAGCGACGGCCTTCGTCGAGGAGCTGAGCAAAAACGATGCCGAGAGCGGCAGACGCGAGACGGACAGCGGCTACGTTGCTGCGCGCCGCCATTCGGTCGACGGTGAGCTCATACAACGATGCACGGTCTGTGAAGGCGGTCCCACCAGCAACAAGCTCAAGTGCCATCCGAAGGAGCATTGGGTTGCCGGAGGCATCACCCAACGCGTGCTCGACCTGGGCCAGGGCGACCCGGCACTCGTGGGCAGGCGGGTCCGATTTAGCAACCAGTTGGTGGGGATCTTCCTCGCGGTGTGCCATCCCAGGCACTCGGGACTCGGAGGAGCTCATCCAATTACTGAGAACATTCGAGGCCAGCTCCAGCCGCTCGGCGGGCCCGAATGAATGGGGATGGAGCCGCGTCGAAGACGCTGTCGATGGAAGGGCGTTCGCGCACACACTCTCGTCGCGACCAACGAGGACAACGCGTGCACCATGCCCACCCGCAAGGTGGTTACGCAGTTCCTTGGCAAGCTCGTCGCGGAATCGTGATGGAATCTCGGATACGCCATCGATAACAACTGTGGCCTGAGGGTCGCCTAACACCTGACTGCCGACTGCCCTTGGTAGATCTCGGCCAACCAGATCGCCCACGCCATCGGAGACTGCGCGATCTAGGCCCTGAGGCATGTACGCCTCCGCCTGGCACACCACCAAGCTCCCGCCCGCCTCCGCGGCGCTCACCACCCTCCACAATTTCACTACGGTCGACTTGCCCGACCCTGTGTGACCCGTGAGGAGAATGGGGCCGCGAATGTCAGCGAGTTCCCCAATCGTGATTCTGTCATCCGTCTGGCCGGTACGAAGAAACGGCGTGACGGCCGAGTCAACGCCCTCGACCGCGGCCTTGGCCACATACTCCGTGCGCAAACAGTCCGCCCACCGATCCGCCGCCGCCAACAGGCTCACGCCTCCGAGGACGTTCTGAAGCTCCTCGCGGCTGATCATCCGCTGGTCGGGGTCTGCGAGGCCGGAGCGCTTGGAGACAAGCACGAACAACTCGTTGACCCGATCCGTGGCCGCCTGTTCTGCGTCCGGGTGGAACGGGCCACGAGTAAGCCGCGATCGAACCTCCCTGACGGCTGCGAGGTACAGCGCCTCAACTGTCCCCGGCTCAGAGACGATGGACATCCTCGCAGCCACCGCACACAGGGGGTCGGTGGCGCTGATGCCCAGAAGGCCAGCCACTGGCACCGCATTGCCGCTCCGAGCTGCCTCAAGCGCCTCGGCCACTGCAAGACCGGTTGGGCTGAGTTCGCCGTCCGTTAGAAGCGTAAATTCCGACGTTGCGCTGATCGTGCAGCGCGCCCAACGCCGGACGATCGCCACAAGCTCAGATCTCGCCCACGTGTACGGCTTTAGGCGGGTCTTCATTTGCAGGCCGCGCGACACCACCGTTCCTGCGTCTTGGGTGTGCGATCCCGAATGAATCTCTAGGTCGAGAATGTCGTCGGTACCCTCCACGCGAATCCCGGCGAGACTCGGGTCCGCGACCACGTCAAGCGCAGCAAGAAGGGCGTGGCAGTGCTGGTAATTGATACCGCGGACTGTGTCGACGCCACTCACCACAGCAGTCTCCCGCACTTCGGCGACACTGCATGGTGACACGGCCTCCCTTCACTCTTTCGAGAAAAGGGCGCGCTGACGGCATGGCTCGTTGGCGACGAGATGGGCAGAGATCTGACATCGGTTGGGCCGCGTAGGCCCGGCCTAGGCGGGAAGTCATCACACGCGCGGCAACCTGATACAGCCTGGATGCGGGTGATACCCGAGCCGGGCGACGTTATGGCACTTCCGCTGCTCGCTGCCGGCCAGCGCGTCAGTGTCGACCGAGGCCCGTAAGGACGGCTAGTGATCTGCTTCGTGCAGTCACGCTGGCACGTCTGCCAGAGTTCGTGGCTGGGGAACTGGCCAGGAGAGGCCAAGCTGGACCTGGTTGCTTTCAGTGGGAAGCGTTGGTCGCCGGAGCGCCGGGCGCGAACTTCCAAATCTCACTCAGCCGGCTTTCGATCAGTGCGTCGTCCTCTATGTCGAGTCCTACATCACTCAGGATGCGTTGGAATGCGGTAGCTGTATTTGGCGCCAGCACCGTGAGGTTGGCGGTGACCTCGCGGGCGGCCAACTCCTCTACAAGTTGGAGTGCGTTTCCTCGGGCAGTGAATGTTGCGGTTTCTGGGTTTGCCTCGACCTGGATGTCGCCGAGGATTCGCCGGCCTCGCTCCCAATCTGACCGCTCGACCAGGTGAGAGAACTCGCTGAGCGCCAGGTTGAGCGGTCCTAGGCGACGCCAGCCGGCCGCTTCCAACCAGCGCGTAGGTGGCGCGGCCCGCTCTTCGAGTTTGGCGGCCCTACCGGGCTTGATTCTCCAGGTTCGCAGCCGCGCAGTTTGCTCCAAAACCGACCGAGTGACGGCCATTGCGCGGTCGTCGTCCTCGAGCCATAACCAGCAAGCGCTTCGAAGTGCGGACGCTGCGGTGCACGCCGCCGCTCTTTGCTGTGGCAACAGCGCCCAGGCTCCGCAGAGAGCGAGTGCCTCGGAAACGAAAACCCAGCGCGCCGCTCTGTCATTGAGAACATCAAGGTCAAATCTGGTGGCCATAAGACGCTTCTCGGCTTTGAGGGCAGCGACGGCGGAGCGGATGCTGGCCGCTCGGTGCCACGCGAACCCTAGCGTGACTAGTTCATCGTCACGATAAAGACGCCCGTCCGGCCGCTCTCCTCGAAGCACCGAGTCGTACTTCCTGCCCCACCGTGAGACCGACGCTTCGATCGCCGGGCGGAGCCCTTCAGCGGGGAGAAGCGGCATGAGGGTATGCAATGGCGGGCAACTGAGTCCGCTCTCGCGAACGAGAACCGGGATGACTGGGATTTCTGTGCGGCAGGTGTCATCGCCTCTTTCTGAGAACCCATCGGAAACTTCGCAAAGCCGGGCGGCCAGGTTGCGGCTGCCGTGTTCCAGATGGATTGCCGCAAGCACCTTTCGCACGTCGGATACGGAGAGCCGGACGGCGTCGGTAATCACGGAGAAGGCGAGCTCCACCTCCGATCCGGCGCGCCCTTGACCCAGGCAATCGCGGCTGTCCCAGGCGATTGCTTCCGTGAACAGGCGTCCGTGAATGATCTCGCTGAGCGCTATCCACGTCTGGGCTGGGCACACCTCAAGACCGGCGGAAAACCTGGCGTGGGCGTGGTCGGCGTCCGGGTGCCGTAAGGCAGTTGAACTATCTGATTCGAATGCAGCCGCGACCAGCGGAGCGTCCGGCAGTGTGGTTCGGTCAATCGGAACGCTCCAGACTCGCGCGATGAAGTCCTCGGACCGCTCATCTGATTTCCGCGGGATTTGTGCAAGCCATGCTCGGTGTGTGGTCCAGCGTTCAAGCTGGTTTCGCGCAATTGCGGCCGCCCCGACTAGTTGACCGCATAGAAGAAGCCTGACGACGGAGACGCCACTATCGACGCCCCAACTGAGGTGCTCCGGCCAACTTTGCCCGATGCCACTCGGAAGTCTGGCGGGATCCGGCACGAGCGGCTGTAGCGCCTGGTCGAGAATCGGCATGGGCGCGAGTGGTGAAAGCGCGGCGTAACTGAGCCAGCCCGGGAACTCCGTTATGCCCGCCATCCGCAGGTTGTGCCGGGCTATCAGGGCCTCAGCGACCCTCGTGTGGCTCAGCTCCGCGATTGCCTCATAAGCGCCCGGAGTTGGCGGAACATCACGCCCCCGCTGGTCAGCACGCCGTGCGGTGGTCAGCTGCGCCAAGCGTGTTCGGGCCGAGATTCGACGCTTCAGCTTTTTCGACTTTCGCACTCTGCCTTCTCTCCAGGTAAACGCGTGGCGGCGTTGGGTCGGGTATTAACCGGAACGCGCTTGAACTCATGCCAAAAAGAGTCTGTCTGGTCGTTGGGTAGATGGCCAGACTTGCAGTGGCCGCCGACAAGTGCGGGCATCAGATGTCAGGTCGCTCCTGCATGGCGTCACCCTGCCGCGCTGCTCTGACAGTCCCGGGTGGGGCCAGGCTGGTCGGTGGTGGGGCCGCGCTGCCTGTGCGGGGAATCTGGTGCCTGGGCCGGGTCGCCAAATACGAAAGATATAAACGGCGCAAAAGCTGCACCTGCCCGGTTCGGGGTCCGGCGGGGCCGGTTCTTAACGTGCGGCGGGGTTGAGAAGTCGCCGGTTCCAGCAAGAGCTGACGGCGTCGATCGCGTCTTGGACCTGGCGGGTGGCGACATGCCCGAGGAGGGTTCCGTAGGGCTTGGTCAACTGGCCGGCTTGGCACCACTGGTTGAGAACGGCGGCGGCGTCTTCCGGTGTGGCTGCGTTGACGAACTGCCCGAGGTGTTCGAGCATCGCTGCGGCGTGGCGGGGGTGGCTGGTTGTTGGGGGCAGTGCGTGGGTTCGGCGGGCCAGGGTGAAGGCGTCGCGCCACGTGTCGAACACGTCGAGGGCCGGCTTGGTGTAGCCGGCGGCCGTTCCGGGGTGGCCGTCGAGAAGGCGTTGGAAGGCTTCGGCTTGATCGACAGCGGGCTTCTGCCAACTACCGCGGACCACGAATCGAAGGAGGCCCCGCCGTGCGCTTGAGACCCGCAACACGAAGTGATTTTCGTCCGCACGTAGTCGATGGGCGACAGGCTGGCTCTCAGCGGGCAGTACCCATCTGTCGCCCAAAGACTGTCGGTGCCTTACTACAGGCTGAAGTTGCCCCAAGACCTAGCGTCATGCGGGACGGTGGCTCCACCAGAAATCGCGCGTCACAAAATGAGACAACATGCCGATTTGTCTCGTCGTGTCTCGTTTTGCCGCCGCAAGTCTCATTTTGCGTGCAGTCGGACAACACCCCTCCACCAACGTCCCCAAAGCCCCCTAACTACACGCGTGTAGTTATCCCCACTGTGGACAACTTCTGTGGACAAAGGTCCTTGTGGGCGCCCGCTAGACAGGGCTCGTTCAGGAACAGTTAACCTGCCGGTAATCCGCTCACGCTCAGCGATGCTGGGCACGGTTCGCCCGCGCGAAAAGCCCTCAGCTAGCTCTCAGGTGAGCTCGCTCAGCCTGTGGATTACTGCCGGGCTACCGGTGCGCCTTCACCAAGGCAGTTTCCAGGGCATCGGTCACGTCAGTGCGTCCCTCGGCTCTGCTCAAATCGACCAATCGTGCCCCAACCATTACGGGCACTTTGGCAAGCTCGTCTTTAGAGCGGGCCTTCCAACCAGCGAGGTGCCGGGCTGCTCCCAACTGCACCGAGATCTGGCCGCTGGCCTTAACGGTGTCAACGATCACCTTGATCGGTAGGCGCCGCAGCAAGAGATTCCGTGCGGCTTCGTCAGCGGGTTAGTCGAAGACCTCAATCAGGGACGCCGCCGCCAGCAGCTTCGACCAAGACTCCATACGGTGATTATGGCGTCAGCGAAAACGACGGAAGCAGGAACGGGCCAACCAAAGCGCCAACTATCGCCACCGCCATCAGCACCCAATAAAGGACGGTCATCGTGTCGTTGCGCCAACGGAACTTCGTGTAGGCGAAGTGGCGGCGCTGCATCTCAACGGCGACAGCGATCATGATCAGCGCCATCATCCACAACTGGCCGCGCGGGTCAGTATGTGACTCACGGGCCCCATGGCTTTTCGTCAAAACACTCGTCACGGTGATCGCGACCCCGCCGGCAATACTGGCAATCGAGATCACCGGAAACACCACCGCAAGCATTGGAGTCTCGTAGTACTTCCGCTCTGGTCCGGCCTGGGGGCGAGGAGCATCGAGTAGTTCGCGCGCCGGAGCCGACCCACTGCTACAAGCTGCCTTACGTGAATCGAAGAAGCTGACCAGCTGATTCGGATCGATGTCCAAACCGGCCAAGCTGAAACGCCTCGGGCGCTGGCCTTCTCTGCTGAAAGCCAGGACGCGCCCGCCGGGGCGCACCTCGAGCGTGGTTTCGGCAAGTGGCCAGTCCCAGGTGGTTGCCCGACTAGTAGAAAGCTTGGTGAAGTGAATCTGCTGGTCGTCAATCGAAAAGGCCAACTCCGGGATCGGTGCCGGAGCAATGGCGCTTGCCTGGCGTTGGCGACTCCACAGGCCGAGCCCGGCCAGGGCAGCAAGGCCCAAACCAAGTCCAATGGCGGTCCAGCTTCGAGACATCGCGCCGACGACAATCGTCAGCACGGCGAAGGCAGCGACCACGATACTCAAGGGCAACAGACTGCTGAGTCTGCGGGATCGATTCTCCGCAAGCATCCCGAGCACATCGCGGGTCTTCGTAGCGAAAGAGACTTCAAGCACGTCGTTCACGGCCGCAACGATAGCGCCCAACTTCGAGTCAGCGAACTGCCAGCCCTGCCCCAGAAGTGGACGGAATCCGCACCCAGATCAACAATCCGCGCACAGCTGGAGGTCGGAGCAGGTTGCAGAGTCAAACCGTCGGCTGACTTACCGCAGACAAGACAGCCGCCCGCCCCCAGCCAAGGGGACGGGCGGCTGCTGCAGTCTCAGGCCGAAATAGCAGCCTTGGTTTCGCGGGCCATCGCCAGCTCTTCGTTGGTGGGCACCACCAACACGGTCACTGGTGAGCCTTCACGCGAAATCACGCGCGCGTCGCGGGAGCGGACGGCGTTGGCCTCGGCGTCCAACCAGAATCCCATCGACTCCAACCGTCCAATCACGGCGGCGCGCACCGGGGCGGCGTTCTCGCCAACGCCAGCGGTGAAGGTGAGCGCGTCTACCCCACCCAGAATCGCCACGTAAGAACCGATGTAGCTCAGCAGCCGGTGAATGTAGACATCAAAGGCCAGCTTGGCGTCCGCATCACCGGCATCGATCAGCTCGAACAGGTCGCGGAAATCGGTCACCCCAGACATGCCGAAAATGCCCGATCGCTTGTTCAGCAGGTTATCCACCTCAGCGATGGTCAGTCCCAACCGCTGTGACATGAACAGGTGCATGCCCGGATCGACATCCCCGGATCGGGTGCCCATCACCAACCCAGCCAGCGGCGTCAATCCCATGGACGCATCGACAGCCACGCCCATCCGAATCGCCGAGATTGAAGCCCCATTGCCCAGGTGGCACACGATCTGGTTGAAGGAGTTGTAGTCGCGTCCCAGCACGTCGGCGACCTTGTGGGACACGTAGCTATGCGAGGTGCCGTGGAAGCCGTACTTGCGCATGCCATGCACCTCGCGCAGATTCCGCGGAATCGCGTAGGTGTAGGCCTCGGGCGGCATCGAAGAGAAGAACGCCGTGTCGAAGATGGCCACATGCGGCACGTTCGGCAGCGCCTTTTGTGCGGCCTCGATGCCAGCAATGCCGGGCGGATTATGTAGCGGCGCCAACGGGCTGAGTTCGCGCAGCTTGTCCAAGACCACATCGTCAATGACGGTGGTGGAACGGAACCCCCGCCCCCCATGGACGGTACGGTGCCCGACGGCCACAATGTCGCACAGCTTCGGCCCAACCCGGTCGAACAGTTTCACCAAGAAAGTCAACGCCTGGGCGTGGTCGGCGAAGCCGTGCTCGTCCTGCAGGGTCTGCCCGCCGAAGGTGTGGGAAATGGTGGATTCACCATCACCGATTCGCTCAATCAGGCCGGTGGCAATCACCTCTTCGGAGTCGGCATCGATCACTTGGTATTTGACTGAGCTTGACCCACAGTTCAGCAGCAGGATCGGAGTCGTCATGCTTCACCTCTTTTCTCAGATTGCGTTGTTTCAGCTTGTGCCTGAATGGCAGTGATGGCCACGGTGTTCACGATGTCATCGATCAACGCCCCTCGGGAGAGGTCGTTGACCGGCTTGTTCAAACCCTGCAAAACCGGGCCGATTGCGACCGC
>DHWU01000080.1:0-27944 GCA_002413345.1 Propionibacteriaceae bacterium UBA5174 | reverse complement strand
TTGTAGGTGTTGTTGCCGGTGTTCAGGTCAGGGAAGATGAACACCGTCGCTTGGCCGGCCACCGCCGATTCGGGCAGCTTGGCCTTGGCCACGGTCGGGTCAACCGCGGCATCAAATTGGATCGGGCCTTCCAAGGCCAGGTCGGGACGCCGGTCACGCACGATGGCCGTCGCCTCGCGCACCTTGTCGACATCAGCTCCTGAGCCGGAGGATCCAGTGGAGTAGCTGAGCATCGCGATTCGCGGCTCAATGCCGAAGGCCACCGCGGTCTCGGCCGAACTGATCGCGATGTCGGCCAGCTCTTCAGCAGTCGGATCGGGGTTCACCGCACAGTCGGCGTACACCACAACCTTGTCGGCCATGCACATCAGGAATGAGCTGGAAACGACCTTCACCCCGGGCTTGGTCTTCACGAACTCCAATGAGGGACGGATCGTGTTCGCGGTGGTGTTCACCGCCCCGGAAACCATGCCGTCGGCCAGGCCAAGATGCACCATCATCGTGGCGAAGTAGCTCAGGTCGGTCAGCTTCTCTTTGGCCTGCTCAACGGTGACGCCTTTGTGGGCGCGCAGCCGGGCGTACTCGGTGGCGAAGTGTTCCACCAGATTGTGGTTGTTCGGGTCGATGATCTGGACGTTTTCCAGCGACAGGCCCAATTTGTTGGCCCGGGCCCGAATCTCTTGGGCATCACCGAGCAAAATCACATCGGACACGCCGCGCCGCAACACAATGTCGGCCGAGGTGAGGATCCGGTCATCGCTGGCCTCGGGCATCACGATGGTGCGCCGATCGGAACGGGCAAGCTCTTGCAGTTGATGCTCGAACATCAACGGAGTGACCACCTCAGAGCGGTGCACCTGCAGCGCATCGAGCAGCTTTTCGGCGTCGACATGGTCGGCGAAGAGGCGCCGAGCAACTTCGACCTTGCGCGGGCTGGAAGTCAGCGCGCCTTCCAAGCGGAAGACTCGATCCGCGGTGGTGAAGGTGCCCACCTTGGTCATCCCGATCGGCAGATCGGCGTGGATGCCAGAAATCAGCTGCAGGATCGTCGGCGGAATCTCGTAACCGCCCACCAGCAGAATGCCAGCCAGCTTCGGGAAGGTTCCCGAAGCATGGGCCAGCAGCAGGCCTGGCAGCAGATCGGAGCGATCGCTGGGCATGATCACTGTCGATTCAGCCGTTAGGCGCAACAGCACATTCGGCAAGGTCATGCCAGCAACCAGCACCTCAACCGATTCACGGCTAAGCAGTTCTGGGTTGCCCTGCATGAGCTCAGCCCCGGCGGCCTCAAATTGCGCAGCCACAGTGGGCGCGATCAGCAGCTGATCTTGCGGCAGGGCACCGGTTACCAGCCCGTCGAGGGTGGCCAAGTCGGCGCGGACAGCGTCCAGCATGTCGGGGGCCACTCGGTTTGCCAGCACTGCCAAAACCTTGGCGTGATTGACAGCAAACTCGGCCAGCGCGCCCTCAGTCGCGGTGCGGACGCCCGCAGCGTCGCGTTCCATGCCACCGACCACCAGCAGCACCGGGGCGTTCAGGTTGGCCGCCACCCGGGCGTTGAAAGTGAGTTCGGTGGGGGAAGCAATGTCGGTGTAGTCCGAGCCCAGAATGACCACGGTCTCGTGGTCGTGACGGATCTTGGCGTACTTGGCCACCAAAGTGGCCAATGCGGCGTCGGGGTCGGCGCGGACGTCAGCGTAGGTCACCCCGACTGCGTCGTCGTAGGTTTGGTTTACACCGGGTTGGGCGAGCAAAGTGCTCAGGATTTCGTCCGGGCTGCCAGCGCGAACGATCGGACGAAACACCCCGACCGAACTCACGGTTCTGGTTAGCGCCTCAATCATTCCAAGGGCGACCAGCGACTTGCCGACTCGACCTTCGGGGGAGGCGACGTAGATGCTCGTACTCATCCGAGGAGGGTAGCTGACCGGGGACGGCGTGGCGAGGCTTCCTGCCGCTTTATCTTGTTTTGCCGGTTAATGCTGTTTCAGCTTGCCGTTGAGCCATTCCAGATCCGCGCGCCGGGCTTGCGCGTCGCCGGGGGTTTCCAGAATGATCGGCGCCCCGGCGGTAGCAAAGACTTGGGCCAGGCCCTCTGGATCGCATCGTCCCGCGCCCAGATTGGCGTGCCGATCAGCTCCAGAACCGAAAGCGTCGCGGGAGTCGTTGCCGTGTACCAAGTCGATTCGCCCAGTGATGCCCATGATTCGATCTACCAAGCCGTCCAATTCCAGGCCGGCGGCATGGGCATGGCAGGTGTCTAGGCAGAAGCCCACTTGGTCAGCATTGACCGAGCCGGAGATGGCCTCCCACAGTTGTCCGAGCCGTTCCAGGGTGCGCGCCATGGCGTTGGCTCCGCCTGCAGTGTTTTCGATCAGCAGCGGCACTTCGATCTTCAGGCCATCGACTGCTTTGAGCCAGTTGTCGAACCCAGCTTGCGGATCGTCGGCGGCCAGCACATGCCCCCCGTGGACGATCAGCCCCGCGGCGCCGATTTGGGCGGCCAGGTTGAGCTGCTTTTGCAGCTGCTGACGGCTTGGAATGCGGATTCGGTTGTTGGTGCTGGCTACGTTCAACACATAGGGCGCGTGAATGTAGAGCGCCACGCCGGCGGCTTCGGCGTCGGCGCGCAGGGCGTCCGCACCGGCGGCGTAGGCAAGTTTGGGACCCTTCCAACCCTGCGGATCGCCCAAGAAGAACTGGACGGCATTGATCCCCAGTTCGGTGGCTTCAGAGATTGGGTCGATGGGGTCAACATGTGCGCCTACCAGCATGGGAGACAGTGTAGGCAGCTGTGCGAGTCGCCTTGCTGGATGTCAGTTGCCTGTGAAGATCTCTTCGGAGTCGTCTAGCTACCTACGGTGGAGTAACTTAGTGCGTAGGGGAGCGACGAAGGAGCAGTAATGAACTCACCTCATCTGGCTGAAATGTTCGCCAGGTCGGTGGCCGAGTTCGGTGACGAACCGGCTTTGCGAGTTCGATCCGGTGATGACTGGGTGGTTACCAGTTACGCCGAGGCAGGACAGCAGGTGCGCGCGCTGGCTGCGCGCTTGATCGAACGTGGACTTGCTCCAGGAGATCGGGTTGCGCTGTTCTCGGCAAATAGCCCGCAGTGGTCATTGGTTGATTTTGCTTGCGTGTACGCCGGGCTGATCTCAGTGCCGCTGTACGCCACCAGCACGCCCGACCAGGTGCGCCACATTCTCGGCGACTGCGGTGCGAAGCTGATCTTTGTCGCTGGCGCGCATGAGGCCGAAATCGTCGCCTCGGTACGGGCTGACCTCCCTGACCTGGACGCGGTGATCGCGCTGGCCCCCACTGCTGGAGTCATCGGCCTGGACGAAGAGTTGGCCGCTGCCCCCACCGATACCAGCGAGGTGGACGCCCGGATCGCGGCTGCCTCAGCCGATGACGTGGCCACCATCATCTACACCTCCGGTACTACCGGCGAACCCAAGGGTGTGATGCTCACTCACCGCGGTTTCACGCACCAGGTGTGGGCGCTGAACCGCTTCTTCGATCTTGGCCCCGGCGATGTGTCGCTATGTTTCCTGCCGCTGAGTCATGCCTTGGAGCGGGCCTGGACTTACATGGTGTTGTCCAATGGCTGCCTGAATACCTATGTGTCCGATCCCCGTACGGTGGCCGAGCAGATGATGTTGGCGAAGCCGAATCTGATGGTCAGCGTGCCAAGACTGTACGAAAAGGTCTTCACCGCGGCTCGCGAGAAGGTGGCGGGCAGTCCGCTCAAGCAGCGGATTATGGCCTGGTCACTCAAAGTCGGCACGCAGTATCACGACACTTTGCGTTCGCCTAAGCGCCCGAACGCGCTGCTCACCATCCGGCTGAAGATCGCTGACAAGTTGGTGCTTTCGTCGGTGCGCGATGCCATGGGCGGGCCGAAGAAAGTCATGGCCTGTGGCGGGGCGCCGATGCGTCGTGATGTCGAGGAGTTCCTCTACGGCTGCGGGCTCATGGTGCTTCCTGGTTATGGGCTTACCGAGGCTTCGCCGCTGGTCACTTTTCCGGCACCTCTGACCTACAAGTTCGGAAATGTTGGCAAGGTGATTCCTGGTGGTGAGCTGCGGATCGCCGAGGACGGCGAGTTGCTCTACCGCGGCCCGAACGTGATGACTGGCTATTGGGGGCGTCCCGAAGAGACTGCTGCGGTGTTGCAGGACGGCTGGTTGCATACCGGTGATGTGGGCGCCTATGACGGCGACTATGTGCTGATCACCGATCGGATCAAGGACCTGATCGTCACCAGCAACGGCAAGAATGTTGCGCCGGCTCCGATCGAGGGTCTGTTGGCATCCGACCCGCTGTTTGAGTACACGCTGCTACTCGGTGACAACCGGCCCTATCTAACGTTGCTGGTGGCGCCTTCGCTGCCGCATTTGGAGGAGATCGGCAAGCAGTTGCAGCTGACTTGGGCCAAGCGCGAGGAACTGCTGTCCCATCCTGAGGTGGTCGCCGAAATCGGCCGCCGGATGGCAGCACTGACCGCCAAGCTGCCCAAGCATGAGCAGATCCGGGATCTGCGGATTCTGTTGGAAGGATTCACCCAGGAAAACGGCATGCTCACTCCGACGCTCAAGGTGAAGCGTAAAGAGGTGGAGAAGCGCTTCGCTGCGATCGTCGATGAGATGTACGCCCGGGCCGGGCGTCCGCGCAACTGATTTCCCAAAGTGGCAGCTCGGATGCCTGCCAAAGGGCTAGTTCTGAGATACCGAGGTTGACCCCATGGATACCCCTGGGGGTATGCTGACTGACATGAAGACAGTGATTGTTGGAGGCGTCGCCGGCGGTATGTCCGCGGCGACCAGGCTGCGTCGGCTCGCTGAAGATGCCGAGATTGTTGTGTTGGAGAAGTCAGGGCATGTGTCTTTCGCCAACTGTGGCTTGCCCTACTTCGTGGGCGGTGTCATTGAGAAGCGGGACGCCCTGCTGCTGCAGACTCCCGCCAGTCTGAAGGCCCGCTTCGATCTGGACGTTCGGGTCGACTCTGAAGTCATCGCGATCGATCGCGCGGCCAAGACCGTCGCCGTCCGTAACTTGGCCACGGGCACTGAATACACCGAGTCCTACGATTCCCTGATCCTGGCCCCCGGCGCGGCGCCGTTCGTGCCGCCCACCCCAGGGATCGAGCGGGCATTGAGCCTGCGCAATATCGCCGACACCGATGCGATGGCCGCCAAGGTCTCCGAGGTGCTCGCCTCCGGCAACGCGACCGCGTTGATCATGGGCGGCGGCTTCATTGGCATCGAGCTCGCTGAGAACCTCACCGAGCGTGGCCTGAAGGTGACCATCGTTGAGTTGGCCAACCAGATCATGGCCCCACTCGATGTCGAGATGGCCGCACTGGTCGAGAAGCACATCGTCAAGAACGGTGTGGACGTGGTGACCGGCGCTTCGGTAACCGAAATCGGCACCGCTGATGTCACCCTCTCTGACGGCCGCACCGTACCGGCCGGTCTGGTGATCGCCGCGATCGGCGTCCGTCCGGAATCGGGGCTGGCCAAGGCTGCTGGGCTGGAAATCTCTGATCGCGGCGGCATCGTCGTTGACGATCAGCAGCGCACTTCCGATCCCTCGATCTTCGCCGTGGGTGACGCAGTGATCAAGCGCGACGCCATCACCGGAGACGTCACCATGGTGCCGCTGGCAGGCCCAGCAAACCGTCATGGACGCCTGGTCGCTGACGTGATCACTGGTCGCAATGCGCATGCCAATACCGTGCTGGGCACTGCCGTGGTGGGAGTGTTCGGGCTAAGCGCCGCCGCTACCGGCTGGACCGAAAAGCGCGCCGTGGCCGCCGGTCGAAAGATTCGAGTGATTCATACTCACCCGGCAAACCATGCTGGCTACTACCCCGGTGCCGAAGGGATGAGCTTGAAGCTGGTTGTTGATGCCGACACTGACGCCATTCTGGGCGCGCAAGGTGTTGGCGGAAGTGGTGTTGACAAGCGCATTGATGTGATTGCCACGGCTATGCGCGGCGGCATCGGTGCTTCCGAATTGGTCGATCTGGAACTCAGCTATGCGCCGCAGTTCAGCTCGGCCAAGGACCCGGTCAACATGATCGGCTACATCGCCGAAAACCTGCGTGACCACCTAACTGAAACAATTCAGTGGCATGAAGTAGCTGCTGAGGTCGCTAAAGGCGTGCAGTTGATCGATGTGCGTAGCGCTGGTGAATTCGCTCGCGGCACCGTTGATGGTGCGGTCAATATTCCGGTTGATGATTTGCGTGAGCGTCTCGCTGAGGTCAATGACGAGGTGATTGTTCATTGCCAAGTGGGCCTTCGCGGATACATTGCGGCGCGAATCCTGACCCAGGCTGGCCGCAAGGTCCGCAACCTTGATGGCGGATACCGAACTTGGGCGCGAATCTAGTTCCGACGGTGTACGAGTCTGTACGAACCCGGAGGGGATAAGGATCAATTCGGCGGCAATTGGCGTTCACTAGTGCCCGCAGGCACTGGCATGCCAGGGTTCTGGTGCGCATGCGTCAACCTAATGAGGGGTGCGATCATGGCGGTGATCGCCAAAGACGTTGACGCAGGCGCCGGGAGCTGGGTGTGCCAGTGCTTGCACCGAAGGTCTCACCCTCGGGAGCGGCGCGATCTGCTCTCGGCCACCCCCATTCAGGAGCACAGTGCAACACCTCCCCACGCGCTCAGAAATGATCGCGTTAGTTAATCAAGCGAGGGTTGATCGGCACTTATCGGTGCGCGGAGCCGCGAGGCTTTCTGGCGTGCCGACATCAACGATGCACGGCTGGCTTCAAGGTCGGCATTTTCCAACCCCAGCGTTGCGGCCGAAGTTTTTAGCGCTCGTCGAGTATTTGCAGCTGGCCGATTTTCTCCACTCCGGCCTGTGGATGGATGAATGAATTTTTCCAGTGAGGCTGCGCGGCGTCCCAAAGGCTGAGACGATAGTTGCATGTCCGCTGAGGGGATCAAGCAGGCATTCGCCGTACGTGTGAATGAAGCCAGGTTGTCCAGGCACTTATCGATTCGTGCTGTGGCCCGGCTTGCTGGCGTGCCTGCAACTACCGCACAAGGTTGGTTGAGCGGCGAACACTTCCCGTCCCCAGCGCTGCGAGACAACTATCTGCGGCTAGTCGGATATCTCGGCTTGTTGGCGCAAGTGCCCGACGAGTTGCACGAAGAGCTTGGCGATTAGCCCGGTCATCCAATCGGTACGGGCCCCTCGCGCGTCCGTGATCAATTCCGTCTGTACGGACGTGTATGAACTTCAAGACCCCCCTTTGGTTCCAGGCCAGCTTGCGACAGTGTTTCTCCGTTGAGTCGGCGCCGCGATTAGCGCGCTTTTCCTTGGAGGACGGGCAGAGTGGACAATTTCCAGCCTAGAAAACGGCGTGTGGTCAAGGCTTTCGCAGCCAGTTTGGCAGTGATTGCATTGATGGCAACGTGGATGCCTGCAGCCGCCAGGGCTGTTGATGATCCGAACGCGGCAACGATCACTGGCACCGTGACTTCTCCGAGCGGTCAGACCGTGTCCGGTGCCAGCATTTGCGCCAAAGCAGTTGCGTACGGGGGTTCTGGCCGTTGCACCAACACTGATGCCAACGGTGATTACACCGTGACTGTTGTGCCGGGTTCCTACTGGGTGTCCGTTAACGTCGATGGCTACCCGCAGGTCTACTACGCCACCGGTGGTGGCGGTGGCGTCACTAATCAGAGCCTGGCAGCGACGTTAACCGTCACTTCCGGATCTGCTGAAATCGGCAAAGACATTCAACTGATTGGCGACGCCACAATCACTGGCGCTGTTACCGAGGGTGTGTCCGATGCCACCCGGGGTTATGTGACCACCTACGTGCTTACTGATGGCAGCTGGGATCAGTATTTCGGAACCGCCACGGATTCCACGGGCAAGTACACCTTGCATGTGCCAGCGGGCAGCTATCGGCTGAGGATGTCACCCGGTGGTAACCACACCTATGGAGCGGAGTACTACAACAACACTTACGACTTTGACTCGGCGACCACCGTCACCGTCGCCAGTGGTGCGACCGTGACTCTGGCTGATGTCAGCCTGGCGAAGTGGTCGACTATCAGTGGCACGGTGACCGATCCGAATGGCGCTGCCTTGCCAGGAATCAGTGTTTGCCCCGACGCGATTGCCAACACTGAATATCAGGGTTGCGCCACCTCCGACGCCAGCGGGGCCTACACCCTGGGAGTAGTTGCGGGCACGTACCTGGTGCGCACCTCTGCCGATGCCTATTTGGACACCTACTACGCCGACGGTGGCAGCGTGACCGAGTCGGCAAACGCCACAGCAATCTCGATCAGTGAAAACGCTGCCCTGACGGGCAAAGACATCAAGCTGGCTGCGGCAGGAATCATCAAGGGCACGGTCTATGACGGCGTCACCGTCGATCCGAATGCTTGGGTGGAGGTCTACGCCCTGACCAACGGCAAATGGGTGCACGTCGACACGACCTACACCGACGCTGATGGCACTTATGGGTTCAATAAGCTAGCGCCCGGGAGCTACCGCCTCAAGTTCGACTCCTATGAGTACAAGACGCAGTACAACGGCGGCGCGGCGAGTCTGGCAAACGCAACCACGATCACGGTGACTGGTGGGCAGACCCAGACTGTTGACGCGAGTCTGATTCACAATGCAACGATCAGTGGACGAGTCACCGATTCCAGTGGTGTGGGGGTAGCTGAGGCCTCGGTGCGCGCGGATTATGTCTGCGCAACAAACGACGGCGACCTGTGCCCCGGCCCTGGCGCCCAAACTGATGCTGATGGAAAATACACCATTTACGTGGACCCCGGCACCTATAAGGTGTCGGCCGAGGTGGCCGGTCGCCCCAGAAGCTATTACGCCAGTTCGGGCAGCGTGGCTAAGGCAACTGATGCCACGGCCGTGGCAATGGCGGCCACCAATTTGAGCGGCTGCGACATCAAGTTCCCCGCAACTTCGGCGACGATTACCGGCACCGTTACAGACGGCACCACGCCGGACGCCGCTGCCACTGTGACGGCCTATGTGCAAGACGGAACTGAATGGACTTACTACGCCAGTGTCAATACCGATCCGAATGGAAAGTACACACTGGCCGTGCCTGATGGCGCCTACAAGCTCCGCTTCGCGACCTCAGACGATGACGACGCACCTGACGCGGCATACAGCTTGGAGTACTACCAGGATGCCCGCACCTTGGCTGCGGCAACCCCAGTTGTTGTGACAACGGGCGAAACGGTGGTTGACGCCAGCCTGGCAAAGAAGGCCATCATCAGTGGAACCATCACCGGCCCGACCGGTGTTCCTCTCGCTGGCAACACGGTGTGTTACACGCTGAGCTCAGGAACTGGCGGTGAAGAGTGCTCGTCATATGCCGATGCGACAGGGTTCTACACCGTGGCGCTGGAGCCGGGCGAATACTCCCGGTGGCTGGACTCCACCTATAGTGACGTGAGTACCTATCTCACGGGACGAATCACCGTAGGTTCAACTGATCTGAACAACGTAAATATTCAGCTCGCACCGGCTTCGGCAACTATCACCGGAACCGTGACCGATGGGAGCATTGCCGATCTGGATGCCTATGTCTCAGCGTATGTGCCATTCGGAAATGATTGGTGCGAGGTTGCGTGGGCCTCAACAGATAGCAGCGGGCACTACAGCCTGGCGGTGCCAGCTGGCAGCTACAAACTCCGGTTCAGTACGGATGCCGACGGGTACCGTTCCGAGTACTACGAGAATGCCTATTCCGCCGATTCGGCGACTGCGGTGGTGATCGCCGCGAACCAGACCAAGACCATCGATGCGAGTCTGGCGCCATTGCAGACTATGACCACGGCGAAGCCGACGATCTCGGGCACCTTAAAGGCCGGGGAGACACTAGCCGCCTCGGTTGCGGGTTGGGCGCCAAATGACGCTGACTTCAGCTATCACTGGTACGCCGACGGTGCTCAAATCAGTGGGGCTCGTGACTCGACCTACACCCTCACCTCTGAGGAGGTCGGCCACAACATCACTGTGAGCGTGAATGCTTACGACGATGGATATTTCGAAGCAGACGCAGAATCTGATCCGACTGCTGTGGTCACTGGTTCACCGATGACTGCACCGACGCCGATTGTTTCGGGTACGGCGAAGGTGGGTGAGGTGTTGACCGCTGCTGCGGGTACGTGGTCGCCGGCTGATGTGTCGTTGGCTTATCAGTGGTATCGCGGCCCGGATGTGATTGGTGGGGCAACAAGCTCGACGTACACGTTGGTTGCGGCTGATCAGGGCGAGGCGGTCTCGGTGAAGGTGACTGGTTCGAAGTCGGGTTATGAGACGACTATTGCTCCTTCGGCTGCGACTGCTGCGGTGGCTGGGTTGCCGATGACTGCGGCCACGCCGATTGTCTCGGGCACGGCTCAGGTTGGTGCGACGCTGACGGCTGCTGCGGGTGCTTGGGATCCGGCTGATGTGTCGTTGGCTTATCAGTGGTATCGCGGTGATGAGGCGATTGCTGGTGCGACTGGTTCGTCGTACGCGTTGGTTGCGGCTGATCAGGGCAAGGCGATCTCGGTGAAGGTGATTGGTTCGAAGTCGGGCTATGAGACGACTAGTGCTACTTCGGCTGCGACTGCTGCGGTGGCTGGGTTGCCGATGGCTGCGGCCACGCCCACAATCAGCGGTACGGCCAAAGTGGGTGCGACATTAACGGCTGCTGCGGGTGCTTGGGATCCGGCTGATGTGTCGTTGGCTCATCAGTGGTACCGGGGCACGGATGCGATTAATGGTGCGACCGGTTCGACCTACGCGTTGGTTGCTGCTGATCAGGGCAAGGCGATCTCGGTGAAAGTCACCGGCACCAAACCTGGCTACGAGAGTGCGACCAGCGCCTTCTCAACCGCGACCGCTGCCGTCGCAGTAGGCACCATGACTCCGGCCACGCCCACCATCACGGGTGCCGTTCAGGTGGGTGGCACGTTGACGGCAACTCCAGGAGACTGGTCGCCCAGTGAGGCTGCGTTCACCTACAAGTGGTACGCAGATGCCGACGAGATCGGGACCGGTTCAACCATCCCTTTGACCTCGGCTCAGCTGGGCAAGAAGATCACGGTCCGGGTCACTGGCACTAAGGCTGGCTACGCCTCGGCGACCGCGACCTCAGGCGAGACCGAAGCGGTTGCCCCAGCGCCGATCAGTGGCTCTACGCCGTCAATCGGCGGGGCACTTCGAGTGGGGCAGTGGCTTACTGCCAACACGGGTGCCTGGAGCGACGGAGTGAGTCTCAGCTACCAGTGGTACCGCTCGGGAGTCCCGATCCCAGGCGCTACGGGGGCCAGCTATCAGCTCACCACTGCGGATTCGGGCCGGACGGTAACGGTCGCAGTGACTGGCACTAGCGATGGCGTCGATCCAGTGACGAAGGCTTCGGCAGCGACCCCTGCGATCGGGCTAGCTACGTTGCGGGTGGCAACCCCGTCCATTTCGGGCAAGGCGAAGGTTGGTAAGAAGCTGACGGCGAAGGCTGGCACCTGGGGGCCGTCGCCGGTGAAGCTGGCCTATAAGTGGTATGCCAATGGCAAGGCGATTAAGGGTGCGACTAAGTCGAGTTACAAGATCGCTAAGTCGGTCAAGGGTAAGAAGATCACGGTGAAGGTGACCGGGTCTAAGGCGGGATACGCCACCGTGACCAAGGCTTCGAAGGCCACCAAGAAGGTCGCCAAGTAGCGGCATGCAAGAGGGCCGCACCGTTTCAATCTTGAACGGGTGCGGCCCTCTTTGCCATGTTCAGCCGAGGTTGGACTGCGCCAATGTGCCTCACGGAGGTTGCATCAGCCCTTGTGAAGGGTCACCCTTGAGGGGACGTCATTCGGGGGAGCGGCGAATTTTTGGGCCGGTTGTGCGAGCGGGAGGCAAGTTGAACCACGTGGCCAGGCGTTCTTGGTTGGTACAGATCCGCACTGCTGTGTCTACAGTTCTGCTTGCGGTTGGGCTCTCAATGGGCGGGGTAACCCCCGCCCACGCCAGCGTGCCGACCGGGTCGATTAGCGGCACCGTCCGCGACTCAAATGGCCAGGCAATTGCTGGGGCAATGGTCTTTCTGCGCACAACCGATGGCTACGCGGGCGCAACGGTGAAGCAGGCTGTGTCGGCGACCAACGGCGCGTTCGCTTTGACCGCGGTTGAACTGGGGACGTACCGGCTGGTGATTGACGGCAGAAGCACTGGGCATGAAGCGCTTCGTTGGACTTCAGCAGGCAACGAGGTCTTTTCGCTTACCGCTGCGGGGCTGGTTGCTGATGCCAACTTGGCACTCGGCGCCACGGTGACCGGCAGCGTGTTGGTGGATGGCGCTGCGACCGGTGGGGTGCGCGTCTGCGTCGGAGGCGACTTCGACGACAACTGCACCTGGTCGAATTCGGCAGGCAGCTACACCTTGAAAGGCGTGATTGGCTGGGGAGCCTCGCATCAGGTGAATGTGACTGCGTATCCGCGCGACGGACAGAGCTGGGTTGAGACCACGGTTCCCTCCTACGGTTCGTCACACCCACCTGACTACTTCGAGGTTGAGCCAGGCAAGACTTACTCCCAGGACATTCCAATCACGTCGGTGGTGCAGGTGTCGGGAACTGTGACTGATTGGCAGGGTGCCCCGGTGGCAGGCGCATCTGTGTGTGTCGTTTCGTCGTGCCTGGCTACCACCGATGGCGCTGGCAAGTATCAGGTGCGGCAGGCTGTGGGCGAGTACACCGCGTGGGCGAGCTATGCGGGGTTGACCTCGGATCACGTTACCGGCAGGTTGACTGTGGGCCAGTCGCGCATCGTCGATTTTCAGCTGCCAGCGGGGGCGCTGGTGTCGGGCACTGTGACTGATTGGCAAGGTAAACCGGTTCCGAGCGCCAGTATCTGTGTTTCGACCACTAGTTGCGTAGCTACCACTGATTCCACTGGGGCGTATTCGGTACGGCAACCGGAAGGCGTCTATCGGGCATGGGCAGTGAGTGGTGCACTGTCTTCAGCGCCGGTGAACGGCACACTCACAAATGGCCAAGACCTGAGCGGGATAAACTTCAAGCTAGCCGTCGGCAAGTTGAAAGTGGCTACGCCAAAGGTTTCTGGTTCGGTGAAGGTTGGTAAGAAGCTGACGGCGAAGGCTGGCACCTGGGGGCCGTCGCCGGTGAAGTTGGTTTTCAAGTGGTATGCCAATGGCAAGGCGATTAAGGGTGCGACTAAGTCGAGTTACAAGATCGCTAAGTCGGTTAAGGGTAAGAAGATCACGGTGAAGGTGACCGGGTCTAAGGCTGGCTATGCCACGGTGACTAAGGCTTCGAAGGCCACCAAGAAGGTCGCCAAGTAGGGGCAGTTCTTTTGGGATGATCGGGTCGTCGAGCTTTGGGTTCGGCGGCCCGATCTTTGTTTTGGGGCCGGTGCATCCAGGCCGTGGAGAACGACGTTCCCTTTGGGCTTGCTGTGAGCCGGATTTGCGGGCATTCTTTCTGCGGGACATTTTCGGTACACCGCCTTTTTGGGTCGGAGCGCGCACGGGAGAGCGCGTCTGATCTGGCGGTTGCTGAAGCACAGTTGGTTAAAGGGGGACAGCGAAGTGAAGAGTTTGTTGCGTGCGCTGGCGTTGGGTGTAACCGCGCTGGCACTCATGGTGGGAGGTGCGGCGCCGAGCCGGGCGCACGGTAACCCGGAGTACCTGCCAGTCTCGGGGCAAGTAGTTGATGCATCCGGAGCACCGATCGTGGGCGCGGAGGTGACCCCGGGGCATTCGGCAAAGGTGGCTACCGATGCGCAAGGGTTCTTCTCGGCCACCGTATTTAAGCTTGGTCCAGACGATGGTGGGCTTCTGGTTGAGGCTGCCGGGTATCAGTCGACTTACCAGTACCCGTATTCGGTGGCGGCTGGGGGGTCGTCAGATCAAGGTCGCATAGCGCTGGCCAAGACCGGTGAGGCCAAGAGTTTTTCGATCAGCGGCAAGGTTGCTGATGCCAAGGGAAAGCCGGCCGTTGGGGCAAGGATCTGCCTGGCTGGTGGCGGCGAGTGTGTGGCAACTACCGGGGCCGATGGTTCTTATTTGGCTTTGGTATTCCCCGAAAGCCTGACCTACCAGGCAATCAGTGCCGACGGCGAATCGTCCTCCGTTGGTGAGTCGCTGTTCACCCAGGGAAACCTCACTTTCAGTACCCAATTCAACTTCACCTTGGGGGCTACGTCGCTGGATGACTTGCAGGTGATTATTTCTGGTGAGGAGTCGGTTGGGAAGACGGTGCAGGCGACTGTGTTTCCGACTGATGCGAAGGTCAGCTACCAGTGGTACGCCAATGGCAAGGTGATTGTTGGTGCGGCTGGGGCTAGTCGTCGGCTTGCTGGCCCGGAAGCTGGCAAGAAGGTCCAGGTCAAGGTGACGCTCATTTCCACTGGGTTGGTGGCCTGGTCAGAACCCGCAGAGATTGGGTATGGCTATCTCAAGGAGCCAACACCCACCATCAGCGGTTCGGCGAAGGTCGGCAAGACCTTGAAAGTGCGAACCGGCGCGTGGGGGCCAGCACCAGTGAAGTTGTCTTTTCAGTGGTACGCCAACGGCAGGGCGATCAAGCGTGCCACAGGTACGTCGCTTAAGTTGAAGAAGGCCTTCCTGGGTAAGCGGATCACCGTAAAGGTGACTGGCACCAAGCTTGGCTACCAAAAGTGGCCCAAGGTGACGAAGGCCACCAAGAAGGTGGCTCGCTAGCGCAACTTAGGGTTGCCCCGCTTCACTCGGAGCGGGGCAACCCTGGCGTTTGCCGAGAGGCCAGGGGGTGGTATCTTCGACACCTTTTTGCACTTTGTGTTTGCAGAACCCGCCAAGATGCGTCACCCTTAGGAGGACGTCCCTCGGGGGGATCGGCGGCAATTGCAGCTGACCGGGGGCGATCGGGGGATTTGATGAACGATCTGCGCGCGCTTTCTGAGCGTCGATTCAGCAAGGTCCGTGGTGCTGCCGTGACCGTGCTACTCACTCTTGGCTTGTCTGTGGGCACTGCGCTGCCCGCGATGGCTGACACAACTGCGGGTGGAGTCGTCACGCTGACGGGTACCGTGCGGCATCAGGGTGTGGGCCAGGCTGGCGTGACCGTGTGCGTATTGGTGACTAACAGCTGCGGGGTCACCGCGGGCGATGGAAGTTACACCATCGCCGGGATCGCGCCCGGGCCTTCCCGCCTGACTGCGACACCGACAGATGCTGCGTTTGTGGAGACTTGGTTCCCGAGTTTTAGCAGCGAGAAGAACTCCGTCCCTGTGCTCATTAGTCAGGCCACAGTCGGCAACGAATCCTGGGACTTCGAACTAGCCAGTGCTGCGACGGGTAACGATCAGAGCTTGACTGCCACAAGCAGTACCGCCGCGGTTGTCGCTTCGGCCAAGCCTAAGATCGCGGGCACTGCCAGGGCTGGCAAGAAGCTGACGGTCAAGGTCACCAAGTCCGCAGGCGTCAAGCTGAAGTACCAGTGGTACCTCAATGGCAAGAAGATCTCCGGTGCGACTAAGGCCGGGCTGAAGGTCGCCAAGGCGTACCGGGGCAAGAAGGTCACAGTGAAGGTCACCTTCACTAAGCAGGGTCTCACCTCGGTAACCAAGGCCTCGGCGGCAAAGAAAGTTCGCTGAGCCGGGCCTTTCTGGCCTTCCTGCGCTGCTAATGCGGTCCATTCTGGAGTGTCTGGATCTGCGTGGCTATTCCCAAACCATTCGCGCTTAACCATGCCCGCGGCAATATGCCTGCGCAGCTTAGTGCTGCGTCCTAAAGGGCGGTTTTGTGGCTTGCAGCCAAACCGAAAATAGGTCACCCTTTAGGGGACGTCCTTCGGGGGATCGGCGGCAGAAGCAGTTGGCCGTGGGGCTGTCAGGAAAACGGGAGAAGCCACGTGGGTAGTTTGCGTTCGCCATTTGGGCAAGGAATGGGTCGGGCTCGTGTTATTGCCGTGACCGGTGCAATTACATTGTGTTTGTCGCTCGCGGTTGGGGCTACCGCCCTCGCAGGGAGTAGGTCCGCGGTCAATGCGGCTTCGGCCGATCCGGCCAGCGCCGCTGCGGCGCAGGGGGTAGCGCAGGCTGGGGTTACGCCTACAGCAGGCACGGTGAGTGCTGCTTCGGCTAGCACTGCATCAGCGCAGGCAGTGGCGTCCGCGAAGGCCGGGGCAGTCGCTTTGTCGGGCACGGTGCGGTTTAACGGGGTGCCGCAGGCCGGTGTGAAGGTGTCGGCAGGCGACGGCATCGACAGTGTTACTGGCAGTGACGGTGTTTACACCGTGACTAACATCACGCCCGGTTACTGGCGGTTGACGGCAACACCGGGCGGCGAGGGTGCGGACGAGACCTGGTTCCCGTCCTACAGCGATCAGAAGAAGTCGATGCCGGTCTTGATTGATGCCACCACGGTTGGCAGCAAGAATTGGGACTTCAAGTTGGCTTCGGCTTCCGCTTCGGCAACGGCCTCGGCGAAGGCTGAGAAGGTTTCGATTTCGGGTACGGTTCGGTTGAACGGTGTCCCGCAGGCCGGTGTGAAGGTCACTGCTGGTGATGGTGTTGCCGGTGTTACCGGTGTTGATGGTGTTTACACCGTAACTAACATCACTCCGGGTCTTGCGCGGTTGACCGCCTCGTCGGTGAGTGGTGATGCAGCGTTTGTGGAGACTTGGTTCCCCAGCTATAGCGAAGCGAAGAAGTCGATACCGGTTTTGATCGATGCCAACACTGCGGCCAGCGGAAACTGGGACTTCAAGTTGGCTCCGCGAAATGCTCGCCTATTCGTCATGAGCCCGTGGATCTATGGCGATGCCAAGGTTGGTGGAACCCTGAATTGTGCGACCGGGGAGACCGCTGGCGCGGCCATCAGCATTCAGTGGTACGTCAACGGCAAGCCGATTAGCCGAGCCACCACGTCGAGCTTGAAGGTTGCCCGGGCCTATCGCGGCAAAGACATCACCGTTCAGTTCACTTTCACCAAGGCTGGCTACGACACGGTCACCAAGACGTCTTTCGCGACGCGCATCAACTGACCGATCGGGCTGGGCAAGCTGAATTGGCTTGCCCAGCCTCAGTGAAGGTAGGCTGACTCTTCGGTCGTTCAAGTGATGACCTGATAGATACGCCCTCCTGCTACGGGAAGCGCCCGTAGCCGTTCGAGACCAGAGGAGGTGGGGTTCGCGTATGCGCAAGTATGAAGTCGTAGTGATCATTGATCCCGATGTTGACGACCGCCAGGTGAGTGGCTTGCTGGACAAGCCGTTGGCCGGATTTACCAAGGCCGGTGGCACTGTGGACAACCTTGACCTGTGGGGCCGGCGTCGCCTGGCTTACGACATTCGGAAGAAGTCCGAAGGCATCTACGCCGTCATTAACGTGACCGCAGAGCCAGCTGTCGTCAAGGAGCTGGATCGCCAGTTCACCCTCAATGAGCAGATCATGCGGACCAAAGTGATCCGTCCCGATCTGCACTGAGAATCGTTTGGATGGCCCCCAAATGTCGGTGCCAACTGACAACCTTGGGGAATCCACTTAAGTCCGATCGAAAGACATAAAACATGGCAGGCGAAACCATCATCACCCTGATCGGCAATCTAACTGCCGATCCGGAACTGCGCTTCACCCCGTCCGGGGCGCCGGTGGCCAACTTCACTGTTGCCTCCACGCCTCGCACCCTCGACCGCGCGAGCGGCGAGTGGAAAGACGGCGACGCCATGTTCCTCAACTGTGCAGTCTGGCGCCAGGCGGCCGAGAACGTTGCCGAATCCCTCACCAAGGGGATGCGGGTAATCGTTCAAGGGCGGCTGAAGTCTCGCAGCTACGAAACCCGTGAAGGCGAAAAGCGCACGGTCTTCGAAGTTGATGTCGATGAGATCGGTCCGGCTCTGAAGTACGCCACCGCGAAGGTCACCCGCAATGCGGGCGGTAGCGGCGGCAACTTCGGTGGCAGCTCGTCCGGCGGCTCCAATCGGAGTCGTGGCGGCGGGCAGGATCGCAATGCAGGAGCTGACCCCTGGGCTGGTGCCCAGAGCGAAGAACCTCCGTTCTGATCTTTCCGGTGCTGGCTGGTGAACATAACCAACAGCCAGCACGAAACCAGAAGTCATTCCGGCAACCAGCCGGGCTTTCGTAACTCAAGGGGAGCACCACAATGGCCTCACAGCGCAAGCCTGTGAAAGCAAAGAAAGTTGTGCCAGCGAAGTCCGTTCGCATTGGACACATCGACTACAAGGACACCGCAACTCTGCGGAAGTTCATCTCTGAGCGCGGCAAGATCCGCGCTCGTCGGGTCACTGGTCTATCGGTGCAGGAGCAGCGCAAGGTCGCGATCGCGGTAAAGAACGCCCGCGAACTCGCCCTGCTGCCTTACGCCGCTACGTCTCGGTGATTGGGAGGTAATGAAATGAAGTTGATTCTTACCGCTCCCGTTGACCACCTAGGTGTGGCCGGTGACGTTGTTGAGGTGAAGGACGGCCACGGCCGCAACTACCTACTGCCCCGTGGCTTTGCCATTCAGTGGAGCCGTGGTGCAGAGAAGCAGATCGAAGGCATCAAGCGCGCTCGGGACGCTCGGGAGATCCGCAGCACCGAACACGCCGTCCAGGTGCGCGAGCAGCTCGAAGCACTGAAGGTTTCATTGCCAGCGCAAGCTGGCGAGACCGGCAAACTGTTCGGTGCCGTCACAGCCGCCGATATTGCGCTCGCCGTAAAGAAGGCCGGTGGCCCGGCCCTCGACAAGCGCTCGGTCGAGATTGGCAAGCCGATCAAGACCGTCGGCACGCACACTGTCGGGATCAAGCTGACCGCAAGCGTGGTCGCCCACATCAATGTGGACGTCGCCGCGGTCTGACCCGCCTGATCAATAGCTAAACGCCGGTCGTCCCAGCAGGGATGGCCGGCGTTTAGCTATCTACTGGGAGATCTGTGCCTGGCAGCGCCGGTGCAAGGCACAGGGCGAAGCGCGGGTGCTGCCTCGAGGTAAGCCAGCGGAGGTGATGTCGAGGGCCAAGCGTCGGTACTCTCGCCGCTAGGCTGAACAGGTGAACCAACGCTGGCAGAGGTGGCAAGAGCGGGCCGCAGCCGTCGGCTCTGCGGTGCGCAGGGCGCTGCGTCCATCAGTGTTATTGGCTGTCATGTTGGTCTTGGGAGTCACCGCAGCGACGGCGGTGTGGGCGAAATCAATGGTCTCCCCGGCGTACCGGGTGGGTAACCCGAGCATTGCCGCCAACTCCGTGACTGCGACCCCATCACCCACACCGACGATAACGCCCACCCCGACGCTAACGCCCACCGCGACTTCGACGGCTAAAGCGACCACCATGGCATCCTCTGGCAAGTTCGCCAACGCTACCTTGAATCTGGATCCCACCAGCAGCGTGGGTGAGATCAAGCACTTTGCGGTTCGGGTTGAGACCAGCACTGGGCTGAATGCGAACAGTGCCGCCACCACCATCGCCGCAGTGCTGAATGACCCGCGCAGCTGGACCGGCGACGGGAGCGTCCGATTCGCTTTGGTCGCCGATGCCACCAAAGCTGATTTCACGATCTCGTTGAGTTCGCCGACGACTGCCGCCAAGTCGTGCGCCGCTGTGGGTGGGACCTGCGTAGCGGGAACTGAGGTCGTGGTTGATGCTCTGGCTTTGAAAAACACCGCCAGCACGTACTCCAACTCCGCCGATTGGCAGCGGTACCTAATCAATCACGGGGTCGGAAGCTGGTTGGGCAAGAAAACCGCCACTTGCACCAAGGCAGGCCAGGCCGCCCCAGTGATGATGGTGCAACAAGCCAGTCTGGGCGGTTGCACGGCCAATCCTTGGCCGCGCCCCTGACCAACGCCGTACCGTGAACAGCATCCACATGCTGGCTGGGTTGTCACCCACACGGGGGTAAGCTGGCTGAGGCAGTGATCCGCGACCGGATTGGAATACGGTGCGGCTCGGACCGCCGAGGGGATTCAAAGAGTGCTTGTGCGCTGGCGCCGGTGAGGCACCGGATCGGCGCCAAGATCCAGGTATTACGCAACGGAGCTGGGAGCGTGGACTCAACCGGGACGCTGAGTCGAGCACGCTTTGGCTATTCACCAGGGAGGTGGAGTCTTGGCTAAGTCACACAAACTCGCTTGGAACGGTCTGGACATCCAGACTGCACTGACCGTGCCTGAGCTCGGTGAGTTGGCCTTAGCTGCGGCCCATGAATCGACCGGGGACCTGGTCTTCGGGATGCAGCGGGTCAGTCTGGTGCGCAGTTCTGATCGCCGGATGGAGTTTCGCGTCAATGACTTCATGCTTGCCTACAAGAAGCTGTTGGTATTCAGTGTTGAGTTCACGGAGCGGTCAAACCGCACTGATCTGACCAGCAAGATTGATTGGTACCTCACCGAACGTCAAAATCTCGGCTTCCTGCCCGTCGGTGCCAAGCAAATGATCGGGCACTCCACCTATCTGCAGTTCGTGCATGGCCTAGCCGACAAAGTGCGGGCGGCCGACACCACTGCCGAGGTCACGATTCGCGAGGGTGACCACCCGCAATCGGTGCCGCAAATTCAGGCTGATCCGGTTGTTGTGACCCGGGCAGTGTCACAATCCAAGCCGGTGCCATCATTCGCGCCGGTAGCGCCGTACCTGCGTGAGGACTCCCCGTCCTACTCCCCGGCGACACCGGCGGAGGCCCCGGTAGACGACAATTCCACGGACATGAGCGGGATGCCGACACAATGGCCGGATCCGTCGGAACTGTCCTCAGGCCGGTTGTATTTCGGAGACCTCAGCGGCGCGTCTGCTGTGACGGCTCCGGTTTCGCGACCTAAGGACAAAGCGGAATGTCCGGTAAGCACTGAAGTCCCAGACCCGCCGGCAGTCGACGCGGATGCGATTGATGCCGACCCGATCGACGTCGCCGTTGAGGCGAAGATCCCGCAACCGGTAGTTCCAGCAGACGCTAAGACCAAAACCAAGGCCGATCCCCGCTGGGTACTCACCATGGCGAATGGGACGGTGATTGCGGTGGAGCACCCACTGGTGTTGGGTCGCAATCCGCAGCTTCCACCCGAAATGCCGGGAGCCGAGGCCGTAGTGGTCACCGATCCAGAAAGATCGGTTTCCAAGACGCACGTAATTGTCGAGGCTCGCGATGGAGACCTCTGGGTGACTGATCTGGCGTCCACTAACGGGACCCGGATGGGCTATGACCCCGGTGAGTGGATTCGCTGCGAGCCTGGCGTAGCGACCAAGATTGTTCGTCGATGCCAGCTTCGGTTCGGCAAGTATCGGCTGCAGGCGAACGTTAGCCGCTGACCGGTGGCCAGCCCGTTGAGCTGATGTGGTGGACTCGGCCGGTCTCGAAATCAACGACGCCTATTCCGCCAGAGTCGGGATCCCGCCGGTGTGTTCATCGGACGCTTCGGGTGGTCGCGGACTCCCCGGCAGTCGGACGGTGAATTCTGCGCCTCCGGATTCGGCGCGTCCGGCCTTCACCCAGCCACCGTGGGCTTTGACGGTCTGGGCCACGATTGACAGCCCCAAACCCGAACCGGGAGCATTGCGAGCCTTGTCGGAGCGGTAGAACCGATCGAAGACGTGCGGCAGATCTTCTTCGGCAACGCCGGGGCCTTCGTCGGTTATCCGCAGGCGGTCACCGGCCAGTCGCACCTGGATGCGTCCACCTTGAGGCGAGAACTTCACCGCATTGTCGAGCAAATTGGTGATCGCCCGTTCCAAGCTGTCAGGTTCGCCGACCAGATAAAGCGGTTCAGTTTCCACATCAAATATCAGGCCCGGACCGCGCCGTTTGGCCCGAATAACCGAGTTGTTGACCACATCGCGCAAATCAATCGCCTCAGGGTGAGCCTCCACCCGATCATCCCTGGACAGGTGCACCAGATCGCCGATCAGCTGAGTGAACTCGCCCAGCTGAGCTGCAATATCGCGCAAGATTTCGCCCCGGGCGCCCTCCGGCAGCATGCCTTGGCGGTCGTCCGCGATGAGCAGCTCAACATTGGTGCGCAATGACGTAAGTGGGGTGCGGAGTTCATGGCCGGCATCAGCGATCAGTCGACGTTGCCGCTCCCGGGAGGAGTAGAGGCTGCGCATCATGGCGTTGAAAGCACCAGTTAGGTCGGTCAACTCGGTCATCCCGCCAGCCTCGATCGGCTCGAAGGTGTCAGTCTCGGTCACCTGGGTGACCGCCTCGGTGAGTCGCTGAATTGGTCGCAGGCCAGCACGTGCGATTACCCAACCAATCGCACCAGCTAGCAATACGGCGAGTAGGCCGAAGGTGAGTAGCGAAAATGCCAGGATTCGCAGAATTTCGTCGGTCGGACCGAGTGGGCGCCCCATCACCAGGGCGTAGTGGACTCCCTGATCGGTCAGCGGTACAGCGACGATGCGGTAGCTTTCGCCATTCGTGGCCACACCGGTACGCGCCGACGATCCGGTCTGGGTGCGAGCGATCGCCAGTTCGGCGTCGGTGGTCTTCAACTGGACGGCATTTCCGGGCGGAACGACCTTTTGACCGTCCGCACGAATCAGCACCATAGTGACATTTGCCGTCGACAACGCCTCGCTATTCAGTCCGCCCAAAGACTCGGTATCTCCGGCGATCCATTCGCTGGTGAGACCGGCGACGTCGAGTAGCTCGCGGTCCATCTGGTCGTAGACGGCAAAAGTAGTGATCAGATAGGCGGCGATTCCGGTGATCGCGACCGCGCCAGCAACCGCCACCGAAATTAGTGCCATCAAACGGTCGTGAAGGGGCCGGTTGGTAACCGAAAGAACCGAGCGGAGCCAGCGGATCACGGCGGCGTCTCGCGCAGCACGTAACCGATTCCGCGAACGGTGTGGATCAGGCGGGAATCGCCGTCCCCCTCGGTCTTGCGGCGCAGATAGCCGATGTAAACCTCCAACGAGTTGGCCGTCGTCGGAAAGTCAAAACCCCACACCTCATTGAGCAGCCAAGAGCGCTCCAATACCCGGCGCGGGTTCTCCAAGAAGGTTTGCAGTAGGGCGAACTCGGTGCGGGTGAGACTGATCCGCCGATTCGCGCGAGTCACTTCGCGGGTCTGCAGATCGAGACTCAGGTCAGCGAAGCTCAGCAACTCGGCGCCATCTTCATCGCTGCTGGGACGGACGCGCCGAGTCAGCGCCCGTAGCCGAGCCTGAAGCTCATCGAAGGAGAAGGGTTTGGCCATGTAATCGTCCGCGCCAGCATCCAGCCCGTCGACGCGGTCGCCAACAGCGTCGCGGGCAGTCAAGACCAGGATCGGCACATCATTACCCGAAGCCCGTAGCGACCGGGTGGTCTCCAATCCGTCCAGACGTGGCATCATCACGTCCATAATCACGGCGTCGGGACGAATCGCTGAGAGTCGGGCCAGCGCATCAACGCCGTCAGTGGCAGTGGTCACTTCGTAGCCGCAGTAGTGCAGGGAGCGGGCGAGTGAGTCGCGGACCGCTTGGTCGTCGTCCACAACGAGGATGTGCATGGCTACAGCCTGCCACGGTCAGCGCCTCGGCGCTCCCCACCACCGGTCGGTGAGTCACAACAGATCGGTCAACTGTGGCGCAATTTTTCGGAACCTACGTGATTTTGCGTGCCTTCGACGTCAGAGTGGTCGGCGCGTAGCCGTATCTGCGGCCAATGACCCGGACCGAGATTCGGTGGTTGCGGTCGGAAGGGCGCACCTTGTAGGTGGTGCCGGTGGCATTCTTGATCGTCTTGCCATCACGTAGCCAGGCATAGGCGTAGCTGGTTGGTGTTGGACGCCAAGTGCCAAGTCTCACCGAAAGGGTGCTTCCGGACTTGGTCTTGCCCACGACTACCGGGTTTGGGGCCCAGATTCGCGCTGGCAGGACTTCTGCTGATCTCGAAGTCTTTGTAGTTGTGCCAGTGCTGGTGGTGGCGGTCACTCGCACCGAAATGTTGCGTCGCACCTGGAATGCAGTGAGTTGGAAGCTGCTATCGGTGGCAGCAGCAATCGCAGTGCCGTTCGCAAGCCATTGATAAGTGAGAGTGGCGCCTTCCGGAACCCAGGTTCCGGGCACCGCGCGCAGGGTGCGGCCCACCTGGGGGCTGCCACCAATTCCGGGAATGATCCACGGTGCTGGGGTGAAGCTGGCGGGAACGGTGATCTTGCGGTACGGCCACTTGCGTGAGGATCGTTTGATTGTGGGCAGGCAGGCCCTTGCCCCGTTGACGCCGCACTTGGAATTTAGGGGGGAGACGACGGGTTTGCCGGTCCACCACGAGGTCTGCTGGTAGGCACCGTCCCAGGACAAGGAGATATGTACGTGGTCCTTATGGTTGGCGGTGACCGAACCGCGATCCGCCATCTTTCGCCACCCAAGTTCTGGGTAGTAGGTCGACCAGATCCGTTGGTTCCAGATCACGTACATGAGGCCAAGGCGTCGAGCCACCTCACCATGGTTGGCGGTAATCCACTTCACTGCGCGAGCTACCTGTTTGCGATCTTTGGCCTTCTTGGCGCTCATATGCCAGTCGAGAGCGCGACCTTCTTTGTGTTCGGATCGGCCTCCTGACTTGCACCCCCTAGAGATTCCCGACGAACTGCCGCCCCAGGTATTGATCAGCAGGCTCAGTAACGCCTTCGCGCCGGGTTTGGCCGAAGGGCTGCAGGTGGTCTGCGGTTGGTAACCGAGGTGAGCATCAATATTTGAGGTAGTAATCGTGGCCGGTACTGCCAGAGTCTTTGCCTCGGCGGGCAGAGTCGTCAGCAAAGTGAAGGTGAGCGCGAGCGCTCCAATCAGGGCAACGACTCTGTTGCGCATAACGCTCCTCGGTAAGGGGGGTATTCAGGTCCTGCTCCCAATATGGGGCAATGTGGTGCTGATGAACAGTGCTGGGCCAAGCGAAGGCCGTACGAAGGTGCTTGAGCCTTGTACGGAACTGCTGGCGTACTCAAAGAAGCTCGCGAGCCCGTTTCATTACTTCAGGCATGGCGGCCTCGATCTGGTGCAGGGCCACGACGAAATCGGAATCATCGCCGTACCAGGGGTCGTCGATCTCTGAGCCAGGCAGTGAGTTCGGATCGAAATCGGTAAGCAGATATAGATGCTTGGCGTGCGGAACTAAGGCACGCAGCTTGGTCAGGTGCACTTCCTCCATACCGATCACCAGGCTGGCGTGATGGATCTCCTCAGGGCTCACCTGGTGCGCAGCATGTCGGGCAGGGTGGTAGCCAGCCTGCAGCAGCGTGCTGATTGCGCGGGGATCCATCGGATGGCCGACTTCTTCGGCGCTCACTCCGGCGCTGGCGAAGGTCACGCCGGACAAGCCCTCATGCGTGGCTTTGGTCCGGGCGACCGTTTCTGCCATGGGTGATCGGCAGATGTTCCCCCAACAGACGAACAGGATTTCCAGGTTGCTCACCGATGTTCTTCTCCCCGCCGGAAAACGGCATTGAGGATGAAACTGACCACCGAGACGATAAGGGCGCCGACGAAAGCTGTCTTCCAATCGGCCACGTGCCAGGCCAACTGAAGTTGGCCGGCCACCCAGGACACCAGCATCAGCAGAATCGCGTTGATCACCAGCAGAAAGACGCCAAGGCTCAGCAGAATCAGCGGGGCAGTGGCGAACTGAAACAGCGGCTTCACCACTGAGTTCACAACGCCGAAGATTGCCGCCACTGCGACGATCGTCCACACCTTGGCCCAGCGGCCACCACCCACGTCGGTGCTGATTCCGGGAAGTAACCAGGTCGCTACCGCAAGCGCTGCGGCGCTGGCCAAGAAACGCGCGAACATGCGCCTATGCTCGCATGAGGTGGCAGAGTTCTCCTACTGGCGATCACCGAAAGGGCCCCAAAGTGAGCTTGCGCGGACGGCACTTCCTGCGGGAACTGGACTTCACCCCTGCCGAGTGGCAGGAACTACTTGACCTCACTGCGGAGTTGAAGACCGCACGTAAGGCTGGCACGGAGGTGCCGCGCCTGACCGGAGCCAACCTGGCGCTGATTTTCGAAAAGACTTCCACCCGCACTCGTTCGGCTTTTGAAGTGGCTGCGCATCATCAAGGGGCCCACGTAACCCAGATGGACGGCAACTCCTCCCAGATGGGGCACAAGGAATCTCCGGCCGACACCGCCCGGGTGCTTTCCAGGTTGTATGACGGCATCGAGTATCGCGGGGCCAAGCAATCCACGGTTGAGACCCTTGCGAAGTACTCCTCGGTGCCGGTGTGGAATGGTCTGACTGACGAATGGCACCCCACCCAAAGCTTGTGTGACATGTTCACCATGCGTGAATCGAGTGGGAAAGCCGATCACGACATCAGCTTCGCCTATGTGGGAGACGCCCGGTTCAATGTGGGTTGCTCGCTGCTGATCGGCGGCGCCCTGCTTGGGATGGACGTCCGAATGGTTGCTCCGGTCAAGCTGCTGCCACCGCCTGAGGTCGTCAAAGCAGCCCAAGCGGTCGCCGAGACTACCGGTGCTCGGCTTACCTTCACCGAGGACCTGGATGGGGTGAAGGGTTGCGACTTCCTGCACACCGACATTTGGGTGTCGATGGGCGAGGCCGAGAGCGTGTGGACCGAGCGGATTCTGCTGTTGAAGGACTACCAGGTGAACCGGGCACTGATGGAGCGCACCGGCGTTGATGAAGTGAAGTTCATGCACTGCCTGCCCGCCTATCACAACCGTGACACCAGTGTGGGCGAGGCGGTGTTCTCCCGCTTCGGCTTGCCAGAACTCGAGGTCACCGAAGAGGTCTTCGAGTCAGATGCGTCGATTGTGTTCGACCAGGCTGAAAACCGGATGCATTCAATCAAGGCGATTCTGGTGGCCACTTTGAGCTGAAGGCGGCTTTCGTGATCGATCTACCCTCCTTCTTTGGGATAGACGGCCTCACCGGTTGGCAGCTGGCTCTAGTGATCGGGCTGGGATTGTCGGCGGGTCTGATCGATGCGATTGTCGGCGGCGGTGGCTTGCTGCAGTTGCCTGCGCTGTTGCTAATTCCAGGCATTTCACCGGTTTCTGCACTAGCGACCAACAAGCTTGGCTCGATTGCGGGCACTTCGACCTCGGCGGTTACCTACTACCGAAGAACCGCGCCAGACTTGCGAACGGCCTTGCCAATGGCCGGGTTCGCGCTGGCTGGCAGTTTCGGCGGGGCAATGGTGGCCACCATGCTGCCCACTGCATTGTTCAAGCCGATCATCTTGGTGGCATTAGTCGTGGTGGCGCTCATCACCGCAGCGCGGCCAAACTTGGGCCAGGTTGAGGCAATCCGATACCACGGACGCCGCCACTACGCGGTAGCCGCCTCACTCGGGGTGGCGCTCGGGTTCTACGACGGTTTGCTTGGGCCGGGCACCGGAACCTTCTTGGTGCTGGCACTGGTGGGGGTGCTTGGCTACAACTTCTTGCAGGCCAGCGCCAAGGCCAAGATTGTGAACTTCGCCACCAATCTGGGCGCGCTGTTCTACTTCGCTCCCCACGGGGTGGTGTTGTGGCGATTGGGCATCCTGCTGGCGATTGCCAACGGTCTGGGCGGCTACTTGGGTTCGAGGATGGCCATTTCCAAAGGAAACCGGTTCATCCGAGTGGTGTTCTTGGTGGTGGTGTTTGCGCTGTTGATCAAGCTCGGTATTGATGTGTTTTCACCTCCCGGCGATGCTCCGGGGCGAACTTTGTAATACCTGTCACCGAGCAGGCCTCAGACACCCATCGATATCGTCGATCCATTCACACGGGTCGCGAATGTCGAAGGCCCTCGCACTGATGTCCTACGCCTGCCCATCCGTACTCTTCATTAGGGACTGCTGCGCCCGATGGGGCGGTGTACACGGCGTTAGCCAGCGGTGCGGTGGGTATGGCCAAACCCGTAGCGATCAAACCAATCGCCACAGCCTTGACCGTTTTGGCTAAACGCATCTGCTTCACCGGCGCTGTCTGGGGTGGGGTTGTGGTCAGGGTGCGGGTGGCTGGT
>DHWU01000010.1 GCA_002413345.1 Propionibacteriaceae bacterium UBA5174 | reverse complement strand
GAGCTGTTCTTCCCGATCGGCAACACTGGTCCAGCACTAATGCAGATAGCGGAGGCCAAAAAGGTCTGCCGTCGCTGTGACGTGCGAGAGGGCTGCCTTCAGTGGGCCTTGGACGCCGGTCAGGATCACGGTGTTTGGGGCGGACTCAGCGAGGATGAGCGTCGCGCCATGAAACGGCGCGCGGCGCGCATGCGGGTTCGCAACAACTCTGGCAAATAGTCGTTCCCCGAACGACCCTTCGACGATTCGACGCGAGCCAACAACCGGGCTAGCTCAACCGCACCCGGATCGCGGCCACCGTCGAATCGTCGTTGGATTCTAGGCTGAAGTCGCCACCCAGATCAGCTACCAAAGTGCTGACGATAGACAACCCCAAACTGGTCGAGTTCGCCAGGTCGAAATCGGCTGGCAACGGTTCACCGAAGTTTTCGACTTCAACCAGCAATTGCCCGTCCTCCTGGCGCGGACGCACCAGCACCTGTCCCGACTTTGAGCCAAGGCCGTGTTCCACTGCGTTCTGGCACAGCTCGGTCAGCACCAGCGACAAGCTGGTCGCAACATCGGCTGGCACTGAGCCAAAGCTGCCTTCCCGAATCACCCGCACTTTCCCGGTGGTCGCAGCAACGTCACTCACCATCCGCAACAGCCGATCAGCGACTTCGTCGAACATCACTTCGGAGTCGAAGCCCTGGCTCAACATTTCGTGCACTACTGCGATCGCGGCGACCCGCTGCATCGCATCGTCCAAAGCGCCCTTTGCTTCAGCCGACGAAATCCGGCGTGACTGCAGTCGCAACAGTGCCGCCACGGTCTGCAGATTGTTCTTCACCCGGTGATGGATCTCCCGGATGGTGGCGTCCATGGTGATCAGTTGACGTTCGCGCGAACGTAATTCGGTGGTGTCTCGACACAGGACCACGTAGCCAGCCCGATGCTCACCGTCCAACAGCGGCAGAACTCGGATCCGCACATTCGCCCGGTCTGATTCAAGATCTAGCTCAGCAACCCTGCTACCTGAAAGCTGTTCAGTTAGCGAGCGCTCGACTGGGGCGCGTTCGCGCACCAGTGACTTGATCACGCCAAGCAGATCTTCACCGTAGAGGTCACCGGTCAGCCCAAGCCTGCGGAACGCGCTCAAACCATTCGGGCTGGCATAGACCACCGCGCCTTGTCGGTTCACCCGCACCATGCCGTCCCCCACCCGTGGCGACACCCACGGGACCCGGCGATCACCAGTCTGGGGGAACTGGCGGCGCGAAATCATGCCCACCAGAAGCTGAGCGGCTTCCAAGTAGGAATCCTCCAACGCCCCTGGAGCCCGCAATCCGATCTGGTTTGAGTGCATCTCCAACACTGCGATACAGCGCTTCTTATTCAGCAGCGGAATCGCGGTCACATCGACCGGGAAACCAGCACTGAGCTGATGCTCACTGGTGTGACTGATCTGCCTGGTGCGGAAAGCCTGCGAAACCAGGTGCGCTGGGTTGTGTTGAATCAGGCTGCCTACAACGTCATCTTCCAACGCAGTCGGGCCGGTATTCGGACGTACCTGGGCGACAGCAGTGAACACGTCGCCATCGACATCGGGCAGCCACAAGATGAGATCAGCAAAAGCCAGATCAGCCAGCATTGACCACTCGTCTACCAAGTGGTCGAGCCAGTCGCTGTCGTCCGCTGTTAGTGCCGCAGGCCCCAGCTGCTCGCCCTTGTCCATGGGCAAACCCTAGCCGTCCATTTGGACCATGGTGGGCGGCACTGGCAGAATCGTGCTGCGTCAACCGGCGCCACACACCACGACTGAGGAGACCGACATGGGTAAAGGCGGTCGCAAGCGCCGTTCCCGCAGGAAGAACGCCGCGAACCACGGTAAGCGCCCCAACGCCTGAGGTTCACCACTACAAGCTCTAGACCCTCGCCAACCGGCGGGGGTCTTGCTATGTGCCGAGCTATTCCTGCTCGGTGATCACCACGGTGTCGATGATCGTGGTCTGTACCCGCATTCGCAGTTCCACCGAAGCCACTGCCTCAGAGACACAGCACTTGCGAATCAACGCCCGCAAGGCCTCCTCCACCTCGAAGCTATCCAGGCAAGGTTCACAAGCCATCAGGTGCGCCCTGATGTGATCAGCCTCTGCTTCGGACAGCTCATTGTCGTGAAAGGCATACAGGTGCTCAAGAACCTCATTGCAGTCTTCAAACTCGGGCTCAGTCATCGCTGTCGCCACTTCCGATCAGGCCCTGCTCCCGAGCGAAATCCGCAAGTTTGCTGCGCAACTGGTTGCGTCCGCGGTTCAGTCTGGACATCACTGTGCCGATCGGGGTTCCCATGATCTCGGCAATCTCCTTGTAGGCAAAACCCTCCACATCGGCCAAGTACACCGCCAGCCGAAAGTCCGGAGGAAGCTCATTCATGGCCTCGGTGACAGCTGAATGCGGCATCCGGTCCAAGGCGTCCATCTCGGCCGACCGCAGGCCTGCAGAGGTGTGGGCTTCGGCCCGAGCCAACTGCCAGTCCTCAACCTCTTGGCCACTCGACTGGGGTTGGCGCTGCTTCTTGCGATAGGAGTTGATGAAGGTGTTGGTCAGGATTCGGTAGAGCCAGGCTTTCAAATTCGTACCCGGCGTGAACTGGCCGAAGGAGGCATACGCCTTGGCAAAAGTCTCCTGCACCAAGTCTTCGGCGTCAGAAGGGTTGCGGGTCATCCGCAATGCCGCACCGTAAAGCTGGTCCAGATACGCCAAGGCATCAGTCTCGAACCGCGCCGAACGCTCGGCTTCGGTCTCAACGTCGCGCCGATCAGCCTGTGCTGTTGGAGTCGTGGGCAGGTTCATCGGATATGAGCCTAGCCGCTCCGTTGCCGAAGATCGTGCATCGCACCGTGCCGAAATTGCCATCACGCCTTTTCAACTGCGGTGACCGCTGCCCTATTCCACAGGTTTGGCCGATTGCGCCACGATCAGCCCCGCATCGTTATTACCCACTGAGTTGACCAACTTCGACACCGGAAAGAATTCCAGCTCCACCAGCCCCACCATCGCACCAAAATCTGCGGTGAGTTGCGGATCCAACCAGCGATCCCAATGCTCGCGCGTCACCACCAGTGGCATGCGGTCGTGCACGGTCCTGATCTGATCAACGGCTGCGGTGGTGATCACCGTCACGCTGGTCAACCAGTCGCCATCTGGCGTCTTCCAATTCTCGTAGAGCCCGGCCATCGCAAGCCGCATACCGTCGGCCGCGCGCAAGAAGTACGGCTGTCTGCCCCCAGCCCCGACATTCATTGCCGCCCACTCGTAGTATCCGTCGGCCGGGATCAGGCAACGCCTGGCCGCAAAGGCCCGGCGAAAGGATGGTTTTTCGGCCACCGTCTCCGCGCGCGCATTGATCAGCCGCGAGGCTGCCTTACGATCTTTGGCCCAAGCAGGAACGAGTCCCCAACTCGCTGCGGTCAACAACCGCTGCCGCCCAGACTCGACCAGCCGTTCCAGCACCACATTGACCTGATTGGTTGGTGCCACGTTGTAGCTAGGCGCAGCTGGCTGACCTACGACCTGGTCAATTTCGAAGAAGTCGATTAGCTGATCCACCGTCGCCGAGGCAGCAAAGCGCCCACACATGATTGCTAATCCTGGCCAGACTTGAAGGCCTGTTGAACTCGCTGGGCCAACTCTGCTGGGATCACCGAGTCGGGATCGCGAATCTCACTCAGCACGCTAGAAACACCCACGATGCTGGCGTACAGAGCCGGACAGGTGGGACAAGCGGCCAAATGCCGCTCCAATCGAGCCTGCTCTTCCGGCTCCAGCTCTTGATCAAGGAAGTCTGAGATCCGGCTTCGGGCCGTCCAACAGTTCAGCGGGACGCCAACCAACTCCGCCCGCCGCTGTTCGCCACCGGCCAGTGCGCTGATCAGCAACTGGCGCCCGCGGCGCAGCCGCTGTTTGGCCGCCGGCAGCGAGATCTGCTCAACCTCGGCAATCTGGGCAGTGGTTAATCCCTCCAGGTCATGCAGCAACACTGCTACCCGATGGCTCACTGGCAACCGGATCAGAGCATCGAGCAAGGCCTGACGATCTTCGGCTCGCTCAAGTACCGCCTCAGCCGAGACGGTGTACTCATCGGTGGCCCAATCCCGTTCGTTGGCTTCGACGAGCGCATCTTCGTCCACCGGAGTGGGCTGGTGCTGCCGGAGTTGATCCAGATATTGGTGGTACATGATCCGGTGCAGCCAGGTACTCAACTTCGCGTCACCGCGAAATTGGTCGCCCTTCTCGAGAGCCCGAACAGCAGTCTGCTGCACCAGTTCGGCCGCCGCGTCTTCATCACGAGTCAGCAACCGCGCATAGTTCAGCAGGCCTGGCAGTTCAGAGGTCAGTGCCTCGGCAGTGATCGTCACCTAGACGAATCTAGTGCCAACCACAGACCACCTGCTCAGGAACGCTCGTCCTTGGGGCAGGTGCTGATGCCAAACACTTTGTAGAGCGGGCACCAGCCCGCCAATGCGGTGGCGACCGCGATTACCGCGACCACTACCAACACGATGCCAGCCACGCTGGTGATGCCAACTAGTAGCGCTGCCACCAGCGCAACCAATCCGATCACGGCTCTGACCATTCGGTCAGTGTTACCCACATTTGCGGTCATGACAGTTCCTTCCGGTTGTTACCGTCAACTACCTAGACGCGGCCAATGCCGAAATGGATACATCCGTTGCGGGTGGTTCCGCTTGGCAGCGGGCACCCTACGCGGGTAGGAATGACCCATGAGTCTTTTGCGCTTCGCCGCCCGCAGCCTGCTGGCCAGCCATTTCGTAATCAACGGAGTCAATGCGGTCCGTAAGCCTGAGGACTACCTGGACGCCGCGCAGCCAGTGATGGACTTGGTCTCACCGCCGCTGCACACTGTCCTGCCCGACCAGGCCAATGAACTACTGCCCACTGACGCCGCTGGCTGGGCGCGACTTTGTGGCGCGGCGCAGGTTATCGGTGGGCTGAGCCTGGCAACCGGGGTCGGTCGGCGTTTTGGCGCAGCACTACTGGCTTCCACGATGCTGCCTCAGATTCTCACCAACAATCCGCTCAAAGGTTCTTCGGCTGAACGCACCCAACTTGGTGCCGATGTGGCACTGCTCGGCGGAGTCGTGTTGGCCGCGCTTGACACCGAAGGCCAGCCGAGCCTGGCCTGGAAGTTGCGGGCTCAACGACAGCTAGCCAGTAAGCAGACCAAACAAACCAAGAGCCACAACCGTGCCAAGGCCAAGGCTGCCCGCAAACAGCTTGCGAGTACCCCTTCTTGAGCAACTGGGCCACTCCCCTGGCCACCGGCCCAGTCACCGGATCGGTGGTAATCCCTGGCTCAAAATCAGCCTCCGCGCGCAGCCTGGTGCTGGCGGCTCTCGCGCAAACTCCAGCCACTCTCACTGGCGTCCTCGATTCCCGCGATACCACCTTGATGCGGGCTGGTTTGACTGCCTTAGGCGCACAGTTTGTTGATCTCGATGAACACCGGTTGCAGGTGCATCCGATCGATCAAGCGGCGGGCGGTGGTCGAGTTGATGTCGGCTTGGCTGGCACTGTACTGCGCTTCCTGCCGCCGGTCGCCGTGCTCGCTGCCGAGCCAACCCAGTTCACTGGAGATCCCGGTGCAACCCGACGTCCCATTGCTCCCCTGCTGCTGGCCTTGACCGAGTTGGGCGCCACGGTGACCCCACATCCCAGCCTGCCATTTTCGATTGCTGGCAGCAGCGCCTTCGCCGGTGGTGAGGTGCGGATCGACGCCAGTTCTTCTAGCCAATTCATCTCGGCTCTGCTGCTGGCCGCAGCTCGCTATCGCGATGGCATCACCGTCCGTCACAGCGGATCGTCACTGCCTTCTCGCCCGCACATCGACATGACCTGCACCATGCTGGCTCAGCATGGAGTCGAGGTAGACCGGCCTGATGAATTCACCTGGCAGGTCAGGCCTGGCCCAATCACTGCCGTCGATGCCCCCGTCGAGCCAGATCTCACCAATGCGGCCACATTCTTGGCTGCCGCTATGGTCACAGGCGGCCAGGTGAGTACCGCATGGCCAGCTGATTCGGTGCAAGCTGGCGACGCCTTAGCCAATGTCTTAGCGGCTTTTGGCGCCACCTTGACTTACACCGACTCAGTGGCCGGACGGCAACTCACCGTGAGCGCACCCAACGGCGTGATCGGAACCGAGATTGATCTGCATCAGGTGAGTGAACTCACCCCGGTCGTGGCGGCCTTAGCTGCGGTTGCTGATGGTCCCAGCGAAATCCGCGGAGTGGCCCACATCCGAGGTCACGAGACCGATCGACTAGCCGCACTGGCCACCGAACTCGATGCCGTCGGGACGCTGGTCACCCAGACCGCCGACGGGCTGAAGATCACCCCAGGGCCCCGCCGACCGGCAGTGTTTCACACCCATGCCGATCATCGAATGGCCCACGCTGGGGCGCTGATTGGCCTGGTCACCCCCGGAATCGAACTCGATGATGTGAGCTGCACCACCAAGACCTTGCCGGACTTTCCTGGCCTGTGGACCCGCCTACTCCACTGCGTCGCATGAGCCGGCGTCTGGACCACGACATCACCAGCGATCCGCATGCTGGATTTGAGCGGGCTGGTGGACGCAACCGCAGCCGGCCCCGCACCAAAGAGCGGCCTAGCTTCGCCAATGCCATCCAGGCCTTGGTAGTCGCAGTGGATCGTGGACGGTTTCGCTGCCGGGTCGCCGACCAACCCGAGCAGGTCACCGGGGTGAAAGCTCGCAGCCTGCCCCGCGGTGCGGTGATTGTCGGCGACTGGGTGCGTCTTGTTGGCGATACGACCGGCGCCGAAGGCACTTTGGCTCGGATCATTGCTGTTGACCCACGTGCCACGGTGTTGCGCCGCACTGCCGACGATGACGATCCCTACGAGCGCCCGATCGTGGCTAACGCCGATCAATTGGCGATCGTGGTGGCCTTGGCTGATCCGCCACCGCGCGAAGGCATGATCGATCGCATTCTGGTGGCCGCCTACGACGCCGGTTTGGAACCTCTGTTGATCCTCACCAAGGCCGATCTCGCCACCCCCGATGAGCTGATGGCGACCTACCGTCCGCTCGGGCTGAAAGTGTTGGCAATCGAGCCAGACTCCAACCTGACCGAACTGCGCCAAGAGTTGGCTGGGCACCGCAGCGTAATGGTCGGCCATTCCGGGGTCGGCAAGTCCACCCTGGTCAACGCCCTGATCCCCGGAGTTGACCGAGTCACCGGTGTGGTCAACGAAGTAACCGGACGCGGGCGCCACACGTCCACCAGTGCGGTAGCCCTGGAGCTTCCCGACGAGGCTGGCTGGGTGATCGACACGCCCGGGGTGCGATCGTTTGGGCTAAGTCATGTCACTGCAGATTCTTTCGTCGCCGCCTTCAGCGATCTGTCGGCATTCGTCGAGGACTGCCCCCGCGGCTGCCGTCATGATTCCGCTGCCCCCGACTGCGCCCTAGATACCGCCGTAGCCAAGGGCCAGCTCTCCAGGCCACGGTTGGAGTCATTTAGAAGGATGGAACGAGCCTTCGGCTAGGTTTAGCACTATGGCTGATCAATCCTGGACCGATGACCTGAGACTGGCTCATGTACTGGCTGATCAAGCCGATGCAATCACGATGAAGCGGTTTAAGGCCTTAGACCTCACCGTCAACACCAAACCTGATCTCACTCCCGTGACGGACGCCGACACCGCCGTTGAAGATTCGATCCGAACCAGCCTGTCCCGCACCCGTCCCCGTGACGCCGTTCACGGCGAGGAGCGCGAAGACTCCGGCTGGGGACCCCGGCGTTGGGTGATCGACCCAATCGACGGCACCGCCAACTTCGTGCGCGGTGTGCCGGTGTGGGCGACCTTGATCTCCCTAATGGAAGGCGACGAGGTAGTCGTGGGCCTGGTGTCAGCTCCAGCGCTATCGCGGCGGTGGTGGGCCGCTAAAGGTGGTGGCGCCTTCACCGGGCGCAGTTTGATGAACAACTCCCGCTGCCGAGTATCCCGGGTAGCAGATGTTGCCGATGCCAGCCTGTCCTATGCCTCAATCGGCGGTTGGGTGGAGTGCGGACGCGGTCAGCAATTTGCTGACCTGCTGCGTGACTGCTGGCGAACCCGTGCCTATGGCGATTTCTGGAGCTACATGCTCTTGGCCGAAGGTGCGGTCGATTTGGCCGCCGAACCGGAATTGGCTCTGCACGATATGGCCGCCATCTCGGTGATCGTGACTGAGGCTGGGGGGACTTTCACCAATATTGATGGCGTCCCGGGGGTTTCTGGACCCGGGGCGATCGCCACCAACGGACCGCTTCACAACCAGATTGTCGACCGGCTGAAGCCCAACCAACGCTGACCGCCGAGCCATTTGCAGCGCCGTTAGTGCTCAGGAATCCGTGGAATCGCGGCTAATAGTGCTTTGGTGTACTCACTTGATGGGTTGGCATACACCTGTTCGGTTCGACCCTGTTCCACGATCTGGCCGCTCTTCATCACCACCAACTGATCACACAGATAGCGCACCACCAACAGGTCGTGGCTAACCATGATGAGGCTCAGCCCCTCTTGAACCACCAAGTCTGAGAGCAGATTCAGCACCTGGGCGCGTACTGATACGTCCAATGCGGACACCGGTTCGTCGGCGATCAACACCTCCGGTTTAGGGGCCAATGCCCTCGCGATCGCGATTCGCTGGCGCTGACCGCCAGAGAACTCGTGCGGATATCGATCACCGGAATCGGCTGGCAGGCCCACCGCCGCCAATACCTGCACCAACCGGGTTCGGCGATCCAGCAGATCGCCTGTTTGCCGCCGCACCAGAGGTGAACGCAGGGGTTCGGTGATGATGTCACCGACTTTCATCCTGGGATTCAACGAAGATCTCGGGTCTTGAAAGACCATCTGGACGCAGCCGCGCAAGAAACCCAACCGCCGTTCTGGCAAAGCAGCGATTTCAGTGCCTTTGAACCAAATCTTGCCCGAACTTGGTCGATCCAGTCCGGCCAGTAGCCGAACCAAAGTCGACTTTCCTGAACCAGACTCCCCCACGATGCCCAACCGACCACCTTCAGCCAGGCTCAACTCGACCCGGTCGACCGCGAGCACCTCACGTCCGGAATCGACGTAGCGCCGGGTCAACTGCTCGGTGCGGTACAACGCAGTCATCGGCCCACCCGTTCGGCGTCTGGGTGGTAGAAGTCCTCGACCACCGGCAGTCGCTGGCCCGGGACCATCTGATCCAGTCGTGAAGTGGCCACCAGGCCTTTGGTGTAGGGGTGTTGCGGCCGGTTGAATAGGTCGGCGACAGTACCGGTCTCAACCACCTTGCCGTCCAGCATCACCATCACTTGCTCACAGACCTGTGAAACCACGGCTAGGTCGTGACTGATGAACAGACACGCCGCCCCGGATAAGTTGAGCACCTGATCAAGCTTTGCCAACACCTTTGCTTGAACGGTCACATCCAAGGCAGTGGTTGGCTCATCGCAGATCACCAAGTCAGGCGCGTTGATTAGCGCCATGGCCATCACCACCCGTTGTCGTTGCCCGCCGGAAAGTTGGTGCGGATAGGACATTGCCACTCGCCCCGGATCGGGTAGCCCAACCTCATTCAGCATGGCCACAACCTGCTCGCGTGCCTTCCCGGGCGCCGCGCTGGTGTGTAGCCGCAGCACTTCGGCGACTTGGCGTCCGACCCGCATGGTGGGATCCAGAGCAGTCATTGGCTCCTGAAAGACCATCGAGACCACATTGCCCCGCAGCTTCGCCAAACCGGCTTCATTCAGGGAGGTGATCGGACGCCCGGCCAATTCGATTGACCCGCTCACTACTGCGTTGGCTGGCAACAGCCCCAGCACAGCCAGCGCGGTCACCGTCTTACCGGAGCCCGATTCACCAATCACGCCAAGGCGTCCGCCTTTCGCCAGGCTAAGGCTGAGCCCATCGACGGCGACGATCTGCCGCCGGCCGAATCGCACGGTCAAGTCGCGCACCTCTAGCAAGCTCATGCCAGCTCCCGCAGACGCGGGTCGAGGTAATCGCGCAGGCCATCGCCAAGCAGGTTGAATCCCAGCACGGCCACAGCGATCGCCAGCCCCGGCCACACGGCTTGAAGCGGCGAAATGAAGATGTATTGCTGAGCATCGTGCAGCATATTTCCCCAAGTTGGCGTCGGACGCTGCGTACCCAATCCCAAGTAGGACAAGGCGGCCTCAGCCAAGATCGCCAAGGCGAAGCCCACCGAGGCCTGCACTCCAATCAGCGGTGCAATGTTGGGCGCGATATGCCGCCGGGCGATCCCCCAACTCGAGGTGCCCGAGGCTTTCGCCGCCAGCACGAAATCAGTGGCCATAACCTGCCTGGTCCCAGCCCGGCTCACCCGGGCGAAAGCCGGAATACTGGCCAATCCAATCGCAGCCATGGCGGTGAAGGTCGAAGCGCCGAAGACCGAAGCGAAAAGCATCGCCAACAGCAATGCTGGAACGGCATAAAACACATCGGCGGTCCGCATCACGAGTTCGTCCGCCCAGCCACCGACTTGACCAGCCCATAGGCCAAGCGGCACGCCGATCAAAGCCGCCAGTCCGACCGAAATCACCCCGACCACCAAAGTGACCTGCGCACCCACCAACAGCCGGGCGAGGACGTCGATGCCAAATCCGTCCGTGCCCATCAGGTGCGGCCAGCCAGGGGGCTGCAGCCGATCACCTGGCACCACCTCAAGCGGATCGAAGGGTGTCCAAACCAGCGATAGCAGGGCCGCTACCACCACCAAGCCGACCAATACGCACCCGATCACCAGCTGCGCCCGCTTCATTGGGTTGACCGTTCAGTTTGTTGTCTCGGGTCGATCAGCAGATAGGAGAAATCAACCAAAGCACTGATCGCCAGCACAACGACCACCAAGAACATGACGGTGCCCCGCACGACCAGCAGATCCCGCTGGGCAACCGCTGTCAGCAGCATCGAACCCAGTCCGGGCAGATTGAATACCGATTCGACCACGATGGCCCCGACTAAGACCGAGGATGCCTGGAGCCCCAGCACCGTAACCAAGGAAATCGAGGCGTTACGAAGTCCGTGACGCCAAAGCGCCCTAGCCGGAGTCCAACCCACGGCTCTAGCAGTTCGGTAGTAATCCTCGTTGAGTACCTCAACAAAAGCCGAGCGGACGTAGCGGGTCAGCGCGGCGCCTTGAACCACCGACAGAGTCAACACCGGCAAGACCAGGTGCGCGGCCCAACCCAGCGGGCTCTTAGTCAGCGCTACATAGCCATTGGCCGGCAGCCAGTGCAGCCAAACCGCGAAGACCATCGAGGCCAGAATTCCCGCCCAAAACACCGGAATCGCCATTCCCACCTGCGCTCCGGCACCGACCACAACACCTTGCCAGGAACGCCGTTTCACGGCGGCGACCAGGCCTGACGGCAGCGCAATCAGCAGTGAGCCGAGCATCGCGAATCCGACCAGCCAGGCGGTCACGGCCACCCGGGCTCCCAGCAGAGTCAAGACCGGATCGCCGCTCAGGTGGGAGACGCCCAGATTGCCGGTCAACAATCCGCCTACCCAGTCCAGGTATTGCACCGGGAGTGGGCGGTCCAAACCAAGTTGTGCTCGCAGGGCCGCCACCGTCTCCGGTGTCGCCGACGTCCCCAAGATCGCCTCGGCCACGTCCCCAGGCAGTGCTGCCGTGATCAAGAAGACCAGCAGCGATGCCCCAACCACGGTGACCGCGAACACCCCAAGACGCTTGGCGATTCGGATTCCCAAGCGCATCGCTCCGCCCGCCGCCTACCGGCTGGTGATATTGGTCAGATCGAAGCTCAGCGAGGTGGCGTTCTTCGCAACCCCAGTGACTTCGCTGGTAGTGATCACCAGATTGGGCAAAGCGAATAGCCAGACCGCGGCAGCGTCATTGGCCAGATATTGGGCAGCAACTTTCATTCCGGCAACGGCCTGGGTCTGGTCCACCGTCGAATCAGCGGCGTAATACAACCTGCCAAATTCGGCCGATCCGTAATGCCAGTAGTAGTTCGGCCAAGCAAACCTACCCAGGTCGTGCGGCTCGACATGCGCCACCACCGTCAGGTCGTAGCCATTGCCACCGGGCGCATTGAAAACCTTCTGCAGCCAGGAGGTGTTGTCTAGCTGCTCGACCTTCACCGTGACCCCAACCTGCTTGAGCTGGCTGGCCACAAATTGTGCCGATTTGACCGCGTAATTGACCGAGGGAATCGGCATCCGCAAAGTCAGCCCGTTGCCATAACCGGCCTGCTTCAACAGCTCTTTGGCGCGAGTTGGGTTGTACGGGTTGGTACCGCTCAGGTCTTCATACCAAGGATCAGTGGGTACCGTCATCGAGCCGATCAAGGTGCCCTGGCCGGCCCAGACCGTATCGCGCAGAGCCTTGCGGTCGATCGCCATGGTCAAGGCCTGACGCACTCGCAGATCTGCCAGGGCTTTGGTCTTGTGGTTCAGGCCGAGGACAACTTCACCGTTGGTGGTGCCGATCGTGGTCGTAAACCGGCTGGTGTCGGAGAACTGGCCCAATGCCTCGGGGGTTTGCAGGTTCGAGATGATGTCCAGATCTCCAGACAACATGGCCGTATTCATCGCGTTGGCATCGCTGTAGTAGCGGAAAGTCACTTCGTCGTAGCGCGGCGGAGTGCCCCAATATCCGGCGTTCTTGGCCAAGGTCACGCTTTGATCTGGGTCGAAGGATTCCAAGGTGTATGGGCCCGAACCGGCCGTGGCTCGAGCTAAGTCACCGGTGAATGCTGGGTCAACAATCATTCCCACCGAGGATGACATCTCGTAAAGCCACATCATTGATGGCCGAGTGAGTTTGACCTCTACCTTTTGTGGATCCAAGGCCGTGACACTGTCGATCAGGTTGACCTGCTCCAACTTGTCCTCAGTGAGGCCAGGGTCGGCCTTCAGCCGCGCAATATTGGACACCACTGCAGCCGCATCGACCGGGTTTCCTGAGGCGAACTTGGCCGCACCATTGAGATGAAAGGTATAGGTGAGCTGATCGGCGCTGACCTCCCAGGTCTGCGCCAGCAAGGGCCTCAAGTTGCCCTCGCTATCGGCCTTAACCAGAGTCTCGTAGACGTTGTAGAGCAGCACCTGGGGAATGGCAGCGCCGGAGTTGTTCCAGGCGTCCATCGAAGTTGGCGCCCAACTCGCACCAACGGTCAAAGTGACCGGCTCGCTGGTCTCAGTGCACCCCACACTGCTAACCGCCAAGGTCATTCCCAGCATCACTGCAAACAGCCTGACCACCACCGACTTAGCCCGCCAACGCGACTCGGCGTTGCCCATCTGCCCTCCAGAATTCAACACAGTCCTCCGCTCCTCACGCAATGCGAAGGCCCGCACAGCTTACCGGAGCTACCGCGATCGACTCGGCTCACCACCACTGCAGCGATTCCACCACTATGACTGACGCGTACGAACTCGATTTGGGATCTCGCCCGCTCTCACCTAAGCTAACCAACGCAACGCGGGGTGGAGCAGCTCGGTAGCTCGGTGGGCTCATAACCCAGAGGTCGCAGGTTCAAATCGT
>DHWU01000024.1:13521-13650 GCA_002413345.1 Propionibacteriaceae bacterium UBA5174 | reverse complement strand
AGCAGTTGGTGAAGGAAAACCACCTGCGGTGGGATTCCCTGGGTGAGTTCTTGGCCCTGGCTTCCAGCTTCGAATATCTTGCCGGAGCTACCGGCAACGCCGGTGCGCAGGTGCTGGCCGACACGCTGG
>DHWU01000024.1:9818-13191 GCA_002413345.1 Propionibacteriaceae bacterium UBA5174 | reverse complement strand
ACCGCGGTAGCCACTTCTACCTGGCTACCTACTGGGCTCAGGAACTGGCCGCCCAGACGGTCAACCCGGAACTGGCCGCGCGGTTTGCTCCGGTGGCCGAAGCGCTGGCCGCTAACGAGGCACAGATTGCTGCTGAGTTGCTCGCGGTGCAGGGCTCACCGGCCGATATCGGTGGCTACTACCGCCCTGATCTGGCCAAGACCGATGCGGTGATGCGTCCTTCGGCGACGTTGAATGCGATCATTGACGCCATCTAAGACGGTTCCGCGAACTCCCCCTCGTCAGTTCGGCGCGGGGGAGTTCGCGGTCTTGTGTCGGTGTGACTGAGGCCGACTGGTCGTCGGACTGCATGATTGTGCAGCTGGAGACCGCTCCTGGAAGGACGGGGCGTCAGGGTTTGAGCGGCGCGTCGCTGGAGGGTTGGTCTTCCGCTGAACGTCGCCTCTTGGCGTTGCCAACGATGCCGAGGGCTAGCGCGGCAAGCCCGAACGCCGGGCCTAGGATCAGCAGGCTGATCCCGAACTCGTGACCCTGTCGACTGGGTGGGCTGCCTTGCCAGGTCAAAGCGATGATGGTCTCGCTATTGGCAAGAGCGTAAGCCGCAACAGTCAGTGCGATGGCTCCACTCACAAAGAAGCCAGGCCTGGCGAATCGGGATTCCGGGTTGCGAACGAGCGCGGCCACTGTCGCCACAGCGACGGCGATCGCAACGAGGTATCCGCCGACGACTGCGTCAACGATCGTCGCGTGCGGGCTGAAGACGGATCCGGAAAGTGCGAAAATCGCGAACCCGAGGGCTGCAATAGCAACCCCCATCAGGACCTTGAAGGCGGTCCGTCGAGTCTCTGGATGCACAGTCACTGGTGGTCGCCGTCGGGCTCTTCGGAGCGAGGGGCGCGGGCAACGTCCCCGGCTGCGCGGCGTCCGGCCTCGACATCTCCTGGTTGGTATGTGCCGGTGAGTACCTCCACGCTGGCAGCGTCGGCGCTCTTGATGGCGGCATCGGTGCAGTCGGCGCCGTTCAACATGGCCTTCTCGAGATCGGCGATCCACGTCTCGGTCGCCGTCTCGATAGTCTCGGCTGTGTCGTGAATCGCTGTGTACACCATGCCGTCGTAGCTGTAGACCGGAAGTTCGACGAAGTGACTTCGATACTCCCGTGCGCTTGGCACGTCGCGGGAGGTGCTCTCGCCTAAACCACGCAAAGGGGCAGCAAGATAGGCGACAGAGTCGTAGTCAATGCGTATCAAGTTGCCTCCCGGGCGTCGATCGACGCGGGCCGCTTGCACCCGATCCCCACAGTGCAGGGTAGCGAGTTGTGGGCAGCTAGTGAACACTGATCTCACAGTGGGGCTGCGAGGTGGTGACCGTGGGGGCGTATTGCCCGTCTTGATGTGGCCAAGACCGATGCGGTGATGCGTCCTTCGGCGACGTTGAATGCGATCGTGGCCGCTGTCTGATTCAATCCACGGGCTCCCTCCTCGCCACCGGTGAGGGGGGGAGCCCGCTTTTCTTGGCTTCGATGCGCTGAATCCCGGGGATGTCGTCGCGCGGTCCGGGCGGCTGGGGCTAGGTTTTGAGGCATGGACGTCGAACTAGCCCGGTGGCTGGTATCTGCCGCTGCTGAGCCGGCTTTGACTCAAGCCGAAGCTGAAGCCGATCCGGATTCGGTCGGCGCAGCCCAGCGATTGCGGCGCGGCTTTTCCGCAGATCAGGCGGCGGTGGTGCTGACTCAGGCGAAGCTTCGCCGTAAGGCGGTGACCAAGTTCGGGCCCAGAGCTGCCGATCTGTTCTTCACTCCCGCTGGTTTGGAGCAAGCTACCCGCGCTGAGGTATCCGACTGGCGGGCTAAACGCTTCACTGCTGCGGGGGCGAGCAAGGTCGTCGATGTTGGTTGTGGCATCGGTGCCGACTCGTTGGCTTTCGCTGATGCCGGACTCGAAGTGAAAGCGATCGAGACTGACCCGGTTACCGCAGTGCTGGCGGCGGCCAACCTGGGGGAGCGCGGTCGAGTGATCTGTGCTGACGCCACTGGGCGCGAAGGTGAATCGGCCAGCGCTGTGCTGGCCGCTGAGCTCACTGACGGCGTGGCCGTCTTCTGTGATCCAGCTCGCCGCACTGCCACCGGTCGCAGCTGGAAGGTGTCCGATTTTGCGCCGCCGTGGGATTTCGCCACCGAGTTACTGACCGGACGCTTCGGCTGCATCAAGGCTGCTCCCGGGCTGCCGTCGGGATTCATTCCCGACCACTGTGGGGTGACTTGGGTCAGCCATCACGGTGACTTGGTGGAGACCTCGCTTTGGAGTTCGGGGCCCCGACAAGCGGTGCTATTGCCAACTGGCCACGTGTTGGACGCCAGCGTCCGCGTCCCGGTGGCGCTCGGCACGGTTGGTCGCTATCTGTACGAGCCGGATCCAGCGGTGATTCGTTCCGGGGCGGTGGGTGCGCTCGCGACCGCCTTGGGAGCGCACGCGCCCGACACCGGGATCGCCTACCTATTTGCTGACAAGTTCACCAAGACCGAATTTGCAGCCTCTTTTGAAGTACTTGAGTCGATGCCCTTTGATGAGCGGGCTCTGCGCGCCTGGGTGCGGGCTAACGGGATCGGCGTGTTAGAGATCAAATGTCGAGGCATCGAAGTGGACCCTGCGGTGCTGCGTCGACGGCTGAAGCCGAAGGGGAATGCGGCGGCCACCTTGGTGCTCACCCCCTGCCCCTCCGGTGCTCGGGCGCTGGCCGTACATCGATTGCGGGGTTGATGCTGGCACTCAGGTTGATCGAGTGCTAACCAGCGGTATAGATTTCGCTTTAGCACTCTCATCATGAGGGTGCTAGAAAGCCTGCGGCGACACCCGCGACATCTGCGACTACGCCGAGGCCTCACACCTGACCACAGGGCCGACAACGGCCCAGTAGAACGAAAGGGTTTTGACGTGGCAGTCACGATCAAGCCGCTGGAGGATCGAATCCTCATTCAGCCGTTGGAGGCCGAGCAGACCACCGCTTCGGGCCTGGTGATTCCCGATACCGCCAAGGAGAAGCCGCAAGAGGGCAAGGTCATTGCGACCGGCCCCGGTCGCGTTGACGACAATGGCAATCGCGTCCCGCTAGATGTTGCCGAAGGTGATGTTGTCATCTTCAGCAAGTACGGCGGCACCGAGGTCAAATACGACGGTGCGGAGTACCTGTTGCTCAATGCCCGCGACATCCTCGCCGTAGTAACCAAGTAAGGGAGTAACGCACATGGCGAAACTCCTTCAGTTCGACGAGGAGGCCCGCCGCTCTTTGGAGCGTGGGGTCGACATCCTCGCCAACACTGTGAAGGTCACCCTCGGGCCGAAGGGACGATACGTCGTCCTGGACAAGAAGTGGG
>DHWU01000024.1:8828-9544 GCA_002413345.1 Propionibacteriaceae bacterium UBA5174 | reverse complement strand
AACGACGGCGTGACTGTGGCCAAGGAGGTGGAGTTGGACGATCCGTTCGAGAACCTGGGCGCCCAACTCGCCAAGGAAGTGGCCACCAAGACCAACGACGTGGCCGGCGATGGCACTACTACCGCCACCGTGCTGGCCCAGGCGCTAGTGCATGAAGGTCTGCGTTCGGTTGCGGCCGGTGCTAACCCGATCGCCCTCAAGCGGGGCATCGACGCGGCCGTGGCCGCGCTGGTGGCCGAACTGCAGAAACAGGCTCGGGAGGTGGAAACTAGCGCCGATATGGCGAACGTGGCCACCATTTCGGCCCGCGATTCGGACATCGGCGCGCTGATCGCTGAGGCCTTCGACAAGGTCGGCAAGGATGGCGTGATCACTGTCGAGGAGTCGCAGACTTTCGGCACTGAACTGAAGTTCACCGAAGGTATGCAGTTCGATAAGGGCTACCTCAGCCCCTACTTCGTGACTGATCCTGAGCGGATGGAAGCGGTTCTGGAGAACCCCTACATCCTGATCAACTCCGGCAAGATCTCGGCGATGGCCGATCTGCTGCCGCTGTTGGAGAAGGTCATCGGTGCCGGTGGCACGTTGATGATCATCGCCGAAGATGTTGACGGTGAAGCGCTGAGCACTCTGGTGGTCAACAAGATTCGCGGCACGTTCACCTCTGTTTCGGTGAAGGCTCCTGGCTTTGGGGATCGCCGCAAGGCCATGCTCGA
>DHWU01000024.1:0-8584 GCA_002413345.1 Propionibacteriaceae bacterium UBA5174 | reverse complement strand
CGCAAGGCCATGCTCGAAGACATTGCGATTCTCACCGGTGGTCAGGTGATTGCTGCCGAGGTTGGGCTCAAGCTTGATCAGATCGGCCTCGATGTTCTCGGACGGGCTGCCCGTGTCGTGATCACTAAGGACGACACCACCATCGTTGAAGGCGCTGGCTCTGCCGAAGCGGTCGCAGGTCGGGTGGCGCAGTTGCGCGCTGAGCTCGAGCGCACCGATTCGGATTGGGATCGCGAAAAGCTGCAAGAGCGAGTTGCCAAACTCGCTGGCGGCGTCTGCGTGATCCAGGTGGGTGCAGCCACTGAGGTTGAGGTCAAGGAGAAGAAGCACCGCATCGAAGATGCAGTTTCTGCTACTCGGGCCGCGATCGAAGAGGGCATCGTCGCTGGTGGCGGTTCGGCTCTGGTGCATGCTTCCAAGGTCCTGGCCGGTGGCCTGGGTCTGGAAGGTGACGAGAAGTCCGGGGTGGCCATCGTGGCTCGCTCGGTCGGAGAGCCGCTGCGCTGGATCGCCGAGAATGGTGGCGAAGCCGGGCTAGTGGTCGTCTCTAAGGTGTCGGAATTGGAGCCGGGCTTCGGCTACAACGGCGCCACTGGCGAATACGGCGATCTGCTTGCCCAGGGCGTCATTGACCCAGTCAAGGTGACTCGTTCGGCTCTGGCCAACGCGGCTTCGATTGCTGCGCTGCTGCTGACCACCGAGACTGCCGTGGTCGAGAAGCCAGCTGAGGAAGCTGAAGCTGGTCACAGCCACTGAGGTGGATAGTCACTCCAGCTGAACAACTACAGTGGACCCTCGCCTTTGGGCGGGGGTCCACTGCCTTTCGCAATGCCGTTTGGGCTGGCGAGATCGTCCGTGAGGACGATACGGGAGGCCGAAGAAGATGACGCCGGGTTAGTGGCGGTCTTTCTAGGCTGTGACCATGAGCGCAGCGACGACCGAAGAGGTCACTGATCAAGCCCCCAACCCGGTGCCGGGCATCGAGGCCGTTGGATTGCGGCGACACTTTGGTGAAGTGAAAGCGGTGGATGGAATCACCTTCGCTGCGCCGGCTGGCGCGGTGACTGCGCTGATTGGTCCCAACGGGTCCGGTAAGACAACCCTGTTGTTGATGCTCTCGGGACTACTGGCTCCCGATTCGGGCAGTGCCAAGATCGCTGGTTATGACGTAGCCAGTCAGAACCTGCAGGCGCGCTCTCAAATTGGTTGGATGCCTGATGTCTTCGGCACCTGGGACGCGCTCACCTGTACTGAGGTTTTGACCACTTTCGCGCACGCCTACGGTGTGCCCCGCGAAGTCGCGGCCAAGCGAGTGGCCGAGATTCTGGTGCAGGTACACCTGGCTGAGTTTGCGACAAGTCCAGCCCGGGTACTCAGCCGTGGCCAGAAACAGCGCCTCGGCCTGGCTCGGGCGTTGGTGCATGACCCGGCCGTGCTGCTCCTCGACGAACCGGCATCGGGTCTTGACCCACGCTCGCGGGTGGAACTACGCGACCTGTTGCGCAGCCTGGCGGCACAAGGCAAGACCGTGTTGGTCTCCTCCCATGTGCTGGCGGAATTGGAGGAACTCTACGATCATGCGGTCTTTGTCTCCAAGGGCAGAACAGTCGATGTTGGTGAAGTCGCGCAAGCGACCACCTCCGCCCGAGGCTGGCGACTTGAAGCTTTGGATGTGGTCGAGTTGCGCGCATTCTTGTCCGAAGCCGGCATCCCTTGGACGCCCGGACCGGGTGTGGCTGAGGTCACTGTGCCGCTGAGCGGATACGACTCGGCGAGCGAACTGATTCGGGCTGCAGTCAACGCTGGAGTGGCCCTGCACACCATCGCGCCATTGTCGGGACGGTTGGAAGAAACCTATCTATCGTTGAACGAGGAGCGGGTGTGAATACCTGGACGGTGTCTTGGCCGGGACTGCGGACAGTGGTCGAGTTGGAGATCAAGCAGCGAATCCGTTCCAAACGTTGGATCTGGGCTCTGGCCGTCTGGTTTCTGCTGATCGGCGCGATCACTGTGTCCATTCTCGGCTCGGCGGCCTGGTTGGCCGAGCGGGCTCGCCCCAGTGACTTCACCGCAGGCCCGTTGGCTTTCGGCACCATCACCTTCTTTGTGCTGGGAATGGGTTTGCTGATTGCGCCAGCCTTCACGTCCACATCGATTAACGGTGATCGGGCCGCTGGCACTCTGGCTACGCTGCAAGCCACTCGGCTGAGCGCAGTTGAGATTGCCCTGGGCAAACTGATCGCGGCCTGGCTGGCTGCGGCGGTGTTCCTGGTGGTTGCGTTGCCTTTCATCGCGTTGTCGATGGTCTTGGGCAATATCTCGGTGTGGCAGGTGATGGTGACCTTCGCTGTGGTGTTCACCCTGGTGGCAGTGGTCTGCGCAATCGGACTTGGCTGGTCGGCGCTAATGTCGCGCGGCGCGATCTCCACTCTGTTCACCTACCTTTCGGTGGTGGTGTTGACCGTGCTCACCCCAATCTCGCTGGCGCTGACGCTGCCACTGGTGATTCAGACAGACACGATTCGGGTCTGGGGCGCCTCGACTCAGTTGGTCGACGAATACGACAACCAACTCGCCAGATATTGGGATCAGAACCCGAACGGGCAGAATCCGCCGATGCCCCCAGTGGATCGATGCACCTGGCATGCCGAGACTCAGTCGACGGCGCACGCCGATAGGACTTGGTGGATCGTGGCGGTGAACCCATTCGTCGTGGTGGCTGATGCGGCCCCACTGCCACCTGGTGCAGCCAAAGATCTAACGATGTATTCCCAGATCAATACCGACCCGCTGGCCATGCTGAAGATGGGAGTTCGCTCGATGAGTCAGCCAAATGCGCTGGAACGCGATGAGTGCGCCTCGCTTTTCATCAGTCTCCCGAACTACAACGTGTCCTTTGACGAGGCGGGCAATGTGACCGCCACCGACGCCGAAACGGGGCGTCAAGTGAGCTATGACAGTCCAGTTAAGCGAAAAGTGGTGAACGCAGAAGCGCCAATCTGGCCGTGGGGTTTGGGCGCCAATCTGCTGCTGGGCGGGGGAATGTTCTTCGTTGCAGTTCGCCGACTGCGAGTGCCATACCAGAAGCTGGCACCCGGGACGCGCGTGGCCTGAGTCGCTTGTCTCTAGGTTGCGACACGCCTGCGACGGTCCGGCGATGACTCATCGCTAACGTTTTCCTCAGCTGGCTACGGGGGAGTTGGTCAGCGCAAGAGCGGGATCAACCAGGGAGGCAGACATGGGGATGGGAATGCGTAAGAACGTGTCGCTGGCGGCGGCAACTCTGATGGCTGGATACGGGCTGATGTTTGTCACCGCAGTCGACAGCTCGGCCGCCCAGCAAACCTGCGATGGCTGGGATGCGACCATCGTGGGCACCGCCGGTAACGATCATCTGGTGGGAACCGATGATGCCGACGTGATCGTGGGCATGGGTGGTGACGATGTGATCGAGGGTCTTGATGGCATGGACACCATTTGCACCTCGGGTGGCAACGACACGATCTATGCCGGCGATGGAATGGATGACATCTTCACCGCAGCGGGTAATGACACCGTGTATGGCGGTGGCGATTCGGATGCCATTGAGGTCGGCGAGGGCAACAATGTGGTCTATGGCGAATCAGGCCTCAACTCAATCAAGGCAGGTGCGGGAAACGACCTGATTTACGGCGGTGAGGGCATCGACGACATTGACGCCGGCGACGGGGCGAACCGCGTGTATGGCGGCGATAGCTCCGACGGCATCTATGCAGGCGGGGGCAGCGACTTCATCGACGGTGGAAAGGGCATTGACTCAATCCATGCGGGAAACGGGAACAACACCGTCCTGGGTGGTGAGGGGCTGGACGACATCTTCACCGGAAGTGGCCGTGATCAGATCAATGCCGGCCCTGACTCAGACGAAGTCCACGCTGGCGGCGGAAACGATGTGATCAGGGGCGGTTCCGGATTGGACACCATCTACGGTGATGGTGGTAATGACGTCATCTACGGCGACTCCGGTATTGACGACCTCTATGGCGGTGCTGGCAACGACATCATCTTCGGCGGTGCCGACTCTGATGATCTCTATGGGGGTTCTGGCGCTGATCACCTCGACGCCGGTGCCGGAATGGACTTCTTGTACGGACAGGCGGGCAATGACTTGTTGGAGGGCGGCGCTGGCCGTGAAATCAAGCTAAGTGGCGGGTCGGGCAAGAACATCGTGGCGCAAGGTTCAGTTTCGGCGAAGGTACAGCGCAAGTGGTACAAGAAGGTAGCCAAGCTGTCCTGAGCCAGACTCTGGGGGGGTAGGGGGTTGGTCCGCGTGCGGGCCAACCCCGACTCGTAGGCAAAGACCACTGCTTGTAACCCGATCGCGTACCCGCAGCTTGCTGAGCAGATGCCGCACGTGGGTTTTCATGGTGGTCACGCTCCCCGGACGGCTAATCAGGTTGGTGATTATGACCTGGCTGGGATCGCAGTGGCGCCGAGCTGGCCGCTGGTGACGGTTGTCTCAAGATTGCGACACTGGCGCGACACTGCTGCGAAAGTCACCGGTTAGCGTTGCCGCTACAAGGCTGACTAGGGGGGATCGGTCAGCGACCGCGAGCAGGGAATTATTAGGGGGCAAGAGATGCGAATTATCCGGAATGCGTCGCTGGCGGCAGTGACCTTCGTTGCCGGTGCTGGGCTGGCTTTAGTTCCAGCAGGCACTAGTTCGGCGGCCGATCTGACCTGCAATGGACGCGCAGCCACGATCGTAGGCACAGCGGGTGGTGACTCCCTGGTGGGTACTGCTGGCGCTGACGTGATCGTCGGGCTGGGTGGCAGCGATGTGATTGAAGGTGGTGGCGGCGACGATCTGATTTGCGCCGGTGATGGTGTGGATTACGTCTATGCCGGGGCAGGTAACGATTTCATTGATGGCGGGGCCGATTCTGATGTGATCTATGCCGAGGGTGGAGCCAATCGAGTCTACGGAGGCTCTGGCGTGGATTACGTCTATGCCGGAGCCGGTAACGACTTCATCGATGGCGGGGCTGATTCGGACACGATTGAAGCAGGCGATGGCGCGAACCGGCTCTACGGGGGTTCGGGCGTCGATTACATCTACGCCGGTGCCGGCAATGACTTTGTTGACGCTGGGGCTGATTCCGACGTGGTGCGGGCAGGTAATGGAAACAACGCCGTCTTCGCCGGTGCCGGAGTGGACTACGTCTACACCGGTAGTGGCCGTGATCAGATCGACGTCGGCGCCGATTCGGATGTGGTCCATGCTGGTGGCGGCAACGATGTGATCAAGGGCGGTGCGGGCAACGACTATTTGTACGGCGAAGGTGGCAACGACATCATCTTTGCGGCGGGCGGGAGCGACTATCTCAACGGTGGCTCTGGCAACGACCATCTCGACGCTGGTGCTGGGGTGGATTACCTTTACGGCCAATCTGGCAAAGACCTGCTCGAAGGCGGCAGCGGCCGCGACTTCCTAAAAGGCGGCTCAGGCAAGAACATCTTGGCGCAGGGGACAGTCTCGGCGAAGGTTCAGCGCAACTGGTACAAGAAGGTGGGCAAACTTGCTTGAGGGGTAGCAAGGATGGGGTTAGGGGTTGGTCCGGGGACGGGCCAACCCCGACTCATAGGCGAAGACCACTGCCTGCACCCGATCCCGTAGCCGCAGCTTGCTGAGCAGATGGCGCACGTGGGTCTTCACGGTGGTCTCCGACAGATAGAGCTTGGCCGAAATCTCCGCATTCGACAGCCCTTGGGCGATCAGCTCCAGCACCTCGGTCTCGCGTTCGGTGAGGCAGGTCAGCTTCGGATCCGGGGCTGTGGGCACTCCGGAGGTGATGTGGCCAAGCAGGCGTCTAGTCGCCGAAGGTGCGATCACTGCATCGCCAGCGTGGACGGTGCGAATGGCGGTCAACAGGTCAGCTGGCGGTGAATTCTTCAACATGAATCCTGACGCCCCAGCGCTGATCGCGGTGAGTAGGTATTCATCAAGGTCGTAGGTGGTGAGCATCACGATCTTGGGGGCAGTGCGCTCAGCAGCGTCGGCCCCGCTCAAGATCTGCCGAGTAGCTTCGATTCCGTCCAGCTCCGGCATCCGCACATCCATCAGCACCACATCGCAGGCCTGGTGAGCCAGCAGCGTCACCGCCGCTGCGCCACCAGCGGCCTGACCAACCACGGTCATGTCGGTCTGGGCGTTGATCACCATGGCCAGACCGGCGCTGACTAGTTGCTGATCATCAACCAGGACCACTCGGATTATTGGCTCGGTCATACCGGATCCTCCAACCGGAACGGAATCTTGGCGCGCACCCGAAAACCTTCGGCGGTGGGACCGGCACTCAGCTCGCCGCCCAACAGCTCGGCGCGTTCGCGCATGCCGATCAGTCCTAACCCTAGGCCGGGCAGGGCTTCACCGGTCAGCGGATCGGTGGCCTTGGCCTGCACTCCGCCAGAGCTGGTAATGGTGAGAGCGACTGCCTCAGCTCGCCAATCCTCACTCACAATCACGGTGGCCTGCTCTCCTGCGTGTTTGAGCACATTAGTTAAGGCCTCTTGGGTGATTCGGTACAGCGCGGTGCGGGTGCCTGAGGGCAGATTGCGAGGCTCGCCGAGGCGAATCAGCGAGATCGCCAAGCCAGCATCGCGATACTGCCGAGCCAAGTCGTCCAGCCCGGCGTCCGGAGTGGGGGCGAGGTCGGGGGTAGCCTCGTCGTTGTGCTTCAGGATGCCGAGAATTCGGCGGGTGTCGGCCAGCGCTCCGCGTCCGGTCTCGGCAATCGTAGTGAAGGCGCGCTTGCTGGCCTCGGCGTCGCCGCTGACATAGGAGCCGCCATCGGCTTGGGCGATCATGATCGCCAGCGAATGGGCGATCACATCATGCATCTCGCGCAGAATCCGCAGGCGTTCGGCAGCCACGGCCAGCTCGGCAAACTTCTGTTGCGATTCCACCGCTGAGGCCCGGGACGCCAACGCCCAGCGCCTGGCCACTTGTGATCGTCGCAGGGCGATTAGCAGTGCCGCGGCCGTGCCGGTGAGTAATACCGTCACGACCGCCAAGGCGGTGTCTAGCGTGGTCATTCGGCCTGCCTAAGCGTGAACGACGACCTCTACCCGCTGGAACTCTTTGACTTCGGTGTAGCCGGTGGTGGCCAACGCTCGCCGCAGCGCGCCGACCAAGTTCATGGTGCCATCGGCAACGTAGGAGGGTCCGAGCAGGATCTCTTCAAGGGAGCCGACTGGGCTGAACTTCACCCGCTCGCCGCGAGGCAGGGTGGCGTGCCAAGCTTCTGGTCCCCAGTGGTAACCCATGCCGGGAGCCTCGATGGCCCGAGCTAAGGGCGAGCCAACCATCACCGCATCGGCACCGCAGGCGATCGCTTTGGCGATGTCACCGGACTTACCTAGGGCACCATCAGCGATCACATGGACGTATCGGCCCCCGGACTCGTCGAGGTAATCGCGCCGAGCTTCGGCCACATCGGCCAGGGCCGAGGCCATCGGCACCTCGACGCCGAGCACATTGCGGGTGCGTTTGGTGGCCCCACCGCCGAAACCGACCAGGACGCCGGCCGCACCGGTTCGCATCAGGTGTAGCGCGGACTGGTAGGTGGCGCAGCCGCCCACGATCACCGGAACGTCGAGTTCGTAAATGAACTCCTTCAGGTTCAGCGGTTCACAGACCCCCGAGACATGCTCGGCTGACACGGTGGTGCCGCGGATCACGAAGAAGTCCACGCCAGCCTGCTCCACCACTGAGGCGTATTCCGCGCAGGTCTGGGGTGACAGCGAGCCAGCCACAGGGACGCCAGCTTCGCGAATCTGCTGCATTCGTTCGGTAATCAGTTCGGCCTTGATTGGCTCGGAGTAGAGCTGCTGCATCCGCCGAGTGGCCGCCACCTGATCCTCGATCCCGGCAAGCTCTGCCAGTAGGGGGGTGGGGTCGGCATAACGCGTCCACAGGCCCTCGAGGTTGAGCACTCCCAGACCGCCCAGCTTGCCCACCGCAATCGCGGTTTCGGGGCTCATCACTGAATCCATCGGGGCCGAAACGATTGGGAAGTCGAAAGTGAGTGCATCGATCTTCCAGCTCAGGTTCACTTCCTCGATGCCTCGAGTGCGGCGGGTGGGCACGATGGCAATGTCATCGAAGCCAAACACTGGCTGGGCGCGCTTTGAACGGCCGATCTCGATCATGGTCATCGGTGTATCTGCCTCAGTCCTGAGTTGAGTAGTTGGGAGCTTCGACGGTCATCTGAATATCGTGCGGGTGAGATTCGCGCAGTCCGGACGCGGTGATCCGCACGAAGCGTCCCTTCTCGTGCAGCTGGGGGATTGTGGCGGCACCGGTGTAGAACATCGACTGCCGCAAGCCGCCGACCAGTTGGTAGGCCACCGCAGCGAGCGGGCCGCGGTAGGCAACTTGGCCTTCGATGCCTTCGGGCACGAGCTTGTCATCAGAGGTGACATCGGCTTGGAAGTAGCGATCCCGCGAGTAGCTGGCATTGCGGCCACGCTTGGCCATTGCGCCCAGCGAGCCCATGCCCCGATACGACTTGAACTGTTTGCCGTTGATGAAGACCAGTTCACC